>JAIXTE010000097.1 GCA_027484315.1 Burkholderiales bacterium | reverse complement strand
CCACCACACCGCGGAATGCTGCAGTCAGCATGTCCTGGTTGGACTTGCCAATATACGCTGTGTTTGAACGTGCAAATGGAATGCGTGAACCGCCAATAATGGCAACGCGACGACCGTGTGTCATAAGTTTCTCCAAAATATTTTTTTAGTTTCAAGCGCCATATTCATCGAATGAATAAATTACGCGCCCACCAGATTTTGTCCGCACACACGCAAGGTGGCACCGTTTACGCCAGCAGCCAATGGGCTGGCCATGAAGGTCACTGCCTCAGCAATGTCCACTGGCAAACCTCCTTGTGACAAGCTGGACAAACGACGCGCCACTTCGCGAGTCACTACCGGAATTGCAGCTGTCATTTGTGTTTCGATGAAGCCCGGAGCAATCGCGTTGATCGAAATGCCCTTGCCTTCCAGTTGTTTGGCCATGGCATCTACGTAGCCAATCACGGCGCTCTTGGTCGCGGCGTAGTTGGTTTGACCCACGTTGCCTGCAATGCCACCGATGGATGAAATGCACACAATGCGCGCATTCACACCAAACGCATCGCCGGCCAGCAACTGGTCGTTGCAGCGAACAATCGCGCCCAGGTTCACATCCAGCACCATGTCCCACAGGTGGGGAGCCATGTTGCGCATCATCTTGTCGCGGGTAATGCCAGCGTTGTGAACGATGATGTCAATCTTGCCGCCTTTCTCAGCAGCCACAGCGGCCAGCTTCTTGCCAGCGTCTGCGTCGGTGATGTCGAGGGGGCAGGCAATGCCACCGATACTGCTCATCGTCGAACCCAAAACGCTTTCGTCCGCGGGGCGATCCACACCAATCACGGTTGCGCCTTCACGGGCCAATACTTCGGCGATTGCTGCGCCAATACCGCGTGCGGCACCGGTGACAACAGCCAGTTTGCCAGTCAATGGCTTTTCGGAAAACGCTGCAATTTTCAAACCCTTGGGTGCGCCAACAACAGGCAACACCTGGCCTGTTACAAATGCTGAATGCGGGCTCAGGAAGAAACGCAAGGCGCCTTCAATGCCGTTTTCTGCGCCAGTTTTTACCTGAATCAAATTGGCGGTTGTGCCATTCTTGCCGCTTTCTTTCGCCAAGCTGCGAATGAAGCCAGGCAAGGAAGCTTGAGCTGTTTCAGCCAATCCGTCTTTTGAATCGCCACGCGTGCGACCAATCACCACGATGCGGCTGTTGGAAGGTACTTTGCGCAGGCGCGGGTTGAAAAAGTCGTACAACAAACGCAAGTCGGCCACATTGGCAGCCGCAGTTACATCCAGCACATACACATTTTCTGGAACGCCACTGTCAGCCTGGGAAATAGACACATCTACTTTGGCCTTGGCTGCAGCCTGCTTGATACCATCCAAACCGGCCAAATCAGCGGATACCTTGATCGACGCACCCATGGCATCCAGACCCTTCACCACTGCCGTGGCCACTGGACCAAACGCGCTTGCGCCTACCAGGGCATTCGCCTTGGCAAGTGACTTCTCGGCATATCCAGTCTTGGCACGCTTGAGCATTGGGGGCACTGGCAAACCCAGTGCGGCGGCAATTTGTTTACCTGTGGAGGTGTGGACAAATTCAAGAATTTTGTCGGCCATGAGTCTCGTCCTTCTTATAGGGGGAAATGTCTTTTTTGAGCGCTAAGCATAGCCCAGCAAGACAATGTTACTGTTGCGTAACTTTGGAGTGTATAGAAACTTTGGCCGAAAATCGTAGAGGGCTTTCTCTAACCCGGAAAGGTGAGCGGTGCGTCACCAGGCTGCCAAGGCTTCAGCTTGGGCATGGCCTGTTCCAGTAAATTTGATATCAGAAAGTCGCCCAGCCAAGCCTTTAAAGCGTCGCAGCCGGACATCCCATCAAACCACGCTTCGTTGGCGATTCGAAACTGACGTACAAAAGGAAGAATGGCGTAATCGGCAAAACTGGGTTTGCCACCAAACAGAAAAGGTCCATTCTGTTCGAGCACGGCATTCCAACGAGCAAGTATGGTTTCACACACCGCCCGGTGTTCAAGTGGGTCACATGTGTAGGTCTCTGTGTGATACCTGTGTGGGTACTTGTAGCGGTCCAAATTGCGCTTGAACTCGCCATCCAGTAGCGCAATCCATTCATCGCATTGATGCTGTTGCGCGTCATTCAGCACCAGCCAATCGCTGGGGAAATTCTGCGAAACTGCCCAGCGCATCACATCCAGGCTTTCATCAATCACAGTACCGTCCTGCAACCACAACACCGGCACTGTGCCCTTGGGTGAAATCTCCAGCATGTGTGCAGGTTTGGCGCGCAGCACCAACTCGCGAATTTCAACCTTCACACCCGCGGCAACAAGGGCCAAGCGGGCGCGCATGGCATAGGGGCAACGGCGAAAGCTGTACAACACAGGCAAACCCAACAGGTGTACGGTCAAGGCAAGGTTGTTCAAATCCGGGTTCTCACAGTCCACGTTTTCCGCATTCACTGGCAACTTCGCTGGCAACATCATTGACAACCTCAGCGGCAATCACTGCGCCAGACGGGCAGCGTCCGCCTCAGCCCCAGTTTCTTTGGGCGGCATCTTGCGGCCAATGTGCTTTTCATTGCGCATTTTCGCCAACTGGATCTGTTTTTGACGTTCGCCAAAACGGCTTTTTTGATCTTCAGTCAAGGAGTCGTAACAGTGCGGGCAACCCACACCCTGAATGTACTTCTCACTTTGCTTTTCTTCTTCTGTAATCGGCATGCGACATGCGTGGCAAAGCTCATAGGTTCCAATCTGCAAACCATGGGTCACCGACACACGCTGGTCAAACACGAAACATTCGCCTTTCCACAGGCTTTGTTCCTGAGGCACTTCCTCAAGGTACTTCAGGATGCCGCCCTCCAGGTGATAGACCTCGTCAAAGCCCTGCTCCAGCATATAGGCCGTGGATTTCTCACAGCGAATGCCACCGGTGCAAAACATTGCTATTTTCTTGGGGCGCTTTTCAGCAGGCAGACTTTTCAGATTTTTTTCAATCCATTCCGGGAACTGGCGAAACGTGGCCGTGGCCGGATCAACAGCCCCTTCAAATGTACCAATGGCATATTCATAGCTGTTGCGTGTGTCAATCACCAGAGTATCGGGGTCTTGAATCAAGGCGTTCCAGTCGGCAGGTTTTACATATCGCCCCACCAAGCGATTGGGGTCAATCCCGTCCTTGCCCATGGTCACGATTTCACGCTTCAACTTCACTTTCATGCGTGTGAATGCCTGCTCAGGCGCGACCGAATATTTGGGTGCCAAGTCCGCAAATCGGGAATCGGCCCACAGGTAGTTCATCAGCGCTGCTATGCCAACCCTAGGCGCACTCACCGTGCCGTTGATGCCTTCTTTGGCCAGCAGCAGCGTACCCAACACACCATTTTCAAAACACACTGTTTCAAGTGCGGGTTTGAGGTCTTCGAAATCGGGCAAACTGACAAACTTGTACAGTGCCGCAACTACGATTTGCTCAGTTTCTGGAATGGAGGCTTCAGTCATCGACATGGCAGTTCTTTCATTTAGTGTTCGCGTAGCCGCTTATTGTAACCGAGCTCACGGCTTTGCCCAATTCACTGAAAAACCCAAACAGGCATGCCTTTGGTAAACTGAATACCATGCCTTCTGGCCTCGCACTTCAATAAAAGAACAGTCAACATGAATGCCTTCTGGATTTTGGTCCTACTGATATTGGTTTCCGGCTTTTTTGCGCTCTCGGAAATGGCCCTGGCGTCCAGCCGACGCTCCAAGTTGCAAGCAATGGCCGATGCAGGCAACCACAATGCCGGCATTGCCTTGGACATCATGGGCAACCCCAGTCGCCTGCTGGCCGCCACCCAAACCGGCATCACCGCAGCGGCCCTCTTGATGGGGATTTATGGTGAATCCGCATTAACTGCCACGTTTCAGTACATCATCGATCTGTATTTTCCGACCCTGACCGACTGGGCCGACACCATTTCATTTGCGGTCACCATTGCACTGGTCACAGCTTTCTCCATTATTTTTGGTGAAATTGTGCCGAAACGGCTTGCCATCGCCAACCCGGAAGTGGTGGCTGCTTTCTGCGCACCCTTTATGTCAATTTTCCTGAAAGTGCTCAGCCCTGCCATTGCCTTGCTGTCCAAAGGTTCCGACCTGGTTCTCAGCTTCATCCCTTTCAAGGCAGCCCCTGCGGTCAGCACCATTGAAGAAATTCAGGCTTTTCTGGACGAAGGTGCAAAAACCGGCATGCTGGCCCCGGAAGAACGCCACCTGATGAGCAACGTGCTGCGCCTTGAAGACCGCAGACTGGCTTCGGTCATGACACCGGTCAGCGACATCGCTTACCTCGACTTGAACGCCCCCCGCGAAGACAACCTGCGCCTGCTTCGTGAAGCGCCCCATTCCATGCTGCCCATCTGCAAGGGCAGTTTGCAACAGGTCATCGGTGTGGCAGAAAGCCACGACATCTTGCAGGCGGCCATGGAAGGCGACATTGATTTCGCGGAAATTCCTCTTCAAAACGCCCTGTTTGTTCCAGCTTCGCTGACGTTGGCTGATTTGCTACGCACCTTTCGGCAACAGAAAAAAACTTTCGCGTTTGTAGTGAGCGAATTTGGCATGACGGAAGGAATTGTCACGATTGATGACGTGCTTTCCAGCGTGGTGGGCGACATGATGCCGATGATGGACACACCCGAAGAATCTCTGGCGGTGCGCCGTGAAGACGGCTCCTGGCTGCTGGACGGCCTGCTGCCTATCGATGAAATGAAAATCAAGCTCGGGATTCGCGATTTGCCACAGGAAGCCCTGGGGAACTTCCACACCGTGGGAGGTTTCGTGCTGGCCTCGCTGGGCCGGATTCCGAAAAAGACAGAAAAGTTTGACTGGAACGATTGGCGCTTTGAAGTGGTCGATGTGGACAGAAACAGGGTGGACCAAGTGCTGGCCACCCCGAAACTACCGTCTTAAATCACCGACCTGAAAACGCCGGCCTGAAGACACCGCAGCCATGCGCTGGCCCGGTGAACGATCAAACTCTCGGGTTCAAACCCTTGGGCATTGGGAATGCAATGTTTTCCTCGACACCTTCGAGGTTGCGCACCGACAATGCGCCCCACTCTTTCAGGCGTTTCACCACACCTTGCACCAGGTGTTCTGGTGCAGATGCGCCAGCGGTAAGCCCAATGTGCTTAACACCCTCAAACCAGTGCTTCTCCAGACTGTCTGAATTCTCGATCAGCTTGGCTGGCACGCCGAGCTTTTCAGCCACCTCACGCAAGCGGTTAGAATTCGAACTGCTTGGGCTGCCCACCACCAACACCAACTGCACCTGGCGGGCCATGAACTTCACTGCGTCCTGACGGTTCTGGGTGGCATAGCAGATGTCGGCTTTCTTTGGTTCACGAATATCGGGGAATTTTGCTTTCAGCGCCGCAATCACCCGGGATGCATCATCCACACTCAGGGTGGTCTGCGTCACAAAAGCCAACTGTGTGCCGTCAGCAATGTGAAGCTTGCTCACATCGTCTTCGGTTTCCACCAGATAAATGCCATCCTTGACCTGGCCCATGGTGCCTTCCACCTCGGGGTGGCCTTCGTGGCCAATCATGATGATCTCGCAACCCTGCGCGCGCATTTTGCTCACTTCCACGTGCACCTTGGTCACCAGTGGGCAAGTGGCGTCAAACACCTTCAGCCCCAAGCCTTCCGCCTGGGCGCGCACATCTTGCGATACACCGTGTGCTGAAAACACCACGGTGGAACCGGTGGGCACATCTTCCAGTTCATCGACAAAAATCGCGCCCTTGTTGCGCAGATCTTCCACCACCGTCTTGTTGTGAACAATTTCATGCTTCACATAAATTGGCGAACCAAACTGCTGCAAGGCGCGTTCCACAATTTCAATGGCACGATCAACACCTGCGCAAAAACCACGCGGCTGGGCCAGGCTGATTTCCATACTCACCTCACAACACCCCGATCAACTGCACTTCAAAAGTCAGTGCCTTGCCGGCCAGGGGGTGGTTAAAGTCAAACAAAATGTCGTCTTCGCGCTCCTCGACCACAGTGCCTGCAAACTGGCCACCGTCGGGTGCGGGGAAGTGCACAAACTCGCCTGGCTCGAAGGTGGTGCCTTCCTCGGCATACTTCGACAACAGGGCCTTGGTTACAGGGCGATACAAATCGGGGTTGATGTCACCATATCCACTGCCAGCAGGCAAAGTGAACGTGTCGCGCTGGCCTGCCTGCATGCCATACAGGCAGCGTTCAAGGCCCTCGGCCAATTGCCCGGCACCAATGGACAGGGTGGCTGGCTTGTCTTCAAAGGTAGACACAATCACCTGCTGGCTGTCGGCCAGGCGAATGCGGTAATGCAGTGTCACAAAAGAAGATTCGTTCACCACGGGCTTGGGCTGTACTGCGTCGGTCATGTCAACATCCTGAAATCATTTCAAAAACGCCTCTATTCTACGCCTTTGAATGTCTAACGGCAGTCGACGGCAGCCTGTCGACACAACGGAACTGTGGTGCAGGCCCATGCTACCTAAATGCTTTTCAGGTTTCAATGATGAGCATTCAAAGCTGGCCCAAACACGACCGTCCGCGTGAGCGTCTGATCAAACAAGGCGCACAAGCCCTTTCCGATGCTGAACTGCTGGCCATTTTCCTGCGTACCGGCTTGCCAGGAAAAAGTGCGGTCGACCTGGCCCGGGAAATGATTACCCAATTCGGGGGCCTGCATAACCTGAACCGCGTATCGTTGGCTGATTGGGTCCAGATCCGGGGCTTGGGCGAGGCCAAGTACGCCCAGTTGCGTGCCTGCCTGGAAATGGCCAAGCGCTGCCTGAGCCATGAATTGCAAGACACGCCCAGTCACCTTCTGGCATCGCCCGATGTATTTGAACAGTTTGTGCGCGTCCAGATCGGCCTGAGCGACATTTAAAATTTCATGGCCATTGCGCTGGACAGCCAATTAAAAGTGCTGGATCACAAAATATTGTCGATCGGTACAGTGAATAAAACCGCTGTTTTTCCACGGGAAGTCCTGAAATTCGCGATTTACACCAATGCCCCCCGCATCATGGTGGCCCACAACCACCCCAGCAATTGCTGCACGCCCAGTAGCGCAGACGATCGCCTGACCCGAGAACTGCATGCCGCTTTGGCGCTGGTTGATATAGAATTAGTAGATCATCTCGTTGTAGGTCCGACCTGCGGATATTCATACAGACTCCACAATCGCTCACCTTTTTGAGTTTTTCCACAAGATTGAACAATCGCCCACCTTTTTGATCTTTTTAACAAAAAGGGCTGGGCAAAAGTTTCCCAATTGGTTACAATCTTGGACTTCGCCGCAAATCCATGGCTTTTCCATTTCGCCGGGTGATTTTGCTGATACACTAATTTGCTGAATTTTTTGGGGTCATCATGGCTCGCGTATGTCAAGTAACGGGTAAGCGCCCGATGGTCGGAAACAAAGTTTCCCACGCCAACAACAAAACAAAACGTCGTTTCTTGCCTAACTTGCAGTCACGCAAGTTCTGGGTTGAAAGCGAAAACCGCTGGGTTCGCCTGCGTCTAACAAACAACGCACTGCGCACGATCGACAAAAACGGTATCGACTCCGTTTTGGCTGATCTTCGTGCACGTGGCGAAATCTAAGCAGGAGTAAATCATGGCTAAAGGCGGTCGCGAAAAAATCAAACTCGAATCTTCTGCAGGTACTGGTCATTTCTACACCACGACCAAGAACAAGCGTACGAAGCCCGAGAAAATTGAAATCATGAAATACGATCCAGTGGTTCGTAAGCATGTGTCATACAAAGAAACCAAGCTGAAGTAACTCGATTACTTTTGCTGTTTCTACAGAAACCCGCTACTGAATTTCAGAGCGGGTTTTTTGTTGCAATGTCGCCGCATGCAAGGCAAGACCCTTTTGTTTACAGACCGCGTCTTCGTTTGCAAAGCGCACAACCCTTCTTCGTTTGCAAAGCGCACAACCCTTCATGGTTTACAAGGCGCACAACCCTTCTTGGTTTACAAGGCGCACAACCCTTCTTCGTTTACAAGGCGCATACCCTCTTCCGCCGAAAGCCTGTATTTCCCTTTTTTGATATTCACACTGACTCACCTGGTTCGGCAAAACACATGGCCGAACACGGTGTCGGCTTGCAGCCGAACGTTGCGTGTGAATTCAAAACGGGCAGGCTTTCTTAAATGGCGGTGCTAGGGCAATGCAGCCTTTGCAAACTCGAAGAGTGTGCACCTGCAACGTGCGGCTTGCACGAAAGGCAACTTGCAACCGCTGGTGAGAATAACTCCACCAGTGCTAGTTCACAGCCTGAGGGAACTCTCAGTCACCATCCCTTAACTGGCGAAAGTTCGCAGCCTTGGGAGGTGTTCGTTTGCTGCATCATCTTGCCGATTCAGGGCAAGGCTTCCCGGCTGGATTCGCAGCGAGGGGCGATTGCGCAAGCAATCGATGCGAAGACGCCTTGCGTTTCGCATGACCCAAGCCAGAATCAAGAGGACGGGAAACAAGCCTTGACCAAGGCGAGATGAGGAGTAACGAAGACCGAACAAGATCTGCGTCACGAAAGCCCGCGCGGGGCGATTGCGCAAGCAATCGATGCGAATACGCCATTGCGTTTCGCATGACCCAAGCCAGAATCAAAAAGGGAAATACGCCTTGATCAAGGCAGAACAAGTGACTTTCTGCAAATCTGAATAAGACCAACAAAAAAAAACCGCCGGTCGCAACCAGCGGTTTCTCTAGTCAGCCTAAGCTGCAATCAGCGCATCAAGCCGCGTAACGTCGAATGCGAATTGACATGTCTTCCAGCCAGCGAATGCCACTTTGCTCAGCACGCTCGCACCAGGCTTGCAACTGAACCAGCATCTGCTCACGGCTCAAATTGGTTTTTTCCCAAATCTGACGCAGCTCAGCACGCATCTCCACCAAGGTGTTGATCACCTTGGACTGCGCACACAGATGAGCCAATTCAGCACGCTGTACATCGCACAACTTGCTTTCGTCGATAGACAACAGCTTGGTGCCTTTGGACAACACCTTGCGTTCCTGCGCATTGGCTGCTTTTTGCTTCAAAGCACCCGCTTCTGAACGGAAGGCCTTGCGCATGGAGCTGGCGTAACGGGCCATCACATCATAGCGGTGGTTCACAACCGCTTGAACAGTAGTGAGGCTCAGCACGGGCTTGCTTTCTGATGAAAACTTGGGCGACTCAGCCACTTTCTTGACCTTGGCCAGTCCCAGGAAACTGAAAATCTTGATGTACATCCAGCCGATGTCAAACTCATACCACTTGTTGCTCAACTTGGCGGAAGTGGCGTGGGTGTGGTGGTTGTTGTGCAGTTCTTCGCCACCAATCAGGATACCGAATGGGGAAATGTTGCGGCTTGCGTCCGGGCAATCAAAGTTGCGGTAACCCCAGTAGTGGCCAATGCCATTGATGACACCAGCGGCCAACACGGGAATCCACAACATCTGAATGGCCCAAATGCTCACTCCTGGAAAACCAAACAGGATGAAGCTCAGCACCAGCGTAAAACCGACGCCCTGCCATGGGAAACGCTCGTACACCTGGAACTCCAGAAAGTCGGCAGGTGTGCCGTGGCTGTACTTGGCCAGGGTTTCCTTGTTCTTGGACTCCGCACGGTACAACTCGGCACCGCGCCAGAATACGGTTTTCAGGCCACGGGTTTGCGGGCTGTGTGGATCATCGGGTGTTTCGCACTTGGCGTGGTGCTTGCGGTGAATTGCAGCCCATGCACGCGTGCTCATGCCGGTGGTCAACCACAGCCAGGCGCGGAAAAAATGCGCCAGTGCCGGGTGCACTTCCAAGGCACGGTGGGCTTGGCAACGGTGCAAATACACAGTTACTGCCACAATCGTGATGTGGGTTACGATCAGGGTATAAATCACCATCTGGAGCACGGATGCACCGGTAATTCCCGAGGTCAGAAATTCAATCATATTCACAAACTCTCAACAGGTCGTCTTTCAAAGGTTACGGCCATCTCGTCTTGCTTCTGAAGGAGCCGTATCATATTTTCAGTGTACAAGTGTACTTTCAAACCCGAAACACATTTGGAATTTATATTCAGTTCAGGCTTTGGAACGTTGTAACACTGCTGCAAAAAAACCGTCAGACTCACCGTCTTCCGGCCACAACCGAAGCATGTCATCAGTCGTGTTGGCCTTCACAGGCCGCTCTCCGGGGTTCAACACCTCGGTCCAGCGGCGAAGCCGGAATTCGGGGTTGCTTTCCAGAAATGCGTTAACAATGTCTTCATTTTCGTCACGAAGTACACTGCATGTGATGTAAACAAGCCGCCCATCAGGTTTAACCAGCTTGGCTGCATGCTCAATGATGGATTTTTGCTTCGCGGTCAATTCTGCCAGACTCTGCAAGCTCTGTCTAAATTTAAGATCCGGATTGCGCCTCAAGGTGCCCATGCCGCTGCAAGGCACATCGGTGACAACGCGGTCAGCCTTGCCAAAATACTTGTTCAGGCGTGGATCGGCTTCATCGTTGATGACCATCGTGTAGAAGTTGCTCAAACCCGACCTTGCCGCGCGGGGCTTGAACTTCACAAGGCGCTTCTCCGATGTATCCAACGCCACGATGCGGCCAGTGTTCTTCATCTGGGCGCCAATGGCCAGGGTTTTGCCGCCTGCACCAGCGCAGAAATCAATCACCAGGTCGCCACGGCGGGGTGCCACCAAGCGGCTAACCCATTGGCTGCCTGCATCCTGCACTTCGAAATAACCTTCCTGAAACACCTCGGTTTTGCCCACAATGGGCTTGCCCACTGCGCGCAAACCTTCAGGTAGACCCTCGATCGGGTTCACTTGAATACCCATATTGGTGAGCGCCGCCAACAAATCGGTGGTGCTGGCCTTCACGGTGTTCACCCGCAAATCAAGGGGGGCTGCGCTCAGCACAGCCTGTGAAAACGATTCTGCGCGTGCCTCGCCGAACTGCTCGGCCAACTTCACGTAAAACCACTCGGGCAGGCAGGTTCGGGCTTCTACGCCCAAATCATCGGCTGAAATATTGATCACGCGGCTTAACCACTCGTTGTCAGCCTGCTTGCCTGCTGACCAAATCTGCTCGGGCGCACCCGACCACAACAGGGCCAGCTTGGCCTGGCGAACCACTGAGGGGCCTTCGCCCGCTTGTGCCAGGTGGTTAATGCGGTAGCGGTAGCGCAGCCAGCAATACACAGCCTCGGCCACCATGGGGCGATCACGCCCACCCAACTCCGGGTGATCCTTGAAAAAGCGGGAAATGGCAGCGTCAGCCGGGCCTTCAAACTGGGCCAACAAGTCGATCAACTGTGCAACCGTGCTCACCAAGCCGTAACGCGACTGGGCGCCCTGGCGCTCGACCTTGGTTTCACGACGTGCTGTGGGTTTGCGAAATGGGGTATTTTTAGTTGACCCGGCCATATAGAAATTCCTGATTATTGAATTGCATGAACCAAAGGCAAGGTCAAAGTACCTTCAAGCCTTCCGTTCACTGATTTAATTCGCCCACTGGCCAATGCAGACAAGGCCCGGGGATAAATTTGATGCTCAAGCTCCAGCACGCGGGCAGCCAGTGTTTCTGCTGTGTCGCCTGGCAACACCCGCAACATGGCTTGGTCCACAATCGGACCGTGGTCAAGCTCAGGGGTGACCAAATGAACAGTCACACCATGCACCCGAACCCCCGCCTCGAGGGCCTGCTGGTGGGTTTTCAAACCCGGAAACGCGGGCAGCAGCGAGGGATGAATATTCACCAATCGACCCAGGTACCTGTTTACAAACCCTTCCGTGAGCACCCGCATGAAGCCGGCCAGTACCAACCAGCCCGGCTGATACCGGTCAATGAGGTCGGCCAAGGCTGCGTCAAAGGCTTCCCGGCTTTCATATTCAGTGTGGTCCAGAACAGCAGTGTCCAGCCCGGCGGCTTGAGCCAAGGCAAGGCCAGCCGCTGCTGGGCGGTTGGAAATGACTGCGCGAATTTGGTAAGCCCCGGTCTGCTTGGCGTGATCGATCAGGGCATTCAAGTTTGAACCCCGCCCCGAGATCAGAATGACGACGGAAGGTGTGGAATTTTGCATGGCGCGAGTTTATCACTGTGCGGGCGAAAAAGCCTTAATTTTAATGATTCCGGCCTTATAATGACCGGTTGTTTTGCAACCACTAACGAGCCGAATCACGCGGTATGAAAATCATTCGTCGCCCCCGGCCACACACATTGACACAGGGCACTGCGCTCACCATTGGCAATTTCGATGGCGTTCACTCTGGCCATGCCGAGTTGTTCCGCCGCGTTGTTGCCGTTGCGCGGGCGCAGGGACTGGTACCCACTGTGGTCACCTTTCACCCGCACCCCAAGGAATTTTTCAGTAGCAGCTTCAAGCTCGACAGAATTTCCACCCTGCGCGACCGCGTTATCGAAATGAAACGCTGCGGGATTGAACAGGTGTGCATTTTGCCCTTTGACAAAACCATGGCTGCACTCAGCCCGCAGGCCTTTGTCCAGAACGTACTGCTCGACCAGTTAAACGCCAAACAGGTGTGGGTTGGAGACGACTTTCGATTCGGTGCAAAACGCGCTGGAGATTTTGCACTGCTCAAACAACTGAGTGATGCACAGGGCTTTGTCGTCAACGACCTCGCCGAAGTTCAGAGCAACGGCACACGGGTTTCCAGCTCCAACATTCGGGACGCGCTGAAGGCGGGTGATGTGGCCAAAGCCACCCAGATGCTCGGCCATCCCCTGGTGTATTCCGGGCACATCATTCACGGAAAAAAGCTGGGGCGTACGTTGGGCTTTCCCACCATGAACCTGAAAATCACCGGCCGAGCCAGCGCACTGACCGGCATTCTGGCAGTGTGGGTACATGGCTTGGAAGCGAAGCCCCTGCCGGCAGTGGCCAGCATGGGTGTCCGCCCCACCGTGGAAGAATCCGATCAGATTTTGCTGGAAACCTTTATTCCAGACTGGCAAGGCAATGCCTACAGCAAGCTGTTGCGCATTGAGGTCTTGGCCCACATTCGCCCGGAACAACACTTTGATTCGCTCGACACCATGGTGACCCAGATGCACCAAGACACTGCAAAGGCCATGGCACTGCTTGCCGCCAACCAACCCCAGATTTCAAACACAGGCTGTTAACCCGATATGGATTACAAGAACACACTGAACCTGCCCGACACCCCCTTCCCCATGCGCGGCAACCTGCCCGCCCGGGAACCGAACTGGGTTGAAAAATGGTGCAAGGAAGACTTGTACAAGGCCATTCGCCAATCGAAAGCGGGCAAACCCAAATTTGTCCTGCACGACGGCCCACCCTATGCCAACGGTGACATTCACATTGGCCACGCGGTTAACAAGATTCTGAAAGACATCATTGTGAAGTGTCGCTGCCTGGCCGGTTACGATGCACGCTATGTGCCGGGCTGGGACTGCCACGGCATGCCGATTGAAATCCAGATCGAGAAAACCCACGGCAAGGGCCGCCCAACCCTGGAAGTTCAGGAAAAAAGCCGCGCCTATGCGACCGAGCAAATTGAGCGCCAGAAGAAAGATTTCATCCGTCTGGGCGTGCTGGCCGATTGGGACAACCCCTACAAAACCATGAACTTTGGCAACGAGGCGGATGAACTTCGCGCCTTGGGCAAAATCATGGAAAAGGGCTATGTATTCCGGGGTCTGAAACCCGTGAATTGGTGTTTCGACTGTGGCTCAGCGCTTGCTGAAGCGGAAGTGGAATACAAGGACAAGCAAGACATCGCCGTGGACGTGGGGTTTGCCTTCAACGAAGCCACGCTGGACAAGCTGGCCACAGCATTCAATGTGCCGCTGGCAACCCTGCAGGCTAAACCAGGCCAACTGGTCATCTGGACCACAACCCCATGGACACTGCCTGCAAACCAGGCCTTGAACATGCACCCGGAGCTGGTCTACAGCCTCGTGGCTGTGGGCAGCAAGTATTTGTTGCTGGCCCAGGAACGTGTGAAGCCCTGCCTGGAAAGCTATGAACTTCAAGGCACTGAACTGGCCACGGCCGCAGGTGCATCACTGGAGGGCATCGCCTTTCACCACCCCTTCTATGACAGATTGAGCCCCGTGTACCTGGCCAACTATGTCAGCACCGACGCGGGTACCGGCATTGTGCATTGCTCACCTGCGTATGGCGTGGACGACTTTTTGACCAGCAAAGCCTACGGCATGAAAGACGTCGACATCATCAACCCGGTGATGGGCAACGGCCAATATGTCGACTCATTGCCATTTTTTGGCGGCCAGCACATCTGGAAGGCGAACCCGCTGATTGTTGAAAAAATGATCGAGGTGGGTTCACTCGTCAAGCAGGTCAAGTTTGGTCACAGCTACATGCACTGCTGGCGCCACAAAACGCCGATCATTTACCGCGCCACCTCGCAATGGTTTGCGGGCATGGACGTGAAGTCCAATGACGGTTCCGGCACCTTGCGTGAAAAGGCCCTTGCTGGTGTTGAAGCCACCGAGTTTTTCCCCGCCTGGGGCAAGGCCCGTTTGCATGCCATGATTGCCAACCGGCCGGACTGGACATTGTCACGCCAACGCCAATGGGGCGTGCCCATGGCCTTCCTGGTGCACCGCGAAACCGGTGAACTGCACCCGCGCACAGCCGAACTGACCGAAACCATTGCCCAGATGATCGAGCAAAAAGGCATCGAGGCCTGGCAGCACGTCACCGTTGAAGAATTGATTGGCGAGGAAGCCAAACACTACGTCAAGAACCCCGACACACTCGATGTCTGGTTCGACTCCGGCACCACGCATGAAACCGTGTTGCGCGGCAGCCACGCCGATGAAAGCCATTTCCCGGCTGACCTGTACCTCGAAGGTTCAGACCAGCACCGTGGCTGGTTCCATTCCAGCTTGCTCACCAGCTGCATGATCAACGGCGTGCCCCCTTACAAGGCTCTGCTCACCCATGGTTTTGTGGTCGACGGTCAGGGTCGGAAAATGAGCAAATCGGTGGGCAACGTGATTGCGCCCCAGCAGGTCACCGACAAGATGGGCGCTGAAATTTTGCGCCTGTGGGTCGCAAGTACCGATTACTCCGGTGAATTAACCATTTCCGATGAAATTTTGAAGCGCGTGGTGGAAAGCTACCGCCGCATTCGCAATACATTGCGTTTTTTGCTGGCCAATATTTCCGACTTCGACTTTGCAACACAGGCTGTTCCCACAGCCGAGCTGGCCGAGGTCGATCAGTATGCCCTTGCCTTGATCAGCAAGTTGCAAAGCGAATGTGAAGCGCACTATCAAAGTTATGAGTTCCACCCCATCGTCAGCAAGCTTCAAATTTTCTGCTCTGAAGACCTGGGCTCGTTCTATCTCGATGTGCTGAAAGATCGCCTGTACACCACGGGCGTGGATTCAAAATCGCGACGCAGTGCCCAAACCGCGCTGTATCACATCACCCATGCACTGTTGCGCCTGATGGCGCCCATCCTCAGCTTCACGGCCGAAGAAGCATGTGAAGTGATGGGCAATGTGGAAGCCTCAATTTTCTGTAACGAGTTTTACAAAGTACCTGCTGTGGCCAATGCGGAATCATTGAGCAGCAAATGGGCTGGCCTGTTGGATTTGCGCGCCCGCGTTGTCAAGGAACTGGAAAACCTGCGCACAGAGGGCAAGATCGGCTCATCGCTGCAGGGTTCCGTCAGCCTGCATTTGCCTGAAGAGCTTCATGCCGCCGCCGCAAGCTTGGGCGACGATCTGAAGTTCCTGTTCATCGTGTCCAATGTGTCAATTTCAAAAGCAGATGTTGAAAAAATCGAGGTAGGCACTGCAAGCGGCGAGAAATGCGAACGCTGCTGGCATGTGCGCCCCGACACAGGCGCCGATTCTCAACACCCCGGTGTGTGTGGCCGTTGTGTGAGCAACCTGTTTGGTGAAGGCGAGGTGCGCAACCATGTCTAACCAGCAACCCAAAAAAAATGCCTCGCCCAAGTCCGAGTCATCAGGAAACAAAGCGGCAAGTAAGGCACCAGCCAATACACCAGGCAATGTGCCCGCGATCAAAAAGTCGATCCTGCCCTGGATCGGCTTTTCGCTGATCATCATTGTGCTCGACCAAATCACAAAGCTTTGGGTACAGGCCAAGCTTGACCTGGGGTCAGTGATTGAAGTCACCAGCTATTTCAACCTGGTGTATGTGCTGAACCCAGGTGCTGCCTTCAGCTTTTTGGCCGATCAGGAAGGGTGGCAAAAACACTTTCTGTCAGGCGTGGCAGTGATCGCGTCCATCGTCATCGTATTCATGATGCGCTCGTCAAGTCACAGAAAATTTGCCATGTTTTGCCTGGCCTGTATTTTAGGCGGTGCCTTGGGCAACCTGATTGATCGCCTGTTGCATGGCGCAGTCATCGACTTTCTTGATTTTTACATTCAGAACTACCACTGGCCTGCCTTCAACGTGGCAGACGTGGCCATCTCAATGGGCGCAGTCGGCCTGATCGTGGACGAATTGTTTTTCAACAAGGAAAACAAAAGCCCGCCCGCAAAAAAAGCCTGAGGCTCCACCACCATGCGCCCTGTTGAACTTCCCCAGCTTCCCGGTTTGAATCAACTTCGCGTGGTGCTGGGCGTTTGCGGTGGCATTGCCGCCTACAAATCCGCGGAGTTGGTGCGCCTGCTCATCAAACAAGGTTGCGATGTGCAGGTGGTCATGACCGAATCGGCCACCCGTTTCATCGCCCCGCTGACCTTTCAAGCCCTGTCGGGCAAACCCGTGCATGTGTCGCAATGGCCCGCAGGAAACAACGACCGGGGCATGCCGCATATCGACATTTCCCGGCAGGCTGATTTTTTACTGGTTGCCCCTTGCACTGCCAACTCATTGGCCAAATACGCCCACGGTTTTGCAGACAATCTGCTCGACAATCTGGTATTGGCGCGCAACTGCCCCTTGGCCGTTGCGCCGGCCATGAATGTGGAAATGTGGAACAACCCGGCCACACAGCGCAACATTGCTTGCTTGCAATCAGACGGTATCCATGTGTTTGGGCCTGCCGCCGGCGAACAGGCCTGCGGCGAAGTAGGCAGCGGACGCATGCTGGAGCCCTTTGAAATTGTGCTTGAACTGGCTCGGGCCATCAATCCAAAACCACTGGCAGGCAAGAATCTTCTCCTGACCGCTGGCCCCACGTTTGAAGCAATCGATCCGGTTCGCGGAATCACCAACAGGTCCAGCGGCAAAATGGGATACGCCCTGGCTCAGGCAGCCTGGCTCATGGGTGCACACGTCACACTGGTCAGCGGTCCAACTGCCCTGCCCGCCCCCTATGGTGCGCGGCTGCACCCTGTGCAATCCGCAAAGCAAATGCACGCAGCTGTATTCACCCACCTGGAGCAAGCGGACCTGTTCATCGGCGTGGCGGCTGTGGCTGATTACGGCATCAAAAACCCCAGCGCATCGAAACAGAAAAAACAGGAAGGCCAGCCCGCCGGTTTGGATATGGAATTTGAGCTGAACCCCGATATTCTGGCCGAGGTTGGTCAATGGGCTCAACAACGGGCCCAGCAACGCAATAAGCCATTGCTGGTGGTTGGTTTTGCAGCCGAAACAGAAAATCTGGACCAGTATGCAAGCCACAAATTGGACAAGAAAAAGGCACACTTCATCATTGGCAATCTGGCCCAAGACGCTTTGGGAGCAGACATTAGCGAACTGACCCTGTATAGCCACACTGAAGCCCCAATCCGTCTCGAGAAGATGAGTAAACTTCAGTCTGCCCAAGCACTACTCGTCCACCTTGCCCAACACGCCTGACCTCAAAAGAGAACCATGAAAATCCAAGTAGAACTGAAAGTACTCGACCCCCGCATGCAAGACCAGCTGCCTGCCTATGGCACCCCAGGCAGCGCGGGCATTGACCTGCGTGCATGCCTGAATGAACCGCTGACCTTGCAACCAGGCCAGGCAGAACTGGTACCCACCGGTATTTCCATGTACATCGGCGACCCGAATTTCTGCGCCACCATTTTGCCGCGATCAGGCCTTGGACACAAAAAAGGCTTGGTGCTGGGCAATTTGGTCGGGCTGATCGATTCTGACTACCAAGGCCCACTGATGGTTTCTGCCTGGAACCGAAGCCAAACGGCTGTCACCATTGAACCCATGGAACGGATTGCGCAATTGGTGATCCTGCCAGTGGCCCATGCCGACTTCAAGGTAGTCAACGATTTCACGCCGAGCGAACGAGGCGACGGTGGCTTCGGCAGCACCGGCACACGCTAAAGGAACCTAATCACCCGCACCCACCACTGAGTGTCATTGTAGATATCAGGAAATGCAATGAACTCAGGGGTAAGTGAGCTGGATGGTTGTGTTCACAAAGGAATTCGCCAACGCATACTTCAACAACTTCAGCCTTGCTCCGAACGTACCATTCGTTACCTCTGGATTGCCCTGTGCTGCATGCTGGCCTTGGTGGCTGTTTTCAACTTTCAGCAGGCCAACAACATCCAGGCTGACATGGCCAAGCGGCGTCTTATTGAAGTAACCGTACAAGATCTGATCGTTCAAAGCACCGCCCTAAGACATCTGGGCAACGCGAGAACCTATGAAACCAAGCTTGGTCTTGAAACCCGCGGTTATCAGTCACCACAGGAACTGTTAAATCAGCTCGCTGCCAGGCTTGCGGTGGTAGAAGCAGTGAATGAACCTGGATCTCTCGCAGCTCACGCACACGCTTTACGCCAACACCTGATTCAAATTGACCAGTTGATCAACAATCCAAATCAGCAAAATCCTTCTGTCATGGACCACTGGTTCATCGAATTAAGCCTGCTGAACACGGCGTTGAAAAAAAGCGCACTGGCTTCTGACGAAAAGGTGAATATGCTCCAACGCAACAACCTCATCCTGACAGTGATCGTGCTGTTTTTCTCCGTTGGCTTTGTGGGCTTGACTCTATGGCGTCAATCCAGACTGAGAAAACGTTTCGCCAGCGAGCTGTTTCACTTGGGCAACCAAGCCCGCACCGACGCCCTCACTGGGCTTTTAAACCGACGAGGATGGCAAGACATGAGCGGTGCCTACCTGCGAAAAATGCGACGTGAGAACCAGTCGCAAGGCAGTGTAGCCATTATCGACATTGATTATTTCAAACAGTACAACGACACTTATGGACACGAGGCAGGCGACACTCGCCTGAAAGAGTTTGCAACCATTCTTCGAATGAACTTCAGGCCGGGCGATTTAATTGCCAGAATTGGCGGGGAAGAATTTGCTGTCTTGTTACCTAACTGCACAGCAAGCGATGCGCAACGAATCGTCGACCGAATCAGGTTGGGTGGGCAAAGCCAAGTGGGATTTTCAGCAGGCATTTCCGATATTGCACCACTTGAAGCAATCGAACGCACCATGGCCAGTGCTGACCAAGCCTTGTATCAAGCCAAAAACAAAGGCAGAAACCGGAGTTGTTTGGGCAAAATGTGACAGTGTGTCTCATTTTGCCCAAGCGTCATTTCTTCAACTGACAGAGATCAGGACAGCTTAGTCCAGCGCAACTTCCGTTCCACTTTCCGAAACCTGGCCATTTGCACCTTCATCGAAGGTCAATGAAACCTGATCCGCTTCAGCATCATGATCCACGGTGACACGGCCACCGTTGAGCAGCTTGCCAAACAACAGTTCATCGGCCAAGGCCTTGCGAATGGTGTCCTGAATCAGGCGCTGCATGGGGCGTGCACCCATCAGTGGGTCAAAGCCTTTCTTGGCCAGATGCTTGCGCAACTCGTCCGTGAACACGGCTTCCACTTTCTTCTGGTGCAGTTGCTCTTCCAGTTCCATCAAGAACTTGTCGACCACGCGCAAAATGATTTGCTCATCCAGTGCACGGAAGGAAATCACTGAATCAAGGCGGTTGCGGAATTCCGGGCTGAACATGCGCTTGATGTCTTCCATCTCGTCGCCCTGCACCTTCGATTCCGTGAAACCGATTCCACGCTTGGTCAAGGCTTCAGCTCCCGCGTTGGTGGTCATGATGATGATCACGTTGCGGAAGTCTGCCTTGCGGCCATTGTTGTCGGTCAAAGTGCCGTTGTCCATCACCTGCAACAGGATGTTGAACACGTCCGGGTGGGCTTTTTCAATTTCGTCGAGCAACAGCACGCAGTGCGGCTTCTTGGTAATCGCCTCGGTCAGCAAACCACCCTGGTCAAAACCGACATAGCCCGGGGGGGCGCCGATCAGGCGAGACACCGCGTGGCGTTCCATGTATTCCGACATGTCAAAACGCAGCATTTCAATACCAAGGATGAAGGCCAACTGCTTGGCCACCTCAGTTTTACCCACACCAGTGGGGCCGCTGAACAGGAAGGAACCAATTGGCTTGTCCGCCTTGCCCAGCCCTGCGCGTGACATCTTGATCGCATTGGCCAACGCCTCAATGGCAGGGTCTTGGCCGAACACGGTGGCTTTCAGATCACGGTCGAGCGTGGCCAGCTTGTTGCGGTCGTCGGTGTTAACTGACTGCGGCGGAATACGGGCAATTTTCGACACGATGTCTTCAATGTCGCCTTTGGTAATGGTCTTGCGCTGCTTGCTTTTCGGCAAAATGCGCTGTGCTGCACCCGCTTCATCGATCACGTCGATGGCCTTGTCGGGCAAATGACGGTCGTTGATGAACTTGGCGGACAACTCGGCCGCTGCGGAAATTGCAGCACTTGAATACTTCACACCGTGGTGATCTTCGAAACGGCTTTTCAGGCCGCGCAGAATTTCAATCGTCTGCTCCACTGTTGGTTCAGCCACGTCAATTTTCTGGAAGCGGCGAGACAGCGCATGGTCTTTTTCGAAAATACCGCGGTATTCAGTGAAGGTGGTTGCACCGATACACTTCAGCTGACCGGATGACAAGGCCGGTTTGAGCAGGTTGGACGCATCCAGCGTGCCGCCAGAGGCAGAACCCGCACCAATCAATGTGTGAATTTCATCAATGAACAACACGGAATCCGGGTTGGCTTTCAACTGCTTCAGCACAGCCTTCAGGCGCTGTTCAAAATCGCCGCGATACTTGGTACCTGCGAGCAGGGCACCCATGTCCAACGAATGCACCTGGGCACTGCTCAAGATTTCAGGCACGTCACCCTGGACGATTCTCCAAGCCAAACCTTCAGCGATCGCAGTTTTGCCCACCCCGGCTTCACCCACCAAGAGGGGGTTGTTCTTGCGGCGACGGCACAGAACCTGAATTACACGCTCCACTTCCTGCTCACGACCAATCAATGGGTCGATCTTGCCTTCCTTGGCCAGCGTATTCAAATTCTGGGTGTATTGATCCAAGGGTGACTGCTTGTCACCCACACCCTGGGGTGCCTCAGCCTCTTGTTCCTGATTTTCGTTTTGAGCGTTTTCAGGTTTGGGGGCAGGTGCCTGGGGTGTTTTTGTAATGCCATGGGAAATGTAATTCACCACGTCGAGGCGTGTGATGCCCTGCTGGTGGAGGTAGTACACCGCATGGGAATCTTTTTCACCGAAAATGGCCACCAGCACATTGGCGCCAGTGACTTCCTTCTTGCCATTGGACGTGCTTTGCACGTGCATGATGGCGCGCTGGATGACACGCTGGAAGCCCAATGTAGGCTGTGTGTCCACTTCGTCCTGACCTGACACCACCGGGGTGTTGTCTTTGATGAAATTTTGGAGATTCTTGCGGATCTCCTCCACATCACAGGAACAGGAGCGAAGTACTTCTGCTGCTGACGGGTTGTCAAGCAGTGCCAGCAACAGGTGCTCCACGGTGATGAATTCATGCTTTTGTTGACGGGCGTCAACAAAGGCCATGTGCAAACTTACTTCCAATTCTTGCGCAATCATGTTTCCTCCATCACGCACTGCAGCGGGTGTTGATGCTGCTTTGCGAATCCGCATACCAATTCGACTTTGGTCGAGGCGATGTCCTTGGGATAAACTCCGCAGACGCCTTTCCCTTCACGATGCACTTTCAGCATGATCTGGGTGGCCTGTTCCCTTCCTTTTCCAAAAAACTTCTGCAAAACAATCACGACAAACTCCATTGGAGTGTAATCGTCGTTCAAAAGTACGACCTGATACATGGGTGGCAGTTTCGCTTTAAGCGTCTGCGATTCCAGTACTGTTGTTGGATTGTTTTGCGAACTCATAACTTCATTGTAATCACTTCTAAGGGGCACGCAACAAGGATTAGGGAGCATTACACCGCCTTTATTTGCGGCTAGAATTTTTCTCTGAAAATTCAGGCAACATCACCCTTGAATTTACGTAAACCGGGTTGTTCATTTGCGGCATTTTTGCCCAGATCGACACAAGTGGGGACATTTAGCGCCAACACAAGGGGTAAACCCTGAAAAAATGTATCTATTGTATTGTTGACCACAAACCAAACTGATCAAAGAATAGTGACTAAGCCAGTTCTGACTGGTGAGTTGTCGGAAAGTTCGTGCATTCCGATGGAAGTATTAGTTTTTTGAAGGAGGTTTCGCGATGGCGACCGGCACCGTAAAATGGTTCAATGATGCAAAGGGTTTTGGTTTTATCACTCCAGATCAAGGCAGTGATGAACTGTTTGCCCACTTTTCAGCAATCCAGGCATCTGGATTCCGAACTCTGAAAGAAGGCCAGAAAGTCACTTTCGAGGTCGTGGATGGACCAAAAGGCAAGCAGGCTCAAAACATCTGCGCGATGGACGCAACCAGCGCCGCCTGATAAGTAAAATAATCAAACCACCGATTAAGGAGAAAGCCGGCCCCAAGCCGGCTTTTTTCTTGGTGTGAGCAATGTCGAACGCTGGTTCTACCCACGCAAGACCAGACATGAAAAAAGCCCCTTTACAGGAGCTTTTTCAACATCATACATGCTTGAACAGTGCTTACATGTGATCGATCATGACCTGGCCGAAACCGGAACAGCTCACCTGTGTTGCACCTTCCATCAGGCGGGCGAAGTCATAGGTGACCTTCTTGGACGCAATTGATTTTTCCATGGAGGAAATAATCAGATCAGCCGCTTCAACCCAGCCCATGTGGCGCAGCATCATTTCTGCAGACAGGATTTGTGAGCCAGGGTTCACGTAGTCCTTGCCTGCGTACTTGGGTGCCGTACCATGGGTGGCTTCAAACATGGCGATCGAATCAGACAAATTGGCGCCTGGGGCAATACCGATACCGCCAACCTGCGCGGCCAGAGCATCAGAGATGTAGTCGCCGTTCAGGTTCATCGTCGCAATCACGCTGTATTCAGCTGGACGCAACAGGATTTGCTGCAGGAACGCATCAGCAATCACGTCTTTGATCACGATGTCGCCATGTGGGGCCTTGATCTTCATCCAAGGGCCGCCATCCAGAAGCTCTGCGCCAAATTCATTCTTGGCCAATGCATAGGACCAGGCCGCAAATGCGCCCTCGGTGTACTTCATGATGTTGCCTTTGTGCACGATGGTCACTGAAGGCTTTTTGTTGTCAATCGCGTACTGAATGGCTTTGCGGAACAGGCGCTCGGTGCCTTCCTTGGAAATTGGCTTGATGCCAATGCCGGAGGTATCGGGGAAACGAATTTTGCTGACGCCCAATTCTTCCTGCAAAAACTTGATCAGCTTCTTGGCTTTGTCAGTTTCTGCTTCGTACTCAATACCGGCATAAATGTCTTCCGAGTTTTCACGGAAAATCACCATGTCCGTTTTATGGGGTTCTTTCACTGGGCTGGGTACGCCGGTGAAATAACGCACGGGGCGCAAGCACACATACAGGTCAAGTTGCTGGCGCAAAGCGACGTTGATGGAGCGAATACCGCCACCGACCGGCGTAGTCAACGGACCTTTGACAGACACCACATATTCCTTCAGCACTTCCAGAGTCTCTTCTGGCAGCCACATGTCGGGGCCGTACACCTTGGTTGATTTCTCACCTGCGTAGATTTCCATCCAGCTGATTTTGCGCTTGCCGCCGTAGGCTTTGGCCACTGCAGCATCCACCACATCAATCATGACGGGCGTAATGTCGAAACCTGTACCATCGCCTTCGATGAACGGGATGATGGGCTGATCTGGAACGTTCAGCGAGTAATCACTATTGACCGTGATTTTTTCGCCGACTGCTGGAATCTTAATGTGTTGGTACATGGTCTCTCCGCTGCTTCTGGGGTGTGTTAGAAGGAACACTCTAGTGTATCCCTTCACTACAATTATCTCAATTATTTCGCAATATGAAATTGCATTCCTTATTGCGCCAAGCTGTATAATAACGCCAACTTCTTTCAGTTCTCTGACAGGACCCTGATTTCATGTACTTTGATCCATACCCCAAACGACTTGTTCCCGGCATGCTTGGCCTGCTGATCGCCTTGCTGGGCGCCTCTGCCTGTGCTTCGGGCACCGCCGGTCCGGTACAGGGTCCGCTGCCCCAGGTGCAGGTTCTCATTGGGGAAGAAAAGCTGAATGTCGAACTGGCCAACACGGACTTAAGCCGACAAATTGGTTTGATGAACCGGAAAAAACTGGCCGAGAACGCGGGCATGCTCTTTGTTTTCAAGCGGGCCGAAACTCAATGCATGTGGATGAAAAACACATTGATTGATCTGGATGTGGCTTTCGCGGATGACCAGGGAAAAATTCTGAACGTTGAACACATGACGGCAGGAACCAGTGACGTTCACTGTGCCAAGGGCAATGCAAGATTCGCGCTGGAAATGAACCGCAACTGGTTTTCCAAAAAGAAAATCGGAGTTGGCCAGGTGATGCAGGTGCCCACCTCCGCAATGGCAACCCAATAAAAAAAACCGGCCCAGTTTAGAAAAAACAGGGGCCGGTTTTAATTGGCACTTCAGGCTATTGTCAGCTTGAAACTTCAGCTTTCAGAATCAGCCTTCGAAATTCGCAGATGCGAATGACCAGTTGGCCAGATTCCAGAATGTTTCAACATATTTTGGACGCGCGTTGCGGTAGTCAACGTAATACGCGTGTTCCCACAGGTCGCAAGTCAACAATGGCTTGTCCTGGGTAGTCAGCGGAGTCGCAGCGTTGCTGGTGTTCACGATGTCTACGGAACCGTCTGCTTTCTTGACCAACCAGGTCCAGCTTGAACCAAAGTTGCCGATTGCGCTTTTCGTGAAAGCTTCCTTGAATGCATCGAAACTGCCAAATTTGGCGTTGATGGCTTCAGCCAACTTGCCAGTGGGTGCGCCACCGCCATTGGGTGACAGACAGTGCCAGTAGAAAGTGTGGTTCCAGATCTGCGCTGCGTTGTTGAACACACCACCAGTCGACTTCTTGACGATGTCTTCCAGGCTGGATGTTTCAAACTCAGTGCCCTTGACCAGGTTATTCAAGTTAGTCACATAGGCAGCATGGTGTTTGCCGTAATGGTACTCAAGTGTTTCCTTGGAAATATGGGGCGCCAGGGCGTCCATTGCGTAAGGCAATTCGGGCAGGGTATGTTGCATGTGGGTATCCTCTTTACTTCGACATTACGAAAATATCAGGTGGGGACAAAGCAATGAACTTCAACCCCGCACCGCGTTCCTTTTGATTCTATCGTGAATTTTCGCTCCGCTTGGCAGATGGTCCGCGCAGGCTGGTTTTCTCGCGCACATTCAGCACAATTTCCCCGTCTGCCAGAGTGGCCCGCAAGCTGTCCCCATTGTTGACCTGCTCAACAGACCGAACCACTTCATCACCCACCTCTGGCTGAAGAAAAGCATAGCCGCGCTCCAGTGTGCGCTGGGGCGATACAGCCTCCACCACAGCCCCCAAACGCTGCAATCGGCCTTCCATCGCAGTCAGATGGCGATTCTGCGCCGTACGAATAGCCACCGCAGCAGATTCCGATCGCTGACTGGCCAACGCGTGAGCTTTACCCATCTCCAAAGTCAGGGCTTGGCCGCGATTTGACACAGCAACTTCATGCTGTTGCAACTGGCGCTGTACCAAGCGGGGCATTCGATTCAAGGCGTTGTGGATTTTTGACTCCAGTGCATTCACGTAGGCGGTCGGGGTCAACAGGCGCATTTCGGCGCGATCCACTTGCTGAACCAACAACTGCGCGCGGTGACGTAAGGCCCGGCGTAAATTGTTGTGCAGATTTTGCACCTGGGTCAGCAATTCCTGGGTTGGCTTGCTGATCAATTCCGCCGCCGCGGTAGGGGTTGCCGCCCGAAGATCTGCGGCGAATTCGGCCAGAGTCACATCTGACTCGTGTCCAACACCGACCACAACCGGTGTTTTACAGGCCGCCACTGCGCGCACCACGGCCTCGATATTAAAACTCCACAAGTCCTCCAGGCTGCCACCGCCGCGGCAAAGTATCAGCACTTCGTGCCCTGCTGCATCCGCTTTTTGAAGCGCGTCGATAATTTGGGCTGCCGCCTGTTCACCTTGAACAGCCGTGTGGTAAACGGTGTAGTCCACATGGGGCGCACGGCGGCCCAGGGCCTGTTTGACATCAGCCAACGCCGCGGCCTGCAAGGAGGTCACCACACCCAGATTAAAGACCACGGAAGGAACCGGTTTTTTGCGGTTCAGGTCGAAAAGCCCCTCTTGGCTCAACCTGGCTTTCAATTGAAGGTATTGCTCGTGCAGGTTGCCCTGCCCGGCCTTCTTCATGACATCCACAATCAGCTGGAGTTCGCCACGCTGTTCGTACATGGCCAGTTGCGCAAGCACTTCAACCTTGTCGCCCACTGCGGGCAAAAAACCGGCCAAGATATTTCGCTGGCGAAACATCACCGCCTTCAAGTGGGCTGTACTGTCTTTCAAACCAAAATACCAGTGACCTGATGAAGCCTTGGTAAATGACGCCACTTCGCCTTGAATTCGGATGGCTCCAAACTCGGTTCTGAAATGCTCATTCAAGTGCCGGGCAAACTGGCTAACTGAAAAAACTGTTTTGAAGTCAACCATTTAAGACCCGATTTGGCAAATTTTTAAAAACATTTCCACAAGTGCTAACAAAAAGCGACTTCGGATGCAACATGTCTGAAACACAATGAATTACAAATAAGCCATTGATAAAAAACAATAAAAACACACCAATACATGCCACAAAAAGTTCATTATTCACCCAACGCCCGGATTTTTCGAAAATTTGGTCAGTTTTTCCCCAAAGTTATCCACAATCGTGAATGCACAGCGAAAGCACTGATTTGTGTATTGCCGGTTTTTTCGCTAGAGTCCGTGTCTTATCGAATAGGAGTCTACTTGTGTGGTCAATCATTTCCGCAGCGGGCTGGCCAATTTGGCCCTTGATTTTTGGCTCGGTGGTCGCATTGGCGATCGTGTTTGAGCGCATTTGGGCCTTGCGAAAGAAGGAACTGATTCCCGCCAGCCTGGTTGCGGATGTGTGCAAAACATTCCCACAGTTCAAAGACCGGCAAAATCTGGCTCGGCTGGAAGCCCACAGCGCCCTGGGCAGCCTCATGGCTGCCGGCCTGTCTGCATTCTACAAAAACGAAGACATTGAAGCGGCCATGCAGGAAAAATCAATCGGCGTGCAGAACAGGCTGGAAAAACACCTGGATGTGCTCTCGATGATTGCCAGTGCAGCGCCTTTGATGGGCCTGTTGGGTACGGTCATCGGGATGATCGAGATTTTCGCGGTTCAAGGCTCGGGCGCACAAACCCCTGAAGCCATTGCAGCCGGCATTGCCGTGGCCCTTTACAACACCGCTTTTGGCTTGATTGTGGCCATTCCCGCCCTTGTGGCCTACCGCCTGTTCAAAATCAAGATCAACACCCTTCTGGAAACCATGGGTAAGTCCCTAGAACCATTTGAAGATTTGCTCAAACAAGCGGTCAACAACCGCAAGCAAGGCTGAGGTTGATTGTGAGAATCAAGCGGATCGCCCCCTCGGAAGCACCTGACATCAATCTGATTCCCTTGATCGATGTGCTTTTGGTGATTGTCATTTTCCTGGTCGTGTCCACCACTTTCATGCAACCCAGCCAGCTGGAAGTGGACCTGCCGGGTACACAAAGCGCCAAAGAAGACACTGCACCCACGGAAGCACTTCGGATACGGATTGGTCGGGATGGCAACTATGCCTTTGGCAACCTGGGGGTGTTGAATGAAACACAGCTTCGCCGGGAACTCACCAAAGCCATGGCAACGAACAAAGACGGCGAAGAGCGCCGGGCTGTGGTGGAAGCGGATGCGGCTGCAACCCATCAATCGGTGGTGCTGGTGATGGACATGCTTGCATCTTTGGGTGTTGCGCGGGTATCCATTGCCACGGCAGGTGGCAAAGCGCCATGAACAAGGATGGCCATGCAAGTGACAGTGCTGGCGAACGCGCAGGCAAATTCGAAAAAGAACTGCTGCAGATTTGGTACGGCGGGCAGCAACCCGGCCTCATCAAGCAGGCAACGCTTGAAAGCCTGACACTGGTGTACCGTTTGTTGCGCTTTGCAAGCCGACAAACCACCAAAATAATGGCATGCAAGATGCCAACCAACCCACCGGTACTGGTGGTAGGCAATCTGATTGCAGGGGGAGCCGGAAAAACGCCTGTTGTGATGGCCGTTTGTCGCTACCTTTCCAGCACGGGCAGAAAAGTGGGTATCGTGAGCCGTGGTTATGGCCGTTCTGGAAAAGGTGCATTGCTGATCGACCCGGCCCAACCATTGCCATCCGCACAAGACGCAGGTGACGAGCCCCTGTTTCTAGCCACTGAAACCCGGTGTCCAGTTGCAATCTGTGCCGACAGAACCCAAGCCGTTGATACCTTATTGTCCGCATTTCCCGATCTCGACCTGATCGTGTCGGACGATGGCCTTCAACACCACCGCCTGAAAAGGCAACTGGAATGGGTCGTATTCGACGAACGTGGGCAGGGTAACGGCAAACTGCTGCCTGCAGGCCCTTTGCGGGAACCGCTCTCACGGCTGAATACAGTGGATTCCGTGTTGTGCTCCAATGTATCGACAGCCCGGCTCAGTGATGCACTGAAGCTGCCAGCTCAGCCCAACTGGTATTCCATTCAGGTGAAACTGGCAGGTTTCCGGCATTTGAAATCGGGCCAACTGTTGAATATCGAGCAGGCCCAGGCGCAGTGGAAACACGGATCTGTCATGGCTTTCACCGGCATTGGCAACCCGGAAAAACTGTTCCAAGCATTGAATGCCTCGGGGATTCTGTTGCAAAACACAGTGGGCCTTCCCGACCATTACAACTACCCGGACAATTTTTGCGCGCAGTTCGATCAGCAAGTGCTGATAACAAGCGGCAAAGATGCCGTAAAATTAAACGCATCGAACCACAAGGTGTGGGTGGCTGAAATCACCGTTGAACTGCCCCCTGCCCTGACTCAAGCCCTAGAGGACTGCATTGGATCCACAATTGATTGATATCCTGGTTTGCCCCATTTGCAAGGGCCCGCTGGAAAAGCGTCCTTCAGACGGATTTCTGATGTGCAAGGCGGACAAACTCGCTTTCCCCGTGCGTGACGGTATTCCCATCATGCTCGTGGAGCAGGCAGAGCCAATTCAAACTTCAAACAACTGAACCCGCATGTACAAAGCCGTTATTCCGGCCCGTCACGCATCGACTCGATTGCCGGGCAAACCTTTGCTGGACATTGCAGGCAAACCCATGGTGGTGCGCGTGGCCGAGCAGGCTATGAAGTCTGGCGCAGACGAAGTGCTGGTTGCAACAGACCACCCGGACATTGAATCCATTTGCAAAGCGCATGGCTTGCAAGTGCTGATGACACGGGGCGATTGGCCCACGGGTACAGACCGGATTGCCGAAGTGGCCCACCTGAAAGGCTGGAGCGACGACACGGTGGTGGTCAATGTTCAGGGTGACGAACCACTGATCGACCCCAAGTTGATCGACCTGGTGGCCAACGCCTTGTTGACCGGGCAACAGGACATTGCAACCTGCGGGCATGCGATCGACAACTGGGAAGAATTCAAGAACCCCAATGTGGTGAAAATTGCCATGCGGGAAGACGGGGATGCGCTGTATTTTTCACGCGCACCCATCCCGTACCCACGCGATGCGTATAGCGAACAATCCTGGCCAGTCAGTGCCCCCGAAGGGCAACTTGGCATACGTCACATTGGTCTTTATGCGTACCGAACCCGGTTTTTGAAGAAATATCAAACCTTGCCCCCGACCCCTATAGAGCTGCTCGAATCACTTGAACAACTGCGGGCGCTGGCCAATGGCTTTCGGATAAAAGTGTGTATGATTCAGGATGCCCCGCTACCCGGGGTAGACACCGCCCATGACCTTGAAAAAGTGAGGTCTTTGTTCGGGTCTCGTTCGGGCTGAACGATCAAAGAATAACTATTCGGGCCTGCCACGGGGTAAGTTTGCTGCAAGTTGAACCACCCATAATCGCATCGGTCTCGAATAAGAATAAAAAAACAGCCAGAAATAAAGCCTGTTGCAACAGACGCATCCCGTGCAACAGGCAAGCAGATTTAAAACTCTTGAGGCGACTATGCGTTTAATTCTATTGGGAGCGCCCGGTGCTGGCAAAGGCACGCAGGCGACATTCATCAAGGAAAAGTTTGGTATTCCCCAAATTTCCACAGGCGACATGCTGCGCGCAGCCGTGAAGGCGGGTACACCCCTGGGTGTGGAAGCCAAGAAAGTCATGGACAGTGGCGGCCTTGTTTCTGACGAAATCATCATCAACCTGGTGAAAGAGCGCTTGAAGGAATCAGACTGTGCCAACGGCTACCTGTTTGACGGCTTCCCCCGCACCATTCCCCAGGCAGAAGCCATGAAGGAAGCCGGTGTAAAAATCGACTTCGTGCTGGAAATCGATGTCCCCCACGATGCAATCATTGATCGCATGAGCGGACGTCGCACCCACCCCGCTTCAGGTCGTACCTATCATGTGAAGTTCAACCCACCGAAGCAGGAAGGCATTGACGACATCAGCGGCGAACCCTTGGTTCAGCGCGATGACGACAAGGAAGAAACCGTGAAAAAGCGCCTGGACGTGTATGAGAAGCAGACACGCCCCTTGGTGGATTACTACGGCCAGTGGGCAGCCACAGGCGATGCGCATGCACCACAATACCGCAAGATTGCGGGTGTGGGCAGCGTGGAAGAAATCAAGGCGCGCGCCTTTGATGCATTGAAGTAAATCAAACATGCTGCGGCGCCTGCGACTTACTTGCGCGGGTGCTGCGGCTGTCATGGCAAGTCTCTGCCAAACGTAAATTCACCGCTGCAAATCTACACGCTCGTACCCGAGATCAGACACACAGCTTGTTACCGACAGGCACCGCCCATCGAGAATACTTGCTGCTGTGGCCATTCCTTGCGCAACCCGCAATGAATGCCGGAACCGCAATGGCGGCTTCCGGGGGCCTGCGGCCCAATTCATCGCAAGTTGCCGGAATGGCGGGCGGGCATTGAAGTCGATAACAATGCTGTGTGTCTGACCTCGGTTACTGCATCTCGATCTTGCTACGTCAGGAATTCGCCTGCCCGGCAGGCTTGCGAATCAAGCGCCTGGGATTCAGCCCCAACACAGCCAGCACGGCGAAGTAGATCAAACCGCACACCGCAATCACGCCCAACACGGCAGCAATTCGAAGCACTGGGGTTGCCGCCATGGCCAACCAGTCAAACTGCTGGTTCATGAACCACAGACCAACACCCATGGCTACTGCAGCCAGCGACACCTTGATGAAGTACATGGCCCAGCCTGTTGAAGGGGTATACAGGCCACGCCGGCGCAAGCCCCAATACAACACGCTTGCGTTGAGCAAGGCACCAGCGCTGATACTCAAAGGCAACCCAGCATGCCCATACAAGGGCACAAACACCAGGTTCATCAATTGCGTGGTCACAACCACCAGAATTCCGATCTTCACAGGTGTGCGTATGTCTTGTTTGGCATAAAAACCGGGGGCCAGAATTTTCACCAGTACCAAACCGGCAAGGCCAAGGCTATAGGCCACAACAGCCTGGCTGGTCATGGCAACATCCACTGCATCAAACCGGCCATAGTGAAACAACAAGGCCACCAAGGCCTCTGAAAAAAGCCCCATGCCGATTGCTGCGGGCAACACAAACACAACGGTTAAACGCAAACCCCAGTCCATCAAGCGCGAAAACTCGTCGTGACTTCGCGTGGCAGCTGCCGAAAGGGACGGCAACAGCACCGTTCCAAGGGCCACGCCAAGCAAGGCGGTTGGAAACTCCATGAGCCGGTCGCCATATGAAATCCAGGACACGCTGCCCTTGTCCAGGTGGGATGCAATGTTGGTATTGATAATCAGGCTGATCTGAGCCACAGACACAGCCAATGTTGCGGGCACCATGTTTTTCAATACCCTGCGCACCTGCTCGTCCCGCCATGCAGCCCTGATTGAACCCAGGCCAGACAAGGGATTGATCCAGCACCCGGTGCGGGCCAACCCATACCAAAGCACCGCCACCTGCAAGATGCCACCGACCATGACAGCAATTGCAAACGCTTTGACAGCTTCATCAAAGTACGGTGCCAGCAGCAAGGCGCCTGCGATAAAACTGATGTTCAACAGCACCGGCGCGAATGCAGGCAGGGCAAACGACCTGAAGGTGTTCAACAAACCCGAAGCCAGTGCCACCATGGATATCAACAAGATGTAGGGAAACATCCACTGGGTCAGCAACACGGTCAGTTCAAATTGGTCGCTGCCCACTTCAAGCCCGCTGGCCATACCCATGACCACCCAACTGCCGCCCAATACACCCAGCACCACGATCAACAAGAGCGTAACAAACAGGAGGGAACTGACGCGCCGAGCGAGATCAACAGCTGCTGCTTTGCCCTCAACCGCATTGGTTTGCGACAAAATTGGAATAAATGCCTGGGAAAACGCGCCTTCTGCAAAAAGACGACGCAAGAGGTTGGGAATTCGAAATGCGATAAAAAAAGCATCCGACTCGGCCCCTGCCCCCAAGAGGCGCGCGGTGATTGTCTCTCGAATCAATCCGGTGATTCGGGACAACAATGTCATGGCGCTGACCACAGCAGCCGACTTCAATAAATTCATATAGTGATTGTTAAACGCCTGTTATTTTGTTAAAATTGCGGGTTTTCGAATTCTACACCCTGGAACAAGCAATATGGCCAACTCAGCACAGGCGCGCAAGCGCGCAAAACAAGCCGCCAAAGCAAATGCGCACAACTCTGCCATTCGCTCAGCGATGAGAACTGCGGTTAAAAAAGTACGCGCTGCTGTTGAAGCAGGCGACAAAACTGTCGCGCAAGCAGTTTATCGCGAAACAACCCGCATTCTGGACCGCGTTGCCGACAAGGACCTGATCCACAAAAACAAGGCCTCACGCAACAAGTCACGCTTGTCAGCGCTTGTAAAAGGCATGGCAGCCTAACTAATTAGGCCACCAATTGTGGGCCACTAAGCGGCTCACTAAACAGCCTACCAAGCAGTTCTGCCGAACATAAAAAAAGCCCCTTGATTGCAAGGGGCTTTTTGTGTTTTCTGAAGATTTCTAGCTTTGCGGCGGATCAGGCAACAGGCAGGCATCAAGCACCTGCAAATCATTGTCTCTGGCGAAGTTCAGCACAAAGGTCATGGCCATGGGCTCGATTTCACGCAGGCGTTCGTCGATCACCACGCATTTCACACTATTCATCACAATGGGTTTGGCATACGGGCTGTAAGCCAAATGCTGCTGGCTTTGTTGCCGGCCAGGTGGGCGATAGCAGGACAGCACCCCGCAAAGGCGTTCTGCCCAATCGGAGGGACGAAATGCCCTTCCCGATGACGTTAACCCGAGAATGAATAATTCCTTGGGCTTGACCGTGGGTGGTTCAGCCATATCAAAGTTGCTCCTGAGGTGTGCTCGCGCACCCCGACATTTAATTTTGTTGTGTATTGTCGGGGGTGAATCTTACAGCGCGCTGAAGATCAGGCAAGCACAGGCTTAAACGCGATCAATGCGCGCATAAGCCGAGTGGTTGTGGATTGATTCGAAGTTTTCAGCTTCCACAGTGTAGTGGCCGATCTGCTCAAACTTGTGCATGGCGATAGCCACATCACGAACCAGGTCTTCCACAAACTTGGGGTTGTCGTAAGCCCGCTCAGTGACGTACTTTTCATCAGGACGCTTGAGCAAACCGTACAATTCGCAAGAGGCCTGCTGCTCGATCGCTGAAATGAACTGGGCAATGTCCACGTCCTCTCTCAGCTGCACGCGCGCAGTGACATGCGACCGCTGATTGTGTGCGCCATATTCGGAAATCTTCTTGGAACATGGGCACAGGCTGGTCACCGGCACTACAACAGTCAGGTAGATATCCTGACCTGCTTCAGAGGCTGAACCTTCCAGTGTCAACTGGTAATCCATCAAACTGGACACACCACTAATGGGCGCCACTTTCGACAGAAAATAAGGCAACTCCATTTTGACGCGTCCAGAGGGTGCATCAAGGCGCTTCAACATTTCAACCAGCATGGCGCGGAAACCGCTCACGGTCAGCACGCTGCCCTGGGATTCCTCAAGCAACGCGATGAAACGTGACATGTGCGTGCCTTTCTGGTCTGCAGGCAGGAACACGGTCATTTCAAACTCGGCCACTGAAGGCATGGCCTTCTGACCCTGCAGTTCAATTAAAACCGGATACTTGACAGACCGGATACCAACCGACTGGATGGCAATGTGGCGGGTGTCAATGGTGCTTTGGACATCGGGAATGACCTGGTCGATTGGGTTATTGGCCACGGCGTTCTCCAAGCCTTTGTCACGTGTATTCATAACTTCCTCATGTGTTCGCGGCGCGCCCTGCTACATGGCGGACCACATTGGTGTGGCGATCAAAGAGCTCGCCAAAGTGCTGCTTGATGGACGTTTCGATGCCTTGGGCGTCCAGCCCCAGATTCTTGAGCAGAATAACAGGGTCGCCGTGATCAATAAACTCATCGGGCAAACCGAGTTGCAACACTGCATTGTTAAAACCATGGGCATGCAGGTATTCGCTGACCGCAGAACCCGCGCCGCCCATGATACAACCCTCTTCCACGGTCACGAAGCTGTAGCGCTGCTCGGCAAGCCGCTTCAACAGGTCGCCATCAATCGGCTTGACCCACCGCATGTCCACCACTGTCGCGCCCAAGGCGCGGCCAGCTTCGAGACTTGATTCACAAATAGAGCCAAAAGCCAGTATTGCAAGCTTGTGTTCAGCCAAATCGGGGGAATATCGCACAATGGCCTTGCCGATTTCAAGCGTATCCAGGGATTCGTCAGCCACCACACCTGGCCCGACACCGCGCGGATACCGCACAGAAGCGCAGCCCGGGTATTGGTAAGCAGTGGACAGCAGCTTGCGGCATTCGTCTTCATTGGACGGTGCTGCAATCACCATGTTCGGAATACAGCGCAGGTAGGCAATGTCGTAGTTGCCAGCATGGGTTGCGCCGTCAGCACCCACCAAACCAGCACGGTCCAGTGCGAAGGTGACATCCAGATTTTGCAAGGCGACATCGTGGATCAACTGGTCGTAAGCGCGCTGCAGGAATGTGGAATAAATGGCCACAACCGGCTTCATCCCCTCACAGGCCAAGCCCGCGGCAAAGGTAACTGCATGCTGTTCGGCAATACCCACATCGAAATAACGCGATGGGAAGCGGCGCTCAAATTCAACCATGCCAGAGCCTTCCCGCATGGCTGGCGTGATGCCCACCAGCTTGCGGTCAGACTGGGCCATGTCGCACAACCACTTGCCAAAAATCTGGGTGTAGGTGGGAGGCTTGGGGGTAGTCGACTTCTGGATACCGATGCTGGGATCAAACTTGCCAGGGCCATGGTACAAGACCGGGTCCTGTTCAGCCAGTTTGTATCCCGCGCCCTTTTTGGTGATGACATGCAGGAAAAGTGGCCCTTTCATGGCCCGCAGATTCTGCAAGGTAGGCACCAGGGCGTCCAGATCATGTCCGTCGATCGGGCCATAATAATTAAAGCCAAACTCTTCGAACAAAGTGGCCGGGCTCATCATGCCTTTCACATGCTCTTCAAGGCGATGCGCCAGTTCATACAAGGGGGGGGCAACACCCAGAATGCCCTTGCCCACTTCCTTGACATTGTTCAACATGCGGCCGGACAACAGTTTGGCCAGATATTTGTTCAGCGCACCCACAGGTGGCGAGATTGACATGTCGTTGTCGTTCAAGATCACGAGCAGATCAATGTCAGGCGTCACTCCCGCGTTGTTCAAGGCTTCAAAGGCCATGCCGGCTGTCATGGAACCATCGCCGATTACGGCAATGTGCTTGCGATTCACACCCAGATTGCGGGATGCAACGGCCATGCCCAGCGCGGCAGAAATGGATGTGCTGGAGTGCGCGGTGCCAAAGGCGTCATATTCCGATTCAGACCGCTTGGGGAAACCTGAAATGCCACCCAGTTGTCGCAGACCCGGCATGGCATCGCGACGGCCCGTCAATATCTTGTGGGGATAGGTTTGATGACCCACGTCCCAAACCACCCGGTCGTTGGGGGTGTTGAACACGTAGTGCAAAGCCACTGTCAACTCAACCGTACCCAGATTTGACGACAGATGCCCACCTGTTTTGGCCACTTGCTCCACAATGTAATTGCGCAACTCGTCGGCCAACATGGGTAACTGGTTTTCAGACAGTCGACGCAAGTCAGCAGGGCAGTCAATTTTTTTCAGCAAATCGCTCATGATTTCCGGTTTGTGATCAGTTCTACAAGAGTTTCCAAGGGCGCGCGGCGGTGTTGCTCGATCACCTCGCAGGCGGCCAGGGCCTGTTGGCGCAACTGTTCAAGCAGTTGCCTGGCTTGCGCCAGCCCCATCAAGCTCACCATGGTTGGCTTGTTGTTCAGGGCGTCTTTTCCCGATGTTTTACCCAGCACATCGCTGGTGGACTCTACGTCCAATATGTCGTCAATCACTTGATATGCCAAGCCCAAACAATGGGCATAGGCCTCTAATCCCTCTCGTTCAACGGACGACAGGCCTGGGTTGCTGACATAACCCATTCGCACGGAGGCACGGATAAGATCACCGGTTTTCCTCGCGTGCATCTGCTCCAAAGCTGGCAAATCCATGGATCTGCCTACATGCGCCAAGTCAATGGCCTGCCCTGCCGCCATTCCCTGCAAACCGGAAGCACCCGCCAATGCTGCAATTTGTTGCATGCGCACGGCCACGCTACCCTGTTGCGATTCCGCAAGCCACTGAAATGCGGCTGTTTGGAGCGCATCACCTGCCAGCAGGGCAAAGGCTTCACCAAATTTTACGTGGCATGTGGGCTTGCCGCGACGTAGCACGTCGTTGTCCATACTAGGCAGGTCATCGTGCACCAGTGAATAGGCATGCATGGCCTCGATGGCACATGCTGCGTCTGACAACTGCTGCATGGGCGTACCCACCGCATGGCCGGCAGAAAACACCAACATGGCCCGCAAGCGCTTGCCGCCTTCCAGCAGCGCGTACTCCACCGCCTCGTTCAACATGCCAGATGGACCCTTGAAATGGGCGAGTTTATCGACCAACAAGGGTTCAAAGCGGGTACGTGTGTCGTCAAACCAGCTGACTTGGGCAGGTGACGCAAGCATTACTGATCACCCTCGGCAACAGGTTTGTTCAAGCCAAGTTCAATTTCCGTGACTTCCTGCCGAACCTGATTCAAGCGATCACGGCAGTATTTCACCAGGTAAGCGCCTCGTTTGTAATCTGTCAGCAATTGGTCAAGCCCCAGACTTTGAGAATCCATGACGTCTACCAGGGCTTCAAGTTCGGCCACCGCGGCTTCAAAGGACGCAGGAGTGGCCTGGCTGGCGGTCTGATCGGCTTGCGCCGGTGCTGTTTTGGCTTTACTTGGGCTCATGGTGCTACGGCAAACGCTGCAAAGTCTTCCATTTTACTTCGACTTTGCTCAAAGGCGAAAAGTCTTTGGCTGGAATGCAGACTAAAGGGTACAATCCACTTTCTCTTTGTGTTCAACAGGTTAATTTGCATCAGTGTCGATCAGGGACACTGCTGGAGGAGGTCCCCGGGATCATGTCCGATTTGAGTGATTTGTCCAATGTGTCACAAGCCGTGACGCTGTCAAGTTTGCAGCCCCATGTTTCAGCGTATTTCGATGAACATGTTTTGAAGGATGAAATCCAACTACTCTATCGAGACGGACCGGGTTACGTCGGTCACACCCATTGGGTGCCCGAGCGCGGCGACTGGAGGTCACTTCCGTGGGAAGGCGACGGCCGCATCTTGGTGAACAATGGCTCGGAAATCGAGCTGCTTTCCAACGTTTGCCGCCACCGTCAGGCCATCATGCTGAAAGGCCATGGCAATTCGGACAACATTGTGTGCCCGCTTCACCGCTGGACCTATGACCTGAAGGGCGAACTGCTGGGTGCTCCGCATTTTGCCCAACAGCCCTGCACCAAGCTACAAAGCTACCCGCTTCAAAACTGGCGCGGCCTGCAGTTCAGTTCACGCCGCAATGTGCTGGACGAACTGAAGAATGTCCCATTTCTGGAAGAAATTGATTTTTCCGGTTTTCAGCTTGATTCCGTCAAGAGCAATGTGCTGCCTTACAACTGGAAAACCTTCATTGAGGTTTACCTGGAGGACTACCATGTAGAGCCCTTCCATCCAGGCTTGGGTCAGTTTGTCAGCTGCTCGGATTTGCAGTGGTTTTACGGCGACAACTGGAGCGTTCAGTCCGTCGGTGTAAAAGCCGGGCTGCGACGCCCCGGCACACCCGTGTACCGGCAATGGCACGATGCCGTGAAGAAATTCAGCAATGGCATCGACCCAAAATACGGCGCGATCTGGTTTTGTATGTACCCGAACATCATGGTGGAGTGGTATCCACATGTTCTCGTAGTGTCCACGCTGCACCCCAAGGGGCCGCAAGAAACACTGAATGTGGTTGAGTTTTATTACCCTGAGGAAATTCGCCTGTTTGAACGCGAGTTTGTCGAGGCTGAACAGGCTGCCTATATGGAAACTGCTGTTGAGGACGACGAAATTGCCGAGCGCATGGACGAAGGCCGTCGGGTACTGATGGAACGGGGCGAACACGATGCCGGGCCTTATCAAAGCCCCATGGAAGATGGCATGGCGCATTTTCACGCCTGGTATGGCGCTCAAATGCACCCCAACCACGCCCAATCCGGGAAACTGAAGAAGTCACTCTGACTTCAACCAACGCGACAAGCAGGGCATGCAAGCACTCTGGATGTTAATGGCCTGCCTGTGCTTTGGCACCATGGGGCTGATGGTGAAATTGGCCGGTGCGCAGGCCACCCTCGGTGAAATCATTCTTTTCCGGGGGCTGGTGCCCTTGCTGGGCATCGCCACTTGGGCCTTGCTCAGTGGGCTGAGTCTGAAAAGCCCGGTGGCGCACCTTCACCTTCGACGCAATGTGGCAGGCATTGTGGCCATGTGGTGCGGTTTTTATGCCACCACGCAATTGCCACTGGCCACGGCCACCACGCTGATGTACACCTCCCCGCTGTTTATCGCACTCATTCTTTGGCTTGGGTTTGGCCAATCGAGGAACCGGATTGAGATCGCGGCCATTGGCGTTGGTTTTGTGGGTGTGCTCGCGGTTCTTCAACCGGTACTGGCCAACAATGAGTTGCCTGTCGCGCTGATTGGGTTGAGCGCCGGTGCAGTGTCTGCTGTAGCCTACCTGCAACTGAAAAGCCTGGGGCAAGCCCGCGAGCCTGAATGGCGTACCGTGCTTTACTTTGCAGGAACAGCCACCGTGACATCGGCGATTTACCTGGCGGTGTTTGGGGAATTTGCAGTGCTGAAGAACGGCATCAACGACTGGACGCTGCTGTGGCTACTGGGCCTAGGTGTATTTGGCGGTGCTGGAAACCTGGCACTGACCCGGTCGTTCGGAAGTGGCTCAACCTGGTTGTCTGCATCGCTGCAATACTGCACCATTCTGGTTTCCACCTTTTATGGCATTGTTGTGTTGGGTGATTTGCCCAGCAGCACCACGTGGCTGGGCGTTGCCATGATCATCGCCTGCGGGGGCCTGTCTTCCTACGCCACGCACCAACGCAAAAAAGTGGAAATACCGTCCGCTTGATACCCGCCCGCTTGAGGCGGTTGCTTAATGGTGGTGGTGAAGTATTTCCGCCAGCACAGCAATCAGTGAGACACCCGCACCGATGCAAACCAACTGAATAATGCTCTCCTTGACCTTGACCCGCTGTTGCATCTGGGGAATAAGGTCAGCCACCGCCACGTAGATAAAACTGGCTGCGGCAAACACCAGGGCATAAGGCAGCAGAGCTTGCATTTGTGTGAACAGCGTGTAGCCCAAACCTGCACCCAATACGGCGGCCAAACCTGCCACTGCCATCAGTTGCAGGGCTTTCTTGCGTGCAATCCCGGCATTGACCAGCACCAGGTAATCGCCTGTTTGCTGGGGAATTTCATGCAAGACCACGCTAAGTGTCGTGACAAGACCCAATTCAAAGTCGACCAGAAAGGCGCTGGCAATCAGCAAACCGTCGGCAAAGTTGTGGATGGAATCACCAATCACGATCAGCAAACCGCCACGGCGGGCTTCACGTTTGTCGAAGCCATGGTGGTGGTCGTGGCCGTCGTGTTCATGGTGGTGGCTGTGCCGAAAGATCGAGAACTTTTCAAGCACGAAGAAAAACAGCAAACCAGCCAGCAACAGCGTAAACAGCTGGTGGTGGTCCATGCCCTTGTCTAACGCCTCGGGCAATAAATGCAACAGCGACGCCCCCAACAACACCCCGGCAGATACGCTGACCATGGGTTCCAGGGAGCGCGCAATATAGCGCGCGGTCAAAAGAGCAGATGCAAAAATGGCCAAGGCCGTGCCCAAGGCAGCGGCCAGAAGCACAAGCGGTAAACTTGAGTGCACGATCGGGAGGGTCCGTGTTTAGATTAAGTTCTTGCCCCGCAAGAACTGCAGCGCCTGATTGTACGCTTCTTTGGCCACCGTGGCATTGTAGGTATTGCGGTAGTCTGCGTGGAAACCGTGTTGCACACCGTCAAACACGGTGATGCTGCTGGCCTTGGCAAACGGATTGTTTCCGGCTGCTGCCAGGGCTTGACGCATTTGCTCCACAGTATCCAGGGGAATCGATGTATCTTCCGAACCATACAGGCCCAGCACTGGCGCTTTTAACTGGCTGGCAATGTCCACAGGGTGGTTTGGCGTTAATGCAGACTTTGCACCCACCACGCGCCCATACCAAGCTACACCCGCTTTCACCGCAGGTTGGTGTGCGGCATATAGCCAGGTAATCCGGCCCCCCCAGCAAAAACCGGTGACCGCCAACTGCGCATTGTTGGCGCCTTCAGAACCCGCAAATTCAACGCACTTGTCCAGGTCTTTCATGACCTGTGCATCGTCCATCTTGGAAATGACGTTTTCCAGAATCGCGGCCACCGAAGCGTATTGCCCAGCCTCTGAATGCCGAAAGAAAATTTCCGGTGCCAGGGCATAAAAGCCGGCCTGGGCAAAGCGACGGCACACATCTTCCAGGTAGGCATGCACGCCGAAAATTTCCGGTACTACCAGGATGACCGGTGCATTTTTCTTGTTTTGGGGATAGGCGCGGTAGGCAAACATGTCGTCATCGCCGACATTCACCAACACTCTTCCTTCTTCCAAACCGGTGCTTGGGGTGGTGATGGCCTGGGCCAATATGGGTGAAGCGGCCGCTGCAAAACCACCTACAGTGAAACCCTTAAGCAATGTGCGTCGGCTCATGGGCAGCTTGCCACCGCCAGTCAGTGCTTCCAGGTGTTCCTGATTTTCAGTTTTTTTGTTCTCGCTCATACCCTATTCCCCTGCTTGTTGAACTTAATGCGCTTCTTCCCAGTTGTTGCCCACACCGCACCCTACTTCCAGTGGCACACGCAACTGGGCAACCTGGGTCATGATTTCAGGAACCCGACGTTGAATCAATTCGAGTTCACCCTTGGGTACTTCCAGAATCACTTCGTCATGCACCTGCATGATCATTTTGGTTTGCAGCTTTTCAGTTTTCAGCCAGGCAGACAGTTCCACCATGGCCATTTTGATCAGGTCGGCTGATGTGCCCTGCATGGGCGCATTGATGGCAGCCCGCTCAGCACCCGCACGCCGTGGCCCGTTGGGGCTTTTGATTTCGGGTAGCCACAAGCGGCGCCCAAACACGGTTTGAACATAGCCGTCTTCCTTGGCCTGCGCACGCACATTCTCCATGAAGCGGGCGACACCGGGATACCTGGAAAAGTAGCGGTCAATGTACAGCTTGGCAGCTTCCCGCGTAATGCCCAGGTTACCGGCCAGACCAAAGGCACTCATGCCGTAAATCAGGCCGAAGTTGATTACCTTGGCTGTGCGGCGATGATCGGATGTGACCTCGTTCAGACCCACACCAAAGATTTCAGACGCAGTGGCGCTGTGAATGTCCAGCCCTTCATTGAAAGCGTGTATCAGCGCTTCATCGCCGGAAATGTGCGCCATGATGCGCAATTCGATCTGGGAATAATCTGCCGACACCAGCACGCAACCCGGCGCGGCCACGAAAGCCTCGCGAACTCGACGGCCTTCGGCCGTGCGCACCGGGATGTTCTGCAAATTGGGTTCATTGCTCGACAGGCGACCGGTCACGGCCACAGCCTGGGCGTAATTGGTGTGCACGCGGCCAGTGCGGGCGTTGACCATGCGGGGCAGTTTGTCGGTGTAAGTGCTCTTGAGTTTGGCAAGTGACCTGTGTTCCAGCAGCTTGGCGGGCAAGGGATAATCTTCAGCCAGTTTGCTGAGCACTTCCTCATCCGTGGAAGGCGCACCACTGGCTGTTTTTTTAACCACGGGCAAACCCAGCTTGTCGAACAGCAACTCGCCAATCTGCTTGGGCGAATTCATGTTGAAACTGCCGCCCGCCATCTCGAACGCCTGCTCTTCAATATGCTTGAGCTTTTCGGCAATTTCTGCGCTTTGCGCATCCAGTTTTGCGGAATCAATCAACACGCCATTTCGCTCGACTTCAAACAGGACCTGGCCAAATGGCAGCTCGACCTCGCGGTACAGCTTGTCCAGCTCAGGCACCTTGCCCAGCTCTGCGTTCAAGGCATGAGACAGACGCAAGGTCACCTCGGCATCTTCCGCCGCGTAGCGGGTGGCCGTCTCAATGGACACTTGGTCGAAAGTCACCTGGCTGGCACCCTTGCCTGCCACTTCTTCGTACTTGATGGTGTTGTAGTTCAGCCAACGCAGTGCAAGGGCGTCCATGCCATGCGGCTTGTGGGCCTCCAGAATATAAGAGGCCAGCATGGTGTCGTCCACCAGGCCTTTTACCCACACATCGTGATTGGCCATCACGTGCAAATCGTACTTGGCATTCTGCGCAATTTTGGGGGAATCGGTGTCTTCAAACCAGGGCTTCAGAAAAGCCAGAACCTCGTCAATTGGCAACTGTGGTTCTGCCGTCAAGTCCTGGTGGGTCAGCGGTATGTAGTAGCCCAGACCGGGTTTGACTGCAAACGACAACCCGACAATTCGGGCGTTCATGGGTTCGAGTGAATCGGTTTCGGTGTCGAAGGCCACGGCGGTTTTGCTGTCTGCGGCGGCTTTCAGCTCAACCATCAGGGCGGTGAGCTGTTCCTGGTTTTGAACACAGATTGTTTCAATAGAATCGACCGCCTGCGTGGGCGCGTCAAACAGGCTCATCGAAGTGCCGTCTGGCGGCCCATCCACTTTGGGTTTGACCGCAGCCTCGTCTTCACCGACACCGCCCAGGGCACGGAACCAGGTCTTGAACTCAAAGCGCTGAAACAACCGTTTCAGTTCCTCGTTGTTCTCAGGGTGTGCCTTGAGCTGTTCTTCAATGTGGCGGCGAAGTTCGAATTCGCAATCGGTTTTGATGGTCACGAGTGACTTTCCCGTGGGCAGCCAATCCAGTGCCTTTTGCAGGTTTTCACCTACCTTGCCGCCAATTTTGTCGGCATTGGCCACCACGCCGTCCAACGTTTTGTACTCGGCCAGCCATTTTGCAGCGGTTTTGGGGCCTACTTTTTCCACACCGGGCACGTTGTCCACGGTGTCGCCCACCAAGGTCAGGTAATCAATGATCTGTTCCGGGTAAACGCCAAACTTCTCAAACACGGCGTCGCGGGTCATCACCGCATTTTTCATGGTGTCCACCAGGCGAACCTTGTCGTTGACCAGTTGTGCCATGTCCTTGTCGCCAGTCGAGACGATGACCTCGTCAAACCCCTGTTGCAAGGCCACATGCGCCAGTGTGCCAATCACATCGTCGGCTTCAATGCCGGGCTCCATCACGATGGGCCAGCCCAGCGCGCGGGTGACTTCATGAATGTGGGGGATCTGGGCGGCCAGGTCTTCCGGCATGCTGGCCCGATTGGCCTTGTATTCCGGGTAAATGTCGTCCCGAAAGGTCTTGCCCGGCGCATCGAACACGCAGGCGATACAATTGGTTCGCACATCGTCGGTGTGGTAGTCGGCACGCAAGCGCCTCAGCATGTTGACCATGCCGTACACTGCGCCAGTGGGTTCGCCCGCGCGATTTCGCAAATCAGGCATGGCATGAAAGGCACGGTACAGGTAGCTTGACCCATCAACAAGGAGTAATCGCTTCATATGACAACCAAAAATAAGAATATTCCAACATTGCGCCATTTACCCTCGAAAGAGCAGTCCACAGCAGTGAAGGCCCGCGAGTCATGGCATGTGCTGGGAATTATGGCAGAGTTCATCGAGGCGACCGAGAAGCTGTCGGCAATTCGCCCCTCGGTGTCCATCTTTGGCAGCGCACGCACGCCTGTTGACCATCCCTACTACGTGCTGACTGAAAACATCGCACGCGCCTTGTCGGATTCGGGTTTTGCAGTCATCAGCGGCGGTGGCCCGGGCATCATGGAAGCGGCCAACAAGGGGGCATTTGCAGGCGAATCACCCAGTGTGGGTTTGAACATTGAATTGCCCTTTGAACAAAGCGGCAACCCGTACCAGAATATTTCACTGACCTTTCGCCACTTCTTTGCGCGCAAGGTGGCTTTTGCCAAATATGCCAGTGCCTACGTGGTGATGCCGGGCGGCTTTGGCACGCTGGATGAAATGTTTGAAGCCTTGACCCTCATCCAGACCAACAAGGGTCGAAGAATCCCGATTATCTTGGTGGGTTCCGCCTTTTGGGCCGGCTTGATTGACTGGATCAAAAGCCATTTGCTGGGTGAAGGCATGATCAGCCCAAGCGACATGGACCTATTTGAAGTGGTGGAAACGCCTGAACAGGTGCTGTCGAGCATCTTCCATTTCTACGAAAAACGCACGTTCAATCCCTCAGACAGTGAAACAGAGAAGCTGTTGGACTTATAAAGAGAGGTCAAACACGGGTAAAATCCGGGTTGCCAACGTGCAAACCCGTGATCTGCCCCGTGATTGTTCACCCTCTCAGGATTTTGAATGGCTGTTTTTACACGCATCACCCAAGACGAGCTCCAAGAATGGTTGCAAGACCGTGACTGCGGAAACCTGATTTCCTTTGAGGGCATTGAGTCCGGGATTGAAAACACCAATTACTTTGTGAACACCACCACAGGCCGTTACGTTCTCACTATTTTCGAGAAGCTAAGGGCCGAAGACCTGCCGTTTTACCTTGGTTTGATGAAACACCTGGCCAAGAAAGGCTTGGCTGTACCGGGTCCGATTCCAAATAAATCAGGTGAGCTGTTCAATTCACTGCACAACAAGCCAGCCACCCTTGTCAATTGCCTGGGCGGAAAGTCCGTGGATACACCCAACCCCGCGCAATGTCGCGAAATTGGCATTTTCAGCGCCAGGGCCCATTTGGCTGTGGCCGACTTTGAAGGCCGCACACCAAACCCCAGAGGGCTGGGCTGGATTGAAGACGCAGTGCGTGAACTTGAAAAACACTTGCCTGAGGATGTACGCGGCCTTCTTTTGGATGAAGTAAGACACCAAGGGGCCGTTTCAAAGCAGGCTGATTTTCAGGCCTTGCCCAAAGGCGCAGTGCACGCAGACCTGTTCAGAGACAATGCCTTGATGCAAGGTGACCAACTGGGCGGTGTGATTGACTTCTATTTTGCAGGTGTAGACACATTGCTGTTTGACTTGGCCGTGACTGCGAATGATTGGTGTATTGACCTGAATACAGGTGAATTCAAACTCGAATCCATTCAAGCCCTGCTTCAGGGTTATCAGGAAGTTCGCCCACTGACCGAACAGGAATGCAGCCTGTGGCAGGACATGCTTCGTTCTGCCAGCCTGCGCTTCTGGACTTCACGCTTATACGATTTTTACATGCCACGTGAAGCAGAAGTGCTGAATGTCAAAGACCCCAGGCACTTCGAGCGCGTGTTGCTGGCCCGCCGCCGCGGCATCCCTTTTGCTCCACAACCGGTTTAAGGAAGTATCAATTGGCCAACTACGTACATACATGCCAACCAAGCGCTGGCTGGGACTGGCTGATGCAAGGCGTGCAGCTTTTCCGTAAAAAACCGGGCGAGATGTTTTTGTTTGGCAACACTTACCTCTTCATCATTTTGTTCATCGGCATCCTGATTCCATTCGTGGGGGCGGCCGCCGTGGCTATCGCATCACCTGCCCTGGGGTTTGGCATCATGCTGGCAGGAAAAATGGGCCAGCAGGGCTTGCGTGTTGGACCAAGCGTGCTGTTTACCGCATTCACCCAAGACAACCGAAAGCATTTGCAGTCTCTGATCACATTGGGTGCGATCTACACGGTGTGCTTCGCCATCATCCGCCTGCTGGCCTATCTTGCTCTGGGCGCCCAACCCACCATGACCGTGGAAGACTTTCAAAAAGCGGACCCAGCCACATCGGCAGCATTCATGGAATACACCGTGCTGTACATGCTGTTCGTCGGTGTTAGCAGCATTCCAGTGTTGCTGGCATTCTGGTTTGCGCCTGTGCTGGTGGTTTGGCACAACATGAAGCCCATGCAGGCTCTGTTCTCAAGCTGGGTAGCGGTTTGGCGCAACAAAAGCAGCTTTCTGATTTATGGCATGGGTTGGCTGATTCTGGGCATCGGATTTTCTTCGGTTTTTGTGGTGCTGTTCACCGTGCTAGGCTTGCCTGCGCCGTTTGTCAGTGCCTTGAACATGATGTGTATAGCCTTGGTGATGGCGGTGTCGTTGTGCACGTTCTACCCCACGTACAAGGCGGTGTTTGAGCACGACCCAACGGAGTGAATTCGATCGAAGTTTTGCTTGTCCTAATCAGCTTGGGTTCCGATAGCCCCACCTGAAAACCCGTATTTCCCTTTTTGATATTCACCCTGACTCACCTCGCTCGGCAACAAAGCGAGCCGAGTCTCGGTTCCGGCTTTTAGCCGACCGTGGCGGGTGAATTCAAACGGGCAGATTTTCTTGAAGGCGAAGCGATCGAAACACTGCCGCCGATTGGACTTTGAACCGACCGTGAGCACGCTCAATGGTGGCGATTCAAAACGCTGGCGACTTATTCCTGTTAAGCCAAGTCGGCAATGGGCTTGCCTGTTAGGCACATTCAGGAAAACCGCCCCGCTTGAATTGATTCGCTGCGTTCGGCTGCAAGCCGACTCCGAATCAGGCCGTCTGTTTTGCCTGATTCGGTGAGCAAGAGCCAATTCAAGAAGGGATCAAGCGGTTTTCAGTGCGGAATCGGGCAACCCTGTCGAGTTGGCAGGAACCTGGCAGCCCTGATGAGTTGGCAACAACCTGCGACAACCTGGCAACGCAATCAGCTGCGTTCAAGCTTCGCCAAACTCAACATGAGCCACTTCATCCCTTGGCGACCGAAGTTGATCTGAATTCGTTGGTCGTCACCCTCGCCTTCATAAGACACCACCACACCACTGCCAAACTTGGCATGGCTAACGCCAGTGCCAATGTCATAAGGTCGCTTGCTGGTCTTGTTGCTGTACCCCACATTCAGGGTTTTGTTTTGCCCCCACACTTTGGAATCAAGTGCGTCCCAGCCCTGGCTGGCGATGTGCGCGCGCTTGGGGGTCAGCCACTTCAACACCTCTTCAGGCAACTCGTCCAGAAAACGTGATCGCAGGTGGTAGCGAATCTGGCCATGCAGCATGCGCTGCTGGGCATGGCTCAAAAACAGCTGTTCCCTAGCGCGGGTAATCGCCACATACATCAGTCGTCGCTCTTCTTCCACCGCCTCCACGCTGGTTCCATCACCACCTTCCACGGAATTGCCAATGCTGTTTTCGTGCGGGAACAAACCTTCTTCCAGCCCGGTGACAAAGACGCATTTGAATTCAAGCCCCTTGGCAGAATGTGCTGTCATCAACTGAATGGCATCCTGCCCAGCAGCGGCTGCATTGTCCCCAGCTTCAAGCGAGGCATGGGACAAGAAATCAGCCAGAGGCGTAATCAGTTTTTCCTCATCCACCATGGTGGCAGCAGCGTCGCGGTAATAGCCTTCCGCGATTGAAAAAGAAACAGCCGCGTTGACCAGTTCTTTCAAGTTCTCGACACGGTCTTCACCGTCTTTGTCCGCCTGAAAATGCGCCACCAAGCCCGATTCATTGATCACTTTGTCGACCAAGTCGGGCAGGCTCAAGCCGCGGGTTTCAAAGCGCATGCGCTCAATCAAGTCAGCGAACTTTTTCAAACCTGCCTGTGCGCGGCCTTCCATACGGTGAATGGCGCGGTAAAGCGAGGTAGCCTGTGCGGTGGAAATGTCTTGCAACTGCTCTACGCTGCGAGCACCAATGCCGCGTGCCGGAAAGTTCACCACGCGTGAGAAAGAATTGTCGTCGTCAGCGTTGTCCATCAGGCGCAGGTAAGCCAGCGCATGCTTGATTTCCGCACGTTCAAAAAACCGCAAACCGCCATATACACGGTACGGCATGCCGGCATTGAACAGCGCCTGTTCAACCACCCGTGATTGGGCATTGGAGCGGTAAAGAATAGCGATGTCGGACCGGCTGTAACCCTCTTCCAACACCAGTTTCTTGATGCGGTCGATGATGAAGGCTGCTTCATCCTGGTCACTGGTGGCCTCGTACACGCGAATAGCCTCGCCCTCGCCCGCTTCGGTCCACAATTCTTTGCCCAGGCGGGCCTTGTTGTGGGCAATCAGCACGTTGGCAGCTTTCAGCACATTGCCAACCGACCGGTAATTCTGTTCCAGCTTGATGCGGTTCTGCACATTGAAGTCACTTTCAAACTGAACCATGTTCGCCACGCGTGCCCCGCGAAAGGCATAAATAGACTGGTCGTCATCGCCCACAGCGAAAATACAACCTTGAGGCCCAGCCAAACGCTTCAACCAGTTGTACTGCAGGCTGTTGGTGTCCTGAAACTCGTCAACCAGGATGTATTTGAAACGGGCCTGGTAGTGCTCCCGCAGCGTGGGGTTGGCCCCCAGCAACTCGAAAGAGCGCAGCAACAGTTCTGCAAAATCAACCACGCCCTCGCGCTGGCATTGCGCTTCATAGGCCTCGTAGAGTCGAACCATCATGCGGTGGTATTCGTCGTGGGCTTCCACATCTTTGGGACGCAAGCCCTGGTCTTTGGCAGAACCTACAAAGTAGCTCAGTTGCTTGGGTGGAAACTTTTCAGCGTCAATACCCAGCACCTTGTACATGCGCTTGATGGCTGAAAGCTGATCCTGCATGTCCAGAATCTGGAAGGCCTGCGGCAAACCCGCTTCCTTCCAGTGGGCCCGCAACATGCGGTTACACAACCCGTGGAAGGTGCCCACCCACATGCTGCGGGTGTTGATTGGCAACATGGTTGAAATGCGGTGAAGCATTTCCTTGGAGGCCTTGTTGGTGAAGGTGACGGCCAACACCCCGTTGGGCCCGACCTGACCGGTCTGGATCAGCCAGGCGATCCGAGCTGTCAGCACCTTGGTTTTGCCGCTTCCCGCACCGGCAAGAATCAGGGCTGATTCACGCGGCAAGGTCACGGCTGCCAGTTGTTCGGGGTTCAGGCTATCGAGTAAAGACACGGTTTCTCACATCAGAATTGGGTTTTGCTGTTGATTTTAACAGTGATTGCCCCACCTGCCCTGCCGGTAAAAAACGAAAAAGACCGATATAATGGTCAATTGGCCTGCCCCACTCGGCTGGCCCCGCCTGCATTCAAATTCACACCCAAGTTTCAACACCACCATGTTCGACAAATACGCCGCCCAAGACATTGAAAATGCCGTTCAAGGCCAATGGAAAATCTCGGATGCCTACAAGGCCGAGGCCTTTGCGAAAGACGCAAGCGGCAAGCTCAAACCCAAGTACTACTGCGTGTCCATGCTGCCCTATCCAAGTGGCAAGCTGCACATGGGTCATGTGCGCAATTACACCATCAACGATGTGATGATTCGCCAAAAACGCATGAAGGGCTACAACACTCTCATGCCCATGGGTTGGGACGCATTCGGCATGCCTGCTGAAAACGCGGCCATGGCCAACGGCAAGCCGCCAGCAGCCTGGACCTACAGCAACATCGACTACATGAAAAAGCAGATGGAATCGATGGGGCTGGCCATTGACTGGTCCAAGGAAGTGGCCACCTGCAAACCCGATTACTACAAGTGGAACCAGTGGCTGTTCCTGAAAATGCTGGAAAAAGGCATTGTCTACAAGAAAACAGGCACTGTGAACTGGGACCCGATTGACCAAACCGTGTTGGCCAACGAACAAGTGATTGACGGCAAAGGATGGAGATCAGGCGCAACGGTCGAAAAGCGCGACATCCCGATGTACTACATGGCCATCACCAATTACGCCGATGTGCTGCTCGACGATTTGAACGACTTGCAGTGGCCCGACCGCGTGAAAGTGATGCAGGAAAACTGGATTGGCAAATCCACCGGTGTCCGCTTTGCCTTCCCGCACACCATTGCAGGTGTGGACGGCCAGCTGATTCAGGACGGCAAACTGCATGTGTTCACCACCCGTGCAGACACCATCATGGGCGTGACATTCTGCGCCGTGGCTGCCGAACACCCGCTGGCCGCATTGGCTGCTGAAAACAACCCGGACCTGCAGGCTTTCATTGCTGAATGCAAGGCAGGCGGTGTGGCCGAAGCCGACATGGCCACCATGGAAAAGAAAGGCATGCCCACCGGCCTGCAGGTTACACACCCCTTGACCGGCGAAAGCGTGCCGGTTTGGGTGGGTAACTACGTGCTGATGAGTTATGGCGATGGTGCCGTCATGGGCGTGCCCGCGCACGACGAACGCGATTTTGCGTTTGCCCTCAAGTACGGTATTCCGATCAAGCAAGTGATACAGGTTGAAGGCGAAGTATTCAACAACGCCGAATGGGTTGAATGGTATGGCGACAAGGATCGCGGCCTGTGTATCGCAAGTGGTCCTCTCGATGGTTTGAACCACACGCAGGCAGTGAATGCCGTGGCTGAACTTCTCTCCAACAAGGGCGTGGGCGAAAAACGCATTCAATATCGCTTGCGCGACTGGGGTATTTCCCGCCAGCGGTACTGGGGCACCCCCATCCCCATGATTTATTGCGACACCTGCGGCGACGTGCCTGTGCCTGAAGCCGACTTGCCGGTGGTGCTGCCAGAAGACCTGGTCCCCGATGGCAGCGGCAACCCGCTGGCCAAAAGCGCAGCATTTTACGAATGCAAGTGCCCCAAGTGTGGCAGCCTTGCCCGCCGTGAAACCGACACCATGGACACGTTTGTCGATTCAAGCTGGTACTTCACACGCTATGTCTGCAACGACGCAAACAGCATGACCGATGAACGCAGCGATTACTGGATGCCCATGGACCAGTACATCGGCGGCATTGAACACGCCATCCTGCACCTGCTGTACAGCCGTTTCTGGACCAAGGTCATGAACGACCTAGGCCTGGTGAAATTCCGCGAACCGGCCACCGCCTTGTTGACCCAGGGCATGGTGCTGAACGACACCTATTTCACCGAAGAAGCCAACGGCAAGAAGAACTGGATCAACCCGGCCGATGTGGCCGTGGAGTTTGATGACAAGGGCCGCCCGGTTTCTGCAAAACTGATCAACGCGGGCACGCCTGTGCAAATCGGCGGCGTGGAAAAAATGTCGAAGTCGAAAAACAACGGCATCGACCCCCAGGCACTGATCGACCAATATGGCGCTGACACAGCCCGCCTGTTCACCATGTTTGCGGCCCCTCCTGAGCAAAGCCTGGAGTGGAGCGATTCCGGCGTGGAAGGTGCACACCGATTCCTGAAACGGCTGTACCAACTGGCACTGAACAAGCAGGACGCCATCAAGGCACAACCCGCCTTGAATGCCGCCGACCTGAGCAAGGCTGCTCAAACCGCGCGCCGTGAGGTACATGAGATATTGAAACAAGCCAACTTCGACTACGACCGCCACCAGTACAACACCGTGGTGTCTGCCGGCATGAAAATGCTGAACACACTCGACGCATTTGCGGGCGAAGCAAATTCACCCGCAGACCAGGCCGTGCTTGCAGAAGGTTTGAGCATTTTGCTGCGCGTGTTGTACCCGATTGTGCCGCACATCACCTACCACCTGTGGAGCAGCCTGAACTACAGCGCAGCGCATGGCGAGTTGCTGGATTCGCCTTGGCCTGAAGTGGATGAAAAGGCCTTGGTGCGTTCGGAATTGAACCTGATGGTACAGGTGAACGGCAAACTGCGCGGCAGCATTGAAGTACCTGCCGATGCAGACAAGGCCAGCATCGAAGCAGCTGCCTTGGCCAGCGACGCCGCCCAGAAATTCATGGAAGGCAAGCCCGCGAAAAAAGTCATTGTGGTTCCGGGCAAACTGGTCAACATTGTTGTTTAAAATCGACCTCAAACAAAGCGAGTCCTCATGAAACGATTCATTCAAGCCATCGCTCTGCTGAGCACCGCACTGGTATTGGCCGCATGCGGTTTTCAATTGCGCGGGCAATACGACTTTGATTTCGACAAAATCGAATTGCGCGGCATGGAGAACTCGGAAATGAACCGCAACATGGACTTGCAGCTTCAAATCCTGAACCTCAAGGTCAATCCGCCTGAAGGCGCACCTTTGAAGCTGAACCTGATCCGGGAAACCCGCGACCGCAGCATCGTGACCTTTAGCGCCACGGGCCGAGCCCGCGAAGTGCGAATTACCTACGAACTGTTTTACAGTGTGACAGACAAAAATGGTGACTTCCTGATTGCCACCAGCCAGTTGAGCCAGCGTCGGGAACTGACCTACACCGACGACCAGATTCTCGGCAAGGAAGCGGAAGAAACCCAATTGACCACTGAAATGCAACGCGACATTGCGCGCCAAATCACCGGCCGCCTGAGTGCCCTGCAACTGCCCAAGGGGCAAGCCGCCAAGTGAAACAAATTGCGCTGGACACCTGGCTTGCTGACACGGGCACCCACGCGCTGCCACAGTTGCTGTGCGTGTTCACCGACGAGCCCTTGTTCGCTACGCAGGCCGCAGACCTGTACCGCACCCGTTTGAAAAAGCAGACCGATTACCAGCGACAAATCGTGGAAGTGGACCGCCAGTTTGACCCACAGGAATTTCTGTCGCTGTTCGCCGAAGCCTCCCTGTTTGGCGATGTGTCCCTGGTGGATTTGCGCATCAGCCAGCCCAAACTCAGCAAGGAAGCGGCAGAAGCCCTGGGCAAAGCGGCACAGTGGATTGCAGCGGGTGACACCGGCCACCACCTGTTGGTCAACGCACCCAAGCTGAACAAGACGCAGGAAAAAAGCGCCGGTTTTGCAGAGCTTCTGGCCAAGGGCACTGAGGTGGTTTGCAAACCGATTGGAGCAGACACCCTGCCCGGCTGGATCGCACAAGCCGCCAAGCGCAAGGGCGTGCAACTGAATCGCGAAACCTGTGCCTGGCTTGCAGAAAAAACCGAAGGCAACCTGCTGGTGGCTCACCAAACCATTGAGAAACTGGCGCTTGAACACCAAGGTGCCGTCGATATTGAACAGGTGCAAGGCATGGTGGCCAACTCGGCACGTTTCAATGTGTTTGACTTGGGTGCAAGCCTGCTGGCTGGCGATGTAAAACGAATTGCCCGCATGGTGGAAGGGCTTGAGGCGGAAGGAGAAGCCCCCACGTTGGTGTTGTGGGCGCTTCAGGAAGAAATTCGTGCCATTCGCGACACACAGCAAGCCATGAGACGCGGAATGTCTTTGTCGGATGCCTGCCGTCAAAATAGAATTTGGGGACAGCGCCAGAATCACATCGCCGCTGCCCTCAAAAGACACAACCCGGGCAGCCTGCAAAAATTGACAGGCTGGTGCTATGCTGCCGAAAAAACCATCAAGGGCATGAAACAGGGTAACCCCTGGACACTGTTTGAAATTATTGGTTTGGGCGTGGCTGGCATTGAGCCACCTGAACTGTGGAACACCTGACCCAACGAATACCTAGTACCCAATACCGAGCAAGTATCATGAGCATTGAAAATCAAATTCTGGCAATCGGCAAAAAGGCCCGCGCTGCCGCGGTGTGCATGGCCAAGGCCAACACCCACCTCAAGAACCAGGCCTTGCTGGAAATCGCAGGCCTGATTCGCGCCAACAAGGCAGCGCTGACAGCCGCCAACCAGGAAGACCTGGCCAAAGCCAAAGCCAACGGTCTGGAAGAAGCCTTGCTGGATCGCTTGGCACTGAGCGACAAAGCCATTGAAACCATGGCCGAAGGCTTGGAGCAAATTGCCCAGTTGCCCGACCCCATTGGCGAGATGACCGACTTTAAAAACCGCCCTTCCGGCATCCAGGTAGGTAAAATGCGCGTGCCATTGGGCGTAATCGGCATCATTTATGAAAGCCGTCCAAACGTCACCGTCGACGCGGCGGGTCTGTGCATCAAATCCGGCAACAGCACCATTCTTCGTGGCGGCTCTGAAGCTTTTCGCTGCAACCAGGCACTGGCTGCCATCGTGGCCCAAGGCCTTGAAGCAGCAGGCTTGCCTGCTGACGCCGTGCAGGTCATCGACACCACCGACCGCGCGGCTGTGGGCACGCTGATCACCATGACCGAGTACGTGGACGTGATCGTGCCGCGGGGTGGCAAGGGTTTGATTGAACGAATTTCACGCGATGCCAAGGTACCGGTGATCAAGCACCTCGACGGTATTTGCCACGTGTTCATTGATGAATCGGCCAACATGACCCACGCGGTCAACATTGCCGAGAATGCGAAAACTCACCGCTACGGCACCTGCAACACCATGGAAACCCTGTTGGTACACACCCACGTGGCCAAACCGGCCCTGGCCGAATTGGCCGTGCGCTATGCCGCCAAAGGCGTTGAATTGCGCGGATGCAAACGCACCATGGCCCTGTTGCCCAGTGTAAAAGCCGCCACGGAAGAAGACTGGAACACCGAATACCTCGCCCCGATTTTGTCGATCAAGGTGGTGGACAGCCTGGACGAAGCCATTGCCCACATCAACAAATACGGTTCGCACCACACCGACAGCATCGTGACTGAAAATCACAGCCACGCCATGCGCTTTGTTCGCGAAGTGGATTCTGCCTCAGTCATGGTGAATGCGTCCACCCGGTTTGCAGACGGATTTGAATACGGACTGGGTGCCGAAATTGGCATTTCCACCGATAAAATTCACGCACGCGGCCCGGTGGGCCTTGAAGGATTGACCAGCCAGAAATACGTGGTGTTTGGTCACGGTGAAATCAGAAATTAATCAACAGAAATCAACTGGAGCAGTTCATGGACGGTTATCTTTGGGTGAAAGCCTTTCACATTTTGTTTGTGGCCTCTTGGTTTGCCGGGCTGTTTTACCTGCCCCGCATTTTCGTGAACCTGGCCATGGAAACAGAACCTGCAGCCACCGCCCGTTTGCTGCACATGGCGCGCAAGCTGTACAAATTCATGACGCTGCTGGCCATTCCCGCCCTGTTGCTGGGCTTCGCACTGGTGGGTGTTTACCAAATCGGCGTGGGTGGGCAAAGCGGTTGGTTACATGCCAAAATCCTGATTGTTTTTCTGATTGCCGGTTACCACCATGGTTGTGGCCGTATCCTGCGCAAGTTCGAAACGGGTCAGAACACCCGCAGCCACACGTGGTTTCGCTGGTTCAATGAAGTGCCGGTGGTGCTCATGGCCATTGCCATCATTCTGGTGGTTGTCAAACCTTTCTAAATCTTTTTAAAAGCAATTCATGCCCAGTTCAAACCCAAACCATTCCAACCCGGGCAAAGCCGGTCAACAACACAATTCGACCAAGCAAAGCGTCTTCAATTGCTTTGCAAGTTGCCCGCGCGGTCTGGAAGAAATTCTGGTGGCTGAACTGGAAACCATGGGGGCCCAGAAAACCCGTGCGGTCACCGGCGGCTGCACCTTCGAGGCCAGCTGGAGACAAGCCACGCGCATGACCTACTGGACCCGTTTTGCAGGCCGTATCGGCCTGGAACTGGCCCGTGGTGAATGCAGCAGCGAAGACCAGTTTTACAACATTGCCAAATCAGTGGACTGGTACAACTGGTTCAAATTGTCCAACACCTTCCGCGTCGATCTCAACAACCTGGGCGCCGACCTGCAAAGCGTGCGGTTTACCCAGTTGCGCCTGAAGGATGCGGTGTGCGACTCCTTCCTGGAGCGATTTGACGAGCGCCCTAACGTCAGCGTGGAAGCACCGGATGTGCGCATCTTTGCTGCAATCACCCCCACAGAAGCCATGGTCTACATCGACCTGGCGGGCGAAAACCTGTTCAAGCGAGGCTGGCGCGAAGAAGCGGGCGTGGCCCCACTGAAGGAAAACCTGGCGGCAGGTTTGTGGCACATTGCGCGCCAAAGCGAAGCTGGAAAAAACGCGAATGTGTTTCTTGATCCGTTCTGCGGCAGTGGCACACTGGTCATTGAATCGCTGTCACAGCTGTGCGACCGTGCACCGGGCCTGGAACGGCCGTTTGCTTTTGAAAACCTGAAACCTTTCACCCCAGAGTGGGGACGTGACCTTCAGGAAGACGCCAACAAGCGCTTCAATGCGGGCTTGGACAAGGCAATCAAATCACCCTGGTTTCAATGGTATGCCAGCGACATCACCGAGGTGCTCATCAGCATTGCAAAGGAAAACCTGGCGCAGGCCGGGTTTGAAGAATTGCTGGACGCAGGCATTGTGCAGTTTGCACAGCGGGACGCACTCACCGTAGAGCCACCTGCAGAAACTGGCATCGTGTTTAGCAACCCGCCTTACGGCGAACGCGTGCGGGCCAAGGGTGCCGATGTGCCGGAAGACGAAGCCTACGAGCGCCTGTTCAAGGCCTATGGCGACCACCTGAAAATGAACTTCTCGGGGTGGACTGCCTTTTTGTTCTCAGGTGACCTGGAAATCAAGAAAACACTGGGCTTGAGCCCCAAGCGCAAGCGCCCCTTGTTCAATGGTCCCATTGAATGCCGACTGTTTGAAATTCCGTTGACCCGCGGGGTTTATCGCCCACGGGCTGCAGGCACCGACAACAACACAGACAGCAATCCTGAATCGGGCAGCAGCCCAACGCAGGACGATCAGGCCGAATACTGATTACTCTGCCATCAACTTGGCAATGTCCGCTTTCAGGTCAGCAGGCTTGGTGGTGGGGGCGTAGCGGTCGTACACCTCACCATTTTTGCGAACCAGGAATTTCGTGAAATTCCACTTGATGGCCTCGGTGCCCAAAATGCCTTTGGCTTCTGAAGTCAGGTACTTGAACAAGGGGTGCGCCTGGTCACCCTTCACATCCACTTTTTCAGCCATCAGGAAATCCACGCCGTAGTTCTTCTGGCAGAAACTGGCAATCACCTCTTCCGTACCGGGTTCCTGACCACCAAACTGGTTGCACGGAAAACCGATGATCACCAAGCCTTTCTGGCTCAACTCGGCATGCAGCGCCTGCAAGCCCTCGTACTGTGGCGTGAAACCGCACTTGCTGGCTGTGTTCACAATCAACAGTACCTTGCCTTCAAAATCAGCCAGATTCAGGGGTTTTCCGTCCAGGGTTTTGCTGGAAAATTCAAATACACCATGTGCCATGACACTTGCCTCCGAAATATTTTATCGGAGTCAAGTGTACCTTGAATCAGCGCCGACTCAGGGTTGGTTGGACCCTGACAACACCGAGGCAGCCACATCTCGCGTGATTTTCCCGGTCATCAACAGACGTTGAACCGACTGCTCAAGCGTCTGCATGCCATGCTGCGAACCTGTCTGGATAGACGACATCATCTGGGCGATCTTGCCCTCGCGAATCAGGTTTCGAATCGGTGGCGTGGCCAGCATGATTTCATGGGCAGCCAGTCGGCCACCGCCCGGCTTCTTTAAAAGAGTCTGGCAGATCACCGCGCGCAGAGATTCCGACAACATGGCCCGCACCATGGACTTGTCTGCCGACGGAAATGCGTCAATGATCCGGTCAATGGTTTTGGGGGCCGATGAGGTGTGCAAGGTTGCAAACACCAGGTGCCCGGTTTCAGCGGCAGTCAAGGCCAGTTGAATGGTTTCCAGGTCGCGCATTTCACCCACCAGGATCACGTCCGGATCTTCCCGCAGTGCAGACCGCAAAGCAGCGCCAAAGGAATGGGTGTGCTCGCCCAGCTCGCGCTGGTTCACCACGCAATTCATGGGTGTGTGCAAAAACTCAATGGGGTCTTCAATGGTCAGAATGTGCGCCTTCTGGTGGCGGTTCACATCGTCCACCATCGCGGCCAGCGTGGTGCTTTTGCCGGAACCGGTTGGCCCTGTCACCAGCACCAGGCCATTGGGCTCCCGTGCAATGGTTCTGAATACAGCGGGTGCTTCAAGTTCCTCCAGCGTTTTGACCCGGCTGGGCACCACGCGAAATGCAGCGGATGCACCCCGGCTTTGCATGAAGGCATTCACCCGGAAACGCGACAAGCCCTCGACGGCGAAGCTGTAATCGCATTCGTGCGATTGTTCCCACGCCTGCCATTGCACATCGCTCATCGAGCTTTGAATCAGTCTATAAATTTCCCGGTGACCCAGCACCGCATCACTTAATCGGCGCACTTCACCGTCCACGCGGATCATGGGTGGCATGTCAGCCGACAAATGAAGATCAGAGGCATGCTCCTCCACAGCCCAGGTAAGCAACTCGGTCAGTGTCATGTGGCTATAATCTCCATTCGAGCATTCAATTGATTCACCATGACCCAAGCCGAACAACTTGCCGGGATCCAGCAACGCATTGCAACTGCCTGTGGCAAGGCCAACCGGCCCCTTGACTCGGTCACATTGCTGGCTGTCAGCAAAACATTTCCACTGGATCGCATTCTTGAATTCCGCGCCTGTGGGCAAACCGCTTTTGGTGAAAATTACCTGCAAGAAGCGCTGGATAAAATCACCCAGCTGGCTGATCACCCTGATGCCCCAATTATTGAATGGCATTTCATCGGCCCCATACAAAGCAACAAGACCAGGCCAATTGCGGAAAACTTTCAGTGGGTGCACAGTGTGGACCGGTTGAAAATTGCACAGCGATTGTCTGAACAACGCCCGGCCACCCTGCCCCCTTTGAAGTTGCTGATCCAGATCAACACCTCGGGCGAGGCCAGTAAATCAGGCGTGAATCCCGATGAAGCGGTCGCATTGTGCCTGGCTGTAAGCCAACTGCCAAATCTGAAGTTGCATGGCCTGATGACCATACCCAGCAACACAGACGACATCGCGCAGTTGAAAGCAGAATTCCTGTTGTGCAAATCCATGTTTGATGAATTGAACAAACAAGGCCTTCAATTGGACACGCTGTCCATGGGCATGTCCTCAGACCTGGAACTTGCCATTGAATGCGGCTCGACCTGCGTGCGCGTGGGCTCCGCCCTGTTTGGCGCACGAGCCTGAACATTATTTTTATTGAATTCAAATCACCGCCTCATCATGCAAAAACAAGTCATGCAAAACCAAGCCATGCAAAAAACACTGTTCATCGGCGGCGGCAATATGGCCTACGCCATTCTCGGCGGCCTGCTTCGCAGCGGCGTGCCAGCCACCGCCTTTCATGTCATCGACCCCAGCCCGGAATCTGCCGCAAAAATGGCAGAGATGAACCTGCGCTGCACGGTGGATTGGCCTGACGACTTTAAACCGGATGTGGTGGTGCTGGCCGTCAAGCCGCAAATGATGCAAGCCGTGTTGAATCAACAGGCAGCTCACCTGAACAATGTGTTGTTGATCAGCATTGCAGCCGGGGTCAGCGTGGCTCAAATTCAACAGTGGAGTGCCCAAAGCGATGCGCGCGTGGTGCGCTGCATGCCCAACACACCGGCACTGGTGGCGCAGGGCATATCCGGACTTTACTTCACAGCCAATTGTAATGATGCCGACCACACCACTGCCCATCAAATCTTCAACAGCTGTGGCGAAGTGGTGGTGGTGAACACCGAAGACGAAATCAACGCCGTCACCGCCATTTCAGGCAGTGGACCCGGTTACGTATTTTTTCTGATGGAGGCCTTGGCCCAAGCGGCGCAGAATCTGGGATTCAGCGAAGCACAGGCAAACCTGCTGGTGAACCAGACCTTTTTGGGTGCGGCCACACTGGCCAAACAAAGCGACGATTCGTTTGCAACTCTGCGCGAGAAAGTCACCAGCAAGGGTGGCACCACATTCGCAGGGCTTGAACAATTGCGCGCACTGGGTGTGTCAACCGCCATTCAGGACGCGGCACAAGCGGCTTTTGATCGGGCAGTTGAATTGCAGAAAAACGCAGGATAACTTGAGAACGAGGGCCTTGATTGCACCCGGATTTACTTCCCGGGTTACTTCTGGGCTCGCTTATGGGTTTGCTTCAATGGTTAAAGATATTGAAGCACCAACCCCGCAAACAGCACAGCACCAATCCAGTTGTTGTGCAAAAACGCCTTGAAGCATTTGGCGCGGTCGCGGTGCCGGATCAGGACAAAGTGGTAAGCCACAATGCCCCACGCCACCAGCCACGCCAGCCAGAAAACACCTTTGAAACCCAGCAGCATGGCTACACAAGCCCACAGCAGCAGGCACAGCACATAGCACAGCATGATGCCTGCCACATCAAAACGCCCAAGGGTAATGGCTGCGGTCTTGATATTCAATTTCAAATCGTCGGGTTTGTCGACCAGCGCGTATTCCGTGTCATAAGCAATCGTCCAGAACACATTGGCGACAAATATCAACCAGCCTACCAAGGGCACGCTGCCCTGCACGGCCACATAGGCCATGGGAATCGAAAAGCCGAACGCCACCCCCAGGTAAGCCTGCGGCATTGGGAAAAAACGTTTGGTGAAAGGATAACTGCCAGCCAGAAAGGCTGCAGGCAGGCTCATCAGCACCACTGGCCACCCCAACGGCAAAGTGATCAACAAAGCAACCACAGCCAGCAGAACCGCCAGAAGCAAGGCTTCTTTTGAACTGATTCGCCCACTGGTCAGCGGCCTGTTTCGGGTTCGCTCCACGTGCAGGTCAATGTCACGGTCGGCATAGTCGTTGATGGCGCACCCGGCTGATCGCATCAGCACCACGCCGGCCACGAACACCCACAACACGTGCCAGGGTGGTGTGCCTTCGGCGGCCAGCCACAGGCCCCACAGGGTCGGCCACAGCAGCAGCAAAATACCGATTGGCTTGTTCAGGCGCAGCAGCAAGCCATATTCACGCAAACGCGCGAACGCAAACTGAGTCATGTCTAGCGCACCATTTGTGGAGAATCCAGAAATTCCACGCCATTCAGATCGCAGGCCATAATGCATTCTTTCAAAGCATCAAGCGCCTCGCGGCGGCCAAAACTTTTACGCCACACCAGGGCCACGGTTCTGCGTGTGTCGTCATCGGCCAAGGGGATGTAATTCAACAAAGATTCCGCTGGCACAGGGTTGGGCACAGAACTCGATGGCAGCACCGTGATACCCACGCCTGAGGCCACCATGTGCCGAATGGTTTCCAGCGAACTGCCTTCAAATGTGCGTTGAATGCCCTCGGAAGACTGCGAAAACCGTGACAGTTCCGGGCAAACGCCCAAGACCTGGTCACGGAAACAATGCCCAGCACCCAGCAACAGCATGTTCTCGCCGCGCAAGTCATCTGATCGAATGGTTTTTTCCTGCGCCCAACGGTGCGACTTGGGCAAGGCCACAATAAAGGGCTCGTCGTACAGCGGTTGAATGACAAAACCCGATTCATTGATGGGCAGCGCAAGCACCGCCACGTCAATTTCGCCCTGCTTGAGCAATTCAAGCAAACGAACTGTGAAATTTTCCTGCAACACCAGTGGCATGGTGGGCACTTTCTCGATCATGCTGGAGACCAAACCGGGCAGCAAGTAAGGCCCAATGGTGTAAATGACGCCCACTCGCAGAGGGCCAGCCAACGGGTCTTTTCCTTGCTGAGCAATGGCCTTGATGGCTGAAGCCTCTTCAAGTACCCGCTGCGCTTGAACCACTACCCTTTCGCCCACAGGCGTCAATGACACTTCATTGGAGCCACGTTCGAACAATGACACATTGAGCTCTTCTTCAAGCTTTTTGATCGCAACAGACAAGGTGGGTTGGCTGACAAAACAGGCATCGGCGGCGCGGCCAAAATGCTTTTCCCGCGCCAGCGCCACGATGTACTTCAACTCAGTAAGGGTCATTTAATTTTTCTATCAATAATACGAGTTCGATTATTATCACAAACACCTGACCATCAAGCAACCACTCTTTCTGGGCAAAAACCTCAAAGCCGCATCGGCAGAATCACCATCTGTTGCCCGGCATTGTGCAAGCGGCGCTGCAACTCAAGTGCAGCTTGGTTGTGCAGCAAGCGCGTCAAAATATTTTCATTTTCAAACACCAGCTTGCTGGTGAAGAAAATCGCATTGGGATGACTTTCTGCCACAGTTTTGGCCAGGTTCGTCAACTCTTCCACCGCATCCGTACCGAACGACAAATAGCTTTTCGCGCGCAAACCATGGCTTCGGCAAAAATTGACAAAATAATTCAGGGAAACAGAAGCGTCCACCCGCATGGCTTCCAATGCTTCCCGGCCACCATACGCCTTGGAATCCACTGTGCGCGCGTTCATGAATACAAAATTCTGAAAGTGGTTGGGGAACATGCGCTGAACCCACAACAAAGCGTGCAAACCACCACCCCGGCTGTTGCCCACGATGAACACTGCCGTGTTGCCGTCCGTTATCAATTCGGGCGGCGAATGGGCTGACCCGTACTGGGCCATTGCAAACACCTCATCGATCTTGGCAATTTTTTCCTTGGTGTCCCGGTAATGGTGGCGCACCCACAAACAGATCAGCACCACCAGTGTGGTGATCAACATGGTGATCCAGCCACCCTGAAAAAACTGGGTAATGACTGTTCCCAACAAAATCGACGCCGACACAACAAAGCCGAGTGCAGCAGACAGCAAACCTTTGACAAACCTTACCTCATGCTGGTTGCGCAGCCAGTACACACACAAACCCAGCATCGACAGGCTGAACACGATAAACACATTGATGGAAAACAGCACCACCAGCAGGTCCACGTTGGCATCACTCAAATAAATGGCCAGGAATGCCAAGCCGCCCATCAACAGAATGCCGTTCTTGGTCACAAATCGGTTCGACAAGTACCGGAACTGGTGGGGCAGCCAAGAATCAATCGCCATGGTCGACAGCACCCGCGGGCCCACCACAAAACCCACATGGGCAGCCAGCAACAACACGGCGGTTTCAAGCCCAAGCATCACCAACAAGCCCAGAATCACGTAGGGCCAGTCCCATCCCAGGTCGGTGAACACACGCTCAAACAGCACCCCGTTCAAGGCCATGGTGGGTTCGATATTCACATCCCACAGGGAATACAACACCGCAAGGCTCGCAGCAGCAAAAGCCAGCGCACAGGCCACGTAGGCCAACATTTTCCGCCGGTTTTCACTGCTTTGGCGATAACGGCTCAACTGAACTGTGTCCGATGCCGCTTCAATGCCCGTGTAAGTGCCTCCACCCAGGAAAAACCCGCGTGCGAATATGGCCAATACTGGCAACCAGCCCATGGAATTCAAATCGGATTCGGTGGTAGCGATACTGCGCGCCACCACACCGCCAATGTCCTGAAAATGATCGGAGAACCCGACGAGGATGAACACAAAATGGCTTAACAGGAAGGCCACAAACAGCACCTTGAACGGCTTCAGATTCAGGTGACGGCCCTGGATGTGAAACACCATCAGGCCCGCCATCAGCAGCATGGAAACCCACACGCGGTATTCGTAAAAATAAGGTGGCAGGAAGCTGAACATCAGGTGCGTGGACGCACTGATGCCCAAGGCCACCATCAGCACATAGTCCACCAGCAAGGCTGCACCCGCGATAAGACCAACCCGGGGACCCAGCAAAGTAGTGGCCATGGCGTATCCACCACCGCCTTTGGGAAATAGCTCGGTCACCCTGAAATAGGTCAGCGAGACTAGAAGAATGGAGAGCGCCGTCAACAGCCCGAGAAACAAAAGCAAATGACGGGAATCGCCCAATGCCTTGAATGATTCCTCTGGACCAAAGGCCACCGAGGCCAGCCCGCAGGCACCGACTGCCACCCAAGCGTATTTTTCTGAAAAAATATCATCGCGCTCTTCGGCATCCATGCGTGAGGCTGAAGGGGTGCGACCATTCTGTGCATCGACCCGGCCACTGGCCTTCGTCGACTTTGGGGTTTGACTCATTCAATCATTGCAGCGCAACAAACAAGTCGGTAATGGTATACCGTACCCATGGGCAACACAATGCGCTGGCCCGCGTTATCATTGCAAGAAGCGTACTTTAGACCCTTTCACCCAACCATTTCACAGCACAACATGACACAAGCCACCGTTGTTTCCACACCCAATGCACCAACCGCAATCGGCCCTTACAGCCAAGCCATCAAACTGGGCAATCTGGTATTCACATCTGGCCAGATCGGCCTGAACCCAGCCACCGGCGAGCTCGTGGGTGCATCCACCGAAGCGCAGGCCCGTCAGGCCTTCTCAAATCTGAAAGCAGTGGCAGAAGAAGCGGGCGGCAGCCTGGCCAACGTGGTCAAGTTCACCCTATTCCTGACCGACCTCAGCGAATTTGCCCAGGTCAACGCCATCATGCAGGAATATGTGTCGGCCCCTTTCCCCGCCCGATCGACTGTGGGCGTGGCCAGCCTGCCCAAGGGCGCACGGTTTGAAGTTGAAGCCATTCTGGCGCTGTAACAAAAACAGCCCCCCAGCCATTGACCGCAGCAGCCCCCAACCCAGTCAGCTTCGAAGAGCTGCTGCCACTGCCCAACGCCATCGCCGACGCTGTTGGCGGGGTTTTGCATGCCCCCCACTGGATGGGCCTGGCCCTGCACCTACCGCTGCGCTTTGAAGACAAGGCGTCCATCACCGCGATGGACGCCCTTGAGCCGGGGAAGAAAGTCAACCTGCTGGCCACCGTGGTGGGATCGGAAGTTCAATATCACCCCAGAAAACAGCTGCGGGTTTGGGTTGAAGATGGCGAGACCACACTGTTGCTGCGCTGGCTACATTTCTACCCAGGCTTGCAGCAAAAGCTGAGCGAAGGCACCCGGATTCAAATCAGCGGGCAAATCCGCCAGGGCTTCGGCACGTTTGAAATGGTGCACCCCACGGTAAAAATTGCACCCGCAGGCGCGACAAGCCCATCGGATCCCTCAAGCCCCGGTAGCCCGCAGGAAAGCATTCAGGCCAAACCCTCGGCCAATGCCGTTCTGGAGCCGGTGTATCCCAGTACCGGGCAATTGAAGCAAAGCGACTGGCACCGGTGGATGAAAAAATTGCCGCCAGCCTGTTTCATTGACACATTGCCCGCCAGCCTGTGCAAAAAACACAAGCTGCTGGCCTGGCCAATTGCCTTGCAAACACTACACGGGCAAGCCAAACCCGACGCCCTTTACGACCTGAATTTGCGCACACACCCGGCCTGGACCCGTGTCAAGGTGGATGAATTGCTGGCCCAACAACTGCTGCTGCGTGAATACCGGCAACAGCGTACTTTGGAGAAAGCAAGTCCGCTCAAACAGCGCAAAGCCGGGCTGGTTGAAAAATTCACCGCCCAGTTGCCCTTCCAACTGACCGGTGCACAAAGCCGCTCATGTCTTGAAATTTTTGAAGACCTTGCCCAACCCTACCCCATGCAGCGCCTGCTGCAAGGCGATGTGGGCAGCGGAAAAACCTTGGTGGCGGCTTTGGCCTGCCTGCGCGCCATTGAAAACGGCAAGCAGGCGGCCATACTGGCGCCCACCGAAGTGTTGGCAGCGCAACACCACCACAAACTCACCCCCTTGTTTGAAAGCATCGGCGTGCGGTGTGCCAAGCTTCAGGGCGCCATGAAAAAAAGCGAGAAAGACCGCACCTTGCAAGCACTGCTCAACGGTGACGTGGATGTGGTCATTGGTACCCATGCCTTGGTGCAAGACCACGTGGAATTCAAGGCTCTGGCCCTGGTGGTGGTTGACGAACAGCATCGCTTTGGCGTGGCACAACGCCTGTCCCTGATCGCGAAGGCAAACAATGGCCAGTTGGCCCATCAACTCATGATGAGCGCCACACCCATTCCACGCACGCTGGCGCAAACCTACCTGTCCGACCTGGCTGTATCCAATCTGGATGAAAAACCACCCGGCAGAAAGCCCATCATCACCAAGTTGTTGTCACAGAAAAAACGTGAGCAACTGATTGCCGCCATTGAAGGGGAAATTGAGAAAGGCCAGCAAGCGTACTGGGTTTGCCCCCTGATTGAAGAAAGCGAGACCCTGGACCTTCAGGCAGCGCAAGCCACTTACACCGACCTGTGCGAGCAACTGCCCAACCGACGAATCGGGCTGCTGCACGGCAAGCAAGACAACAAGTTGAAACAGGCCACCATGGCTTCGTTTTCTGCGGGGGAACTTGATTTGCTGGTATCCACCACCGTGATCGAGGTGGGCGTGGACGTCGGCAACGCCAGCCTTATGGTGATTGACCAGGCTGAGCGCTTTGGTCTTGCGCAGCTTCACCAGTTGCGCGGACGTGTGGGCCGAGGCAGTGTTCAAAGCGTGTGCGTGTTGCTGTATGGCGGGCCGCTGTCCAACACCTCCAAAATGCGCCTGAAAGCCATGCACGAAAGCGATGACGGATTTTATCTCGCAGAAAAAGACCTGGAAATTCGTGGTCCGGGTGAGTTACTTGGCAAGCGGCAATCGGGCTTGCCCATGATGCGCTATGCCGACCCCATGGTGGACAAGGATCTGCTTGAAATCGCCAGGGCGATTGCCCAGCAAATGCCCATGGAAGGTGAAAACACGCGCCGACACATTCAGCGCTGGATCGAAGAAACGCCGTGGTGGTTAAGCTGAACATCAAGTGATCAAATACTGCCGCAACAAATGCCATCAATTGACCATAAAAAAAGCCAGCTCGATGTGAGCTGGCTTTTTTGAGTCACCCTGCCCTAAGGCTGGGCGCACCGAAAACAGCTTATTCGGCTGCTTTCTTTTGTGTGCGCTGGGGCAACTTTTCCTTGATACGTGCAGACTTGCCTGAACGATCACGCAGGTAGTACAGCTTCGCACGGCGAACATCACCGCGACGCTTCACTTCGATTTTCTCGATGGAAGGGGAGTACAACTGGAATGTACGCTCAACACCTTCGCCAGACGAAATCTTGCGAACGATGAAGGAGGAGTTCAAGCTGCGGTTGCGGCGAGCAATCACCACACCTTCATAAGCCTGCAGACGTGAACGTGTACCTTCGATTACGCGAACGCTTACGATCACTGTATCACCGGGGGCGAAATCAGGGATTTCTTTATTCAAACGAGCAATTTCTTCCTGCTCGAGTTGCTGAATCAAATTCATTTT
>JAIXTE010000078.1 GCA_027484315.1 Burkholderiales bacterium | reverse complement strand
TGTCGCGCAGCAGGCGCTCGACCTCCTGCGCGGCGCCGCCGATCAGCGCCTCCTGCGTCCAGACCAGGGCCAGCAAGGCGGCGGCAAACAGCATCAGCCCGCCATAGAGCACGGCCCAGTCGCGCACGCGCCGGCTCAGCAGGCCGTGCCGGGCCTGCGCGGGCTCGCCGGGCGGGGCCTTGCAGCGGTCGTGGCAGCGCGCGTCCAGCGTGCAGCACAGGGAGCAGATCGCGCCGCCGTAGGCCGGGCAGTGGGCCATGTCCTCGGGCTCGTAGGTCTTCTCGCACAGCACGCAGGCGCAGGCATACCGGGGCGCGCGCTCGGCGCTGCGGGCGATGTACCAGCGCCCGCGCGTGGCCCAGGCGATCAGGGGGCTGAACAGCAGGGCCAGCAGCAGGGCCAGGAAGGGCGCGAAGGCCGCGGCCAGCGGACCGAAGGCGCCCAGGTAGGCGGCGATCGCCACCGCCGCGGCCAGCGCGGTGGAGCCGACACCAACCGGGTTGATCGCATGAAGGTGGGCGCGCTTGAACTCCAGGAATGAAGGGCTCAACCCCAGTGGTTTGTTGATGAGCAAATCAGCTGCAAGGGAACCGAGCCAGCTGACAGCCACAATCGCAAAAATACTCAGAATGGCCTCAAGTGCCTGGTAAATGCCCAGTTCCATCAGGATCAGTGCAATCAACACATTGAAGACCAGCCACACCACGCGTCCGGGGTGGCTGTGTGTGACCCTGGAGAAAAAATTGGACCACGCAATTGAACCTGCATAGGCGTTGGTGACATTGATCTTCATCTGGCACACCACCACCATCACCCCGGCCAATATCAAGGCCACGGAAGGCGACTGGGTGAGGTAGGTAAACACGCGTTGGTACATGTAGGTGGGGTCACTGGCCTGAACCACGCTGGTACCCCCCTGAATGGCCAGGTAGGCGAGGAATGATCCAAGAAGCATTTTCAACAAACCCATGAATACCCACCCAGGCCCGGCCAGCACCAGCCAGAACCACCACTGGCGTGCGTTGTCCCGGGTTTTTTCCGGCATGAATCGCAGGTAGTCAGCCTGCTCGCCAATCTGTGCCACCAGCGCAAACAGCACGGAAGCGGCGGCACCAAACAGCAACACATTGAAGCTGTCGCCTTCAGGCACTGCGGGAGGGGTGTAGCGCGTCCAATCCGGCAAGGCCTGAAACTCGGCCACCACCACAACTACAAGCGCAGCCATTTGCAACGCCAGCCACACTGGCTGGGTACCCATCTGGAACTTGCTGATGGCCGAAATGCCGTGGGTCACGATGGGCAGCACCGCCACTGCTGCAAGAAAATAGCCGATTGGCATGGGTATGCCAAACAAGGCCTGAAGGGCAGACGCGAGAATGGCCGCTTCAATCGCAAAAAAAATGAATGTGAACGACGCATAGATCAACGAGGTCACCGTGGAACCCATGTACCCAAAGCCCGCCCCACGGGTGAGCAAATCAATGTCCAGCCCATGCCTGGCGCAATGGTAGGCAATCGGAAAACCCGTGACAAAAAACAGCAGGCACACCACCAGCATGGCCGCCACCGCGTTCACAAATCCATAATTCAGCGTGACAGCCGCGGCAATGCCCTCCAGCGCCAAAAACGCCGTGGCACCCAGTGCGGTATGGCCAATGGTGCGAATGGACATGTGCCGCCCCTTGCGGGCGGTGAAGCGCAATGCGTAATCTTCCAGTGTTTGATCCGCCACCCACTTGTTGTAGTGGCGGCGAACCTTGAACACCCTCTGGGATGCGGTCATGGCTTGTCAATCAGGCAGTTGGGCGCACTTTTGTCGATGCACCAGGTCAGTGCCGACAGGCGTCAGTCCACCCGAACAAGCAAGCGCCATACCAAACTGTGTCAGGCACTGTAAACTATCGTGACAATATTTGCGCTGACATTGGTGCCAAAGGTGCTTTGCGGGCACTGGAGGATGGACTCACCGGCATACCATGCAGCGTCACTGCATCAACCTGGTTTTTGAATCGCGGCGTGGGCAACCGTGTCGGTTCATCGGTGGAGAAGCTCACCATTTGAACGCCGAGTACATCAGGCGCATTCTCCTGAACCTTGTTTTGCCACCAGCATTCAAAAATAGCCTTGTCCTGCCCCAGCTGCACAATGCCGTAGCCATGCTCCACCCACTCCATGAATTGCACATGCTTGTTACCCAGCATGGTGGCAGTTTCAATGGCCCGGCTTGCTGCCACTTGGACGGCAAACGGGCTTCCCGGCAAGGCATTGGCCACGATTTCGTCGGCACCACCCCGCCCCATTGAAGAGGGAGCAAATTCCACTGCGGCGGAAGCAGCACGCAAATTCACACCGGGCAAATTCGCGGTAGCCAAGCGGTGAAAACCGGCGGCAATGTTTTCAGGGGACGTACCCTGGCGCAAATTGGGCACGGGTGGTGCAACCTGGTATTGATTCAACACCGCTGTTTGCGAATCTTCAACCACATCGGAAATCCAGTTTCCATGCATATCGCCCGACACAAATACCGTGCCATTTACCGCGGGCGTACCCACACCACCCCGCAATTCCGAAATCAACAGGTTCCGTTCCGTGTTGTAATCACTCCAGCGCACCGGCAAAGGCACGACCGGCGAGCCCACTACATTGGGCACCACCCAGGGTGCAATCCACGTCTGGTTATTCAGAACCTTCCAAACCACGCCCTCACTTTCGTCTTTTCGAAGTTGCGCCAAAAGCCATTCAAACTGGGTCTTGCCAAACAGGGTGGGCGTCCCCTCGGGCAAGTGCGACGCATTGGTCTGCAAACCATATCTGGGCAAATAACTTTGCGTATCCAGTGCACGAATACTGGCCAATGGACCGTAATTCAAGCTGCGATAAACCAGCAAAGGATCGACTGGCGCGGGATATTCCGAGTCAGGATAAAAAATGAATTCACCACTGCCATCGGCCTTCACAGGACGTGAGGGTGTCCATTCCCAAAAAGCGCGTGTGGTGTCTGAAAGCGTGCATGTTGAGCTCACGCCAGCGGGAAGCGTGGTGGGCAGCTCATTGCCAAACCCGGGGTCAATGTCGTGATTGTCCCAAGTGATGAACCACGGATGCTGCTGGTGCGCTGCCATCAGGGCAGGATCCGAACGAAACAGGGCGTACCGTCTGCGACACTCATCCAGATTCAGCCAGTCGCGGTAATCCACATAGGCCGTGTCCTCGATGTTTTTTCGGGCGCGAACCTGTTCATCTTCGTCCACAAAATCATAAATGTAATCGCCACAGTGAATCACCAGATCAAGATCATCGCGCTGGGCAATGGCCTGGTAACCGCTCCAGGTGCTCGACCAATAACTTGAACAGGACACCACGGCCAGGCGTATTGCGTACACCATTTCAGCAGGTGCTGTGCGCGTGCGCCCCACAATGCTTTTGTGTGGCCCGGTGATGAATTGGTAGTAATAGGTGGTGGCAGGCTGCAAACCCTGAGCATCCACTTTCAAGGTGTAATCGTGTGTGGCCACAACACGCTGTGTCCCCTGCCGAACCACATTTTGCATGTCGGCCGTACTGCTGACGACCCAGCGGACCTGAACACCTTGCGGTGGGTACTCGGGCAACGTGACGCGGGTCCACAAAATCACGCGGTCTGCCAATGGGTCACCGCTGGCAACACCATGCGCAAATGGCATCGCCAACACCATGGGAAAGTCAAACCCAACTGGCTCGAATCCTGGCTGCGGCAAGGCCTGCTCGAATTCATTGCTGGCAATGGGTGCGCCGGGTCCCGGGTCAGAAGGATTCACCGGGGAAGCGGTATTGCCACCCAGCATGCTTCCATCCGAACCACAGCCCACAAGGCTTGTGGCTGCAATCACCTTCAATACGTCGCGGCGCTTCATTACATTTCCCTGTGCTTTTCGTTGTCTCTGTAATTTGTACTGTTGAAGCTGAAAAAAGGATTGAAAAGCCAAAAGTGGACACACACTAAAAGACAGGTCTTCTTATTGAAATATGGAAAAACTGCAAGTTCTGTGTAAGCAAAGCCCCGAATGATCTGGAATATCCCCCAGTTAAGTTATTGACTTTTGCAAAATCCACTGTTGTTTGTAATTATTCAAAGTATGCTTTAACAATCCTGTACAAATATTAAAAAAAGAAGGTTCATTTTGACAAAACCTGTCCGCAAAACAAAAGGCAAAGAAATTCCCCCAATCAGCGAAGGGGCGAAACTCGTCGATCAGTATTTCGATCACGTGGGGGAAGCTTTTCTGCGCCATGCTCCCGAAATATCACCCGACAAACTGAGGGACTGGCGCCCGAAACTATTCAGCTTTACCCGATTGAACCCGTGGTACGGCGGCCTGGTTGGCGTGCACCGCAAGCGGATAGGTGCAGGCAAAGACAAACTGGTGTGGCTGGAGATTGGGCATGAAGCCAGCCCTGCCTTGCTGTTGATGCACGGCTTTGCTGCAGCGAAGGAACACTGGCTGCCATTGCTGCCTTTTTTCGCTGGACAGTTCCGCATCCTGATTCCCGACCTGCCGGGTTGGGGAGAAAGTGGATTCAATCCCGAGCAGCATTACGGGCTTGAAGACCAGACAGAACGCCTTCACAACTGGTTGACACAAATCGGCGTACACAAGGTCAACGTGGTGGGCAATTCCATGGGTGGGGCACTGGCAGGCCTTCTTGCCGCCCGCTTTCCCGAGATGGTCACCAGCCTGGTACTGATGGACGCGCTGGGCTTGCCGGGCACGGAAGAAACCGATTTTATCCGGGAAGTGTTGCGTGGCAAAAACCGCCTGGTGCCCCGCGCACCGATGGATGTCATGAAGCTCACTGACCTGGTGTTTCACAACCGGGCGCTGGCAGCCTCTGCCGCATTTTTCTCGGCCACTGAATTGATTCACCGGAAAGATGTCAACGGATTCCTGTTCCAGGAAATGCTCAGCCGCCGACCCGACTATAGAAAAGCCACTTTCGAGGACATTACTGCGCCCACAATGGTGATGTGGGGCAAGGAGGACGCAGTGCTTCACCTGAGCTGCGCCTATGAATTCGAACGGCTGATCAAGCGTGCAGAAATGTGCCTGTTTGATGGCGTGGGCCACTTGCCCATGATTGAAACCCCCTACCCTTGCGCGCAGGCCATCAAGGAATTCGTGTTACGCAACATTTGAGGCGAACATCCGTTCCTGTGATTTGCTGATTTTGTAGCATTTTGCTACAATCCAACAACTCACAGGACATTCAACGGAGTTCACCATGGCCAAAGCGTCTTCACCCATACGAATTCAATCGGATTTGATGAGCAATGCCACAGCGCTTGGCAAACTCCACCACCGCAGCGCGGCGGAACAGATCGAATACTGGGCCAGCATCGGCCAGAAAGTCGAAAGCCTTCTTGATCCTGAAAGCCTGCTTCAAATCAAGGCGGGTTTGCTCCGCGTGAAACTGGAACAGGTCAATGCGCCGCCTTTAAGTGCTGAACTCGTATTTGGCAATCTCGACATGAAACGCAGCACCGGTGAATTGCAAGCCGAAGTCAGCCAGAACAAGGTGCGCTACCAGGCCAGCAACACCCACCCAGGTTTGCTGGAACAAATCGATGCAAAAGGCAAAATCAGGATTGGTCAGTTTGACAACGGCGTATTCAAACCCATCAAGCCGGCATGAAACAACTTTGGTTACTGGTTGGAGGCAACGGGGCGGGCAAATCCACTTTTTACCGCACTCAACTGAAGCCACTCGGCATGCCGTTTGTGAATGCGGATGACATTGCGCGTGATGTGTTTTCGCAGTCACCTGAAGCCCACAGTTACGAGGCTGCAAAAATAGCAGAGAATCTTCGAAACAGCCTCTTGGAGCAAGGCAAAAACTTTTGCTTCGAAACCGTGTTCTCGCACCAGTCAAAAATTGACTTTGTCGCCAAGGCCAAAGCTGCAGGATATGCCGTGATCATGGTGTTCGTGCACCTGGATCAAACTGGTTTGAACAAGGCCCGGGTTCAACAACGAATTGAAACTGGTGGGCACAAGGTACCCGACGACAAAATTGAAAGCCGTATTCCAAGAACAATTCAAAATGTATTGACTGCCCGCCCCCTGTGCGATGACCTGTGGGTACTCGACAATTCCAGTGCCACTGATCCATTCAGAAAAATACTTCGTATTCAAGGTGAACAGGTGCACACCTTTACAGAACCATTGCCAGAGTGGGCGGAATGCTTTCTGAAACCGTGAACGAATCCTCAGTCTTCCTGTCCTAATTTTGTCGTCATTTGTTCAAAGGCACCTGCTTTCAATGAAATTTGGAACCCGATTACGAACTGCTTTACTGGTTCTGGCCAGCGTGGGTCTTCTTGCCTCGTGTAGCGCGATCAAGCTGGGTTACAACAACTCGGTGACGATTGCCTACACGTACCTGAGCAGCAAGATCGGTTTTTCAGCTGAACAGTCCAGCCAGATCAAAACCAGTCTGGCGGAAATTGTTCAGTGGCATCGTCGCAATGAATTACCCTCCCTTGCGCGTGAACTTGAAACAGCGCGTGTGGCGCTGGCAGCAAATGGCAATGCCGTAGCACCAGTAAGTTCTGAGCAGGTTCAGGCACTAAATCAGGCCATTCGCGACTCGCTTCGACGCACAGCAGACCATGCAGCGCCCTTGATTGCAAAAAGCATGCTGACACTGACCCCTGCGCAAATCCCGGAGATTCAGAAAGCACTTGATAAGTCAAACAAGGAATACCAGGCAGAACGGATCCAGCCAAACCCCACCAAGCAGGCACAGGCTTCAGCCGAACGCATGACAGAACGTTTTGAACGCTGGCTTGGCAAGCTGAACCCTGCACAAGAGGCCCGCATTGCCAAATGGGCCAGATATGATGTCAAACACGCCACTGACTACTACCAGCTGCGACTGGACAGGCAGCAACTGTTCATGCAACTGGCCCAACAGGCCGCGAACCGGCAAATTGACGCCACAAGCCTTAGCCGTGAGATTTCCAGTCTGCTCAATGCCTGGCAAACACCGGTCAGTGCTGCGGAGAAACATGATAATCAACAGCGCCAGAAAGTCACGATTGAACTGGTGGTGGATGTACTGAATGCAGCCAATGCCACCCAACGCAACAATGCCGCAGAACGCGCTGCTGGCTGGGCTGAAGACTTCCAGATTCTGGTCAAAAACAATCAATAGGCCATTGAGAGCCATTGAATCCACAAGGGGGTAGAAACCAGTATCAGTTCCTTGAACTGAATTCTGAATGGACCCCCTGCTGTGCTCAAAAACCTGAACAAGAAACTGATCGCCCTGTCGGTGACAATGTTGATGGCCGCCTGCGGCACTGAAGACAACGCACTGACCAACAACCCATCAACAGGCACACCCGTTAACCCACAGGAAACTGCGCAGTGCAATGAAAACTCCTGGTTTGGGGGTATCACCGAAATTTGCAATGGCGTATTGGTTTACCGGGATTACGTGTACGACGATTATGGCGCCGACACCGGGCTGATTTCACCCAGCCCCGCCCTGCTGAACCTGGCCACGCGCGCTGGCCAACTGGGAAACCCACTGGCCAATACACCGGGTTTGTTGTCTCCCACGGCAGGTGATTCACGTTACCCGAAAGGTGCTGAAAGCACCGCCGACCTGGTAGAACTTCGCCTGAGTAAACAGGGCAATACCTTCACAGCCAGCTTCGAGATGAATGCCCTGTATGAAGCCGGGCAAAGCATCGCAGCCATTGCCGTGGACACTGACAACAACCCCGCCACAGGCGACAAAACACTCTTGGGTCTCCTGGTGACCGGGGCCGATGTGGTGTATGAATTCAACACTGGTAACCCGCAAAACAACTTGATCACCGGCACATTCCCCGCGCCGGCAGGCAACATATTCAAGATGTGGGCTGTCACTGCCAAGGCAGACCGCGAAGTCATGAATGTGGCCTTCCGGGGCGCCGATGAAGAAGCAGGTGCTGAAGGCACCATTCCCGCCCAGGTACTGCCCAACAAGGGCAACTGGTGGGAAGACAAACAGGCTGCAGCCCTGGGTGCTGGTGACATCAGCGAGTTTTCTGCATTGGTGGACACACGCAAGCTGACCCCAGGCACCACGGAAAAAACCATGGTGGATGCAGGCTTCAAGCAGCGCGTGTACACATCGAAGTACACGGTTCCCAATTCAACTGGCGAAGGCATGGTGCTACAAGGCATACCGGGCCGGGAACAACTGGAAAGCAGATTCTGCGGGCAGTACTTCCATTTCGTGGGCAAATACCAGCCCTATGGCGTTTACATTCCGAAGAATGGGAACTTCGATGACAAACGCAGCCTGCAAGTCATCATGCACGGATGTGAAGCCAACCATGCCAGCCAGATCAACCAGCCGGGCATGCAAGCGCAGTTTGGTGATCAGCTGGATCGCGTCCTGGTATCGCCCTTGGGCCGCGGACCGTATGGATTCTATTCTGACCTGTCTGAACGCGATGTACTGGATGTACTGGATGATGCGCTGAACACCTTCAATATTGATGAAGAGCGGGTGTTGGTCGGCGGCTACTCCATGGGGGGCTACGGTTCAACCCGTCTGGCGGCTCTTTACCCTGACCGCTTTGCAGGCCTGAGCAACTGGGTGGGTTTCACCGGCAGTATCCTCAACACACCTTTGCTGGGTGACGCACTGATCCGGGTAGAAGACACCCTGACAACCCCCCTGCCCTTCAAGCTGCCAGTGAACAGCCGAATTGGTGGCTTGGGCAACATCAGCAACTACCTGGGCAATTTGCGCCACATTCCCGGCACGCATTCCTATGGCGCACTGGATGAACTGGTGCAGGTGAACACCGGCCTGGATTGGGCTTTCAAACTGGGTCAAACCGATGGCGTGATTTACGAGTTTTACATGCACCTGGTGGCCGAACACCTCACCCTGATTGCACTGGACGACTGGCAAAAGGAAGCGGAATTCACCCGCAACCTGAAGCGCGTCAAAAACCCGGGGCGGATCACCTACAAGACCAACGAAGCCTTTGCATTTCCCGAATACGAGATCAAGCACGACAAGGCCTATTGGTTAAGCAACATCCAGGGCCGTGGTGAGGGCGACATTTCAATGGATGTAGAAAGCTTTGCCTGCGCCCGCACCACCCCCAGCTTCGAGAATGGGCAGACGCTGGGCAACGGGCCTGTTCCATTTGTTCAAACATTCCGCAGGCTGGCGGGCCTGCCTGTGCAAGCCGCCTCGAACAACCGCTTCACGGCCACATTCAGCAATTTGGCCTCGGTGAACGTGGACACGGTGGCAAGCTGCCTGCAAAACGGTGCCGCCTACACCGTGATTTCTGATGGTCCGGTGGTGCTGAAATTCAGCAACGGCAAAACACTGAACCTGCCGGCAGGCACCAGCACCGGAAATCTGTAAAGCTTACGAAGCAAGAAGGTCCTGGACCTTCTTGCTGCTGTAAAACCGCTGCAAATTGCGTCGCAGAAAACTTTCGGCGACGCCTTCCTTGATGATCAGGGCAGCCAGGTCTGGAATGTAATTGTCCAGTTCGTCCATGATCATGTCCCGGGTAACACCAATGTCATCCAGCAAATCCTGGAGCGACTGCTCGCCGTATTTTTCAAAGAAAAAGTCCACACCCAGGTCGATGCATGATTTCAGGTATTCTGTGTTTCTGAACTCAAGCCAAAACTCGTACCCCAGCACCATGAATTCCTGCAGATCCTGTTCGGTGACATAGTCGCGATAGGCTGTCAAAGGCCATTCTCGAACCACATCCCAGAATGCCAGAGCGCTGTTCATCGCTGTTTCGCGGTACTGCTCGTTGTCCAGGGTTTCATCCACCATTTCCAGCGAGCTTTTTACACCGCTTTCCATCAGGTTGCGCACCCGGTCCTCCAACCCTTCCGACAAATCGGGAGCCTTGGAGCTGAGCCACTCTCGCACCTTACGGGTGCTGCTGGCCACAGTGGAAAACTTCATCAGGTTGTTTTGCTCGAACACATAGCCCTTGAGCACCGTGAAAATCACATCAGACAAAAAATGCCGAAATGGCGTGCTGTTGCGAATATTGGTGACGGCGTGGTCCAGCACCCCTTCTTTCTCGAAAATTTTCTCGATGAATTCAGTGGCAATGGTATCGGACACCACCTCACCCACCTTGGTCGTGCGGCTTGCTGGAAATTCAAAAATCCGGTTGGCAATTTCACCGAACAACTCGGGAATTGCGCCGCCGATTTCCATTTCAACCGCATAGCGCTGTGCGGTGGCCTTTACTTTCTTTTCGCTGACCGCATCGCGCAAACGAATGTGTTCGAAACGATCCAGAAAATAACCCACCTCTTCAGAAAGCATGGCCTGAAACTTCTTGCCTTTCAGGTTCTGGAGCCAAAAGGCCACCTCTGCCTCAAGCAGTTGCGAAGCAAGGTCTTGGGGCACAGAAGCGCTGGGTTTTGCCATGATTCATCCGATGTGTAGTAATGTTCAATGATTCTAACCCGCAGCATTCACATCCCCATGAGGCAATACAAATATTACGAGTTCGTGTTGGTGGCTTTTGTCGCCGTGCTGCTGTGCTCGAACCTGATCGGCCCCGCAAAAATCGCCGAACTGGATTTGCCCTTGATTGGTACCGTGACATTTGCTGCGGGGGTACTCTTCTTTCCAATTTCTTACATCTTTGGCGACATCCTGACCGAAGTGTATGGTTACGGCCGGGATCGTCGTGCCGTATGGGCAGGCTTTGGCTCCCTGCTGTTTGCCTCATTGATGGCCTTCACCGTCGTCAACCTGCCCGCAGCGCCGTTTTGGGCCGACAGGCAACCCGCCATCGAAAGCGTATTCGGCAACACCTGGCGGATTGTGCTGGCCTCTCTCATCGCGTTCTGGAGTGGCAGCTTTGTCAACAGCTTTGTACTGGCGAAAATGAAGATCTGGACACAGGGAAAATGGCTGTGGACCCGCACCATTGGCTCAACCGTGGTGGGTGAATTCATCGATTCAAGCCTGTTTTACACCATTGCCTTCTGGGGCATCATGACCACCGACCAGATCATCACCGTGGCGCTGACCCAGTATGTGTTGAAAACAGCGTGGGAAATACTGGCCACACCCCTGACCTACTGGATCGTGGCCCGTTTGAAGCGCGCAGAAAATGAAGACTATTACGACAGGGACACCCGGTTCACGCCGTTCAGTCTGAAAGTGTGAGTGAGCCCAGTGCAACCCGGCGCGCCGTGATGAAATGGCGCTGCCAGTATGGCGTCAACAGTTTGGTCACTTCCACACCAACGCGTGTGGACACATGCATGAACTGGTTGTTGCCCATGTAAACGCCCACGTGTCTGCGCGTGGGTCCGGTCCTGAAGAACAACAGGTCGCCTGACCGCAGGTCAGCCAAGTCGACCCGTTCACCCACGGTCATTTGTTCACGTGAACTGCGGGGCAATTCAAGCTGAAACTTGTCCTGAAACAGGATCTGGATAAAACTCGAGCAATCAATGCCTTGAGTGGTTGTTCCACCTAGTTTGTGGCGCGTCCCTGCCCAGTTTGAATAATGGGCCAGCAAGGCGTTTTGCAAGTCGTTGCTGTAGGAATACTCAACCGGCGGTGGGGCATTGAATTCCTTGGCGAATGGATTGGCCATGGCCAGATTGGGCAAGGCCGCAATTACCAAGGCCATCAAGCTGCACTTCATACTGCTGAATCGGGATACACGGGGCATGTTGGTGCTCCTAAAATCGTGTGGTCGACAAGCTTTTGACTGCTTAAGGGGAGCGTATCATAGCGGCAAATAGGTAGAAAATCAGTAAAACTCGGTAAAAAGAAAATAAAAACCCCGAACTGAAGTCGGGGTTTTGCAGAAAAAGCGGACTGCTTACTTCTTCTTTTCTGGCTGTTTTTCGCCGGCTTTGGGTTGATCACCCAGAATCGACTTGGCAGGACAAATTTTAAATGCGGGACATTTTTGACATCCAACAGCGATTGCGATGGGGCAAACGGTCATGGTGATCCTCATGGAGTAAAGGGAAAAATCCCTGACGCAATATTGCAGGTATTCCCACAATTCAACAAGGGTTAATGCAAGGTTCCTGTAGGGGATTTATTCAGTTGATGATTCAAAAAATTCTGGGCTGCAGCACGCGCGAAATTTTCTTCTTCGGTGGACACATCATCCAGCAACACCTGCAACTGGTCCGGAATGTCGGTTTGCGGAAACAGCACCTGGTAAATATAGAGCCAGCTCAGTGCCACACCCCGGTTCTTTTCCACCTCCACGCCATCCAGGTGCAACAGCGACAGGGTCAGCAAGGACAGTGGCGAACCCAGCTTGGCCGCCTCGGTCAGGTAGGCGAGTGAAAGATGAGTATTCTTGATCACACCCTTTCCATGCAGGTAATACACACCCACATTGTGCATGGCCTGGGACAAACCGCCCTGCGCAGCCTTGTCGAAATACTTGAACGCCTGCACCAAGTCTGGATTTGCTCCACTTTCCATTTCAAGTGCCAGGCGATAGGCTGAATTGGGGTCGCCCAAATCGGCTGCCTGTTTCACGTAACTCTGTGTCAGTTCCGGATTGGCCTCGAGTTGGCCTTCAACACCACCTTGGTGAATTTGCGCCAGTGTGAGCACCGCCATCAGTACATTGGCTTGTGCCGCCTGCTCCAGCAATTGCATGCCACGCGGAAAATCCTGTTGCCCCACTTCACCGGAAAGTAACAGGCGGCCCAGAATGACCTTGGCGTCTACTTCATCCCGTGAAATGCCCTGTTCAAGCCAATGCAAGGCTTGGGCGCAGTCTTCAGCATTGCGATGCTCGGCATACAGGTAGGTGAAAGCAATCAGGTTGCAGTGACCATCCCAGTTGTTGCTCAAAGTTTCAAGCAGGCGCTCGCGAGCCTGCAGCAATTTCTTTTCCACAAACAGGGATTTGATTTCATCGGTGAAAGCGATGGGCGCAGAGTGTTGCATGGGGTGTAAGCCATTAAGGTTCAAGCCGCAATTTTACCCGCCTTGAGCCTGCAAGCACATCCTTGTGGCGAAACCGGGTGCAACGCTGTGTAAACTAGGCGTCAACAATCCAAACAGGCACCCAGATGAACACACCTTACATTGCAGTACAGATCAAAGAAGACGTGTATACAGAAATGAAAGCGCTGCACCAGCTCGCAGCCAAACCCATCAGCGATGAAGACAAGGCCCTGGGTGCAGACCTGCTGGCGCAAACCTATGTGCAGTTGCTGGATACCTGTTTTACCCATCTGCTTGATGATCTGAACTCAAGCCAGCCCGACAAAATGTTGTTGGATGCGGCCAAGGTGATTCACAAGGTACAAAGCGAAGCCCAGCACTACATCGGCTGGTTGATCAAGTTCATCGCCAACAAGCGTGTACCGCCGGTCATCCATCATTTTCATGACATTGTTCACCTGATCGAAATCGATGGTGCAATGAAGCCCTTCATCGTGATTCCGGTTACGGCCAGCTACGCTGAAAAAGCACGCAATGTCATGGATGCACTGAAGGAGAAAGACACCACGCGCATGGAAGAAGGTGTGGAGTTGCTGATTGAAGCCATTGAAACTGCGCTAGTACCACTGGTGTACACACCCAAAGACCTGATGGGTTTCAATTTCGTGATCAGCAAAACCATCAATGGCGTGATCAATGTGCTGCACACCTTGTTCAAACACACGCTGCGCAAGCTGCCGCCACACATCAAAGTGGAAAGTTATCCGAAGGTCGCGAACCATTTCACGACCTTCCTGAAGTAATTTTCTTTAGACAGGTTTGGAGATGAACTTCACCACCGCCGTGGCCCAGCTGCGCGGTGTGAAGCGAATGCTTTGCGCCATCGTCCAGTTCAAGGCGCCATGAATGTACACGCGCTGGTTGCGCATCATGGCCTTGTATCCCTTGATGGCCACATCTTGCGAGCTGGGCATGCGTTTGCCCTGCACCAATGCAGATTTCTGCATGTTGGCTTCGGCCTGAAATCCTGATGCAGTGGGCCCGGGGCACAAGGCGCATACTGCCACACCACTGTCTGCAAGCTCTTCAGCCAGCGCTTCACTGAAGCTGAGCACATAGGCTTTGGTGGCGTAATACGCAGCCATGTATGGGCCAGGCTGGAAAGCTGCGGTGGACGCCACATTCAAAATCTTGCCATGTGTCTTTAGCAGATCTGGCATGAACCCGCTGCACAGCACAGTGAGCGCTTCCATATTCAGGCGCAGCATGCTGGTGGTCGCTTCCACTGGCGTGTCTTTGAACAGGCCATAGGTACCTACACCGGCGTTGTTCACCAGGTAAGTCAGCTCAATGGAATTAGACCTGACCTTTTGAATCAACTGGTCGGCTTCACCTGGTTTGGAAAGATCGGATGGAATCACTACAACATCCACGCCATACTGCTGACGCCAGTGGGTTGCCAACTCTTGCAGCTTGTTCTCGTTGCGTGCACTCAGCACCAGCGAAATGCCATCTTTTGCGAAACATTCTGCAAGGTGCAAACCAATACCCGACGATGCCCCTGTAACCAAAGCCCATTGCTTCATTGTGATTCCCCTCTTCTTACAAAATCGGCAATGGCCCACAAGGCTCTGTCTGCCTTTTCGACGAACGCATTGAACATCTGAAAATTGTGCCACATGCCAGGATAAACAGTGCATTCAACCTGTACACCCGCTTCGCGGGCCCGGCGCTCAAGCAACAGTGAATCATCGAGCAGTATCTCGTCACTGCCACATTGAATCAGCATGGGGGGCAAACCATCCAGGTCGGCAAACACGGGCGACACAGAAGGGTCGCTGGCCAGTACCTCGCCACAATAAGCTTGCACACCGCGCTGCAAGGGCACCACGCTCAACATCGGATCCAACTTCGCCTTGCTTCTTATCGATTCCGCGATCAATGTCATGTCGACAAAAGGGGAAATCATCACCATGCCGCCCGGCAATGGCATGCCTTCATTGCGTGCAAAAACGGCCATGGCCAATATGTGTGCCCCACCGGCAGAATCACCAATCCAAGTGATCTGCGCAGGGTCCACATCCAGATCCAGCAACGCCTGGTAGGCGGCAAGTCCATCCTCGAGCGCTGCGGGGTAAGGGTGCTGTGGTGCCAGGCGATAATCCACCAGAAAAACACGGGCGTTGCAGCGCACAGCCAGTTCGCTGGCCAGCGGCAAGTGGGTTTCCAGGGAGCCGGCAAAAAAAGCACCACCGTGCATATGCAGCAACACCTGATCCGTGTGCGCGTTGGCAGGGCGAACCATGGCACACATGCAGGTGCCCAATTCAAGATATTCCACACGCGCGTCCTGGCGCACCTTGAACAAAGGTGCGCCGGCGTTCATGGTGGCAGCAAGCCAGCTCAAGGGGATTGGCAATTTGCCAGGTGTTTTGAATGTGCTGCGCAGTGTCGCGCGGACGGCTTTCTCAGCAACGTACTGAATGGGGTTCATGGGTACTGGGTCTCCGAATGTGACAGCGAAAAACGATCTGTGCTGTTTTTGTTATTTCCCCAATATAGCGAATTTGCGACAGGCGGCATCTCACTCCAATCACCCTGCCCTGCAACAAGTTAGACTATTACCTCCAATTTATAAAATTTTCCCGTGAAAACAAACGCTTCTCCAAAACAATTAATTCTCGGCCTGATGTTGGCCGGCAAAGGTCGACAGGTTAAAGCCGCACACATGGTGCTGGCTTGCAGCTTGTTCGGAGTGTCTGAAAACAGCGCCAGGGTGGCCATGGCCCGCCTGGTGGCTGAAGGCCAGCTGAAATCGGCTGGGCGCGGCATTTACACACTGGGCAAACAGGCGGTGTTCACCGGGCAAGACATTCAAAGCTGGAGCGACAGGCTTACCGCCACTTGCGACTGGAATGGCCACTTCTATGCCGCATTCACCGCACACCTGGGCCGCAGCAACCGCAAGCACTTGCAACTGCGCGAAAAAGCCCTGTTGTTGATGGGCTTTCGCGAACTGGAGCAAGGCCTTTTTGTGCGCCCGGCCAACCTGAGCATGGGCATTGAAGGGGTGCACAACAGGCTGCTGGCACAGGGAGTCGAAAAAGAACTGATCACATTCGAAATGGTTCCAAAAAACCCGGTTCAGGCCAAGGCACTGCAAAAACTGTGGGACCTCAAGAAACTGGAAAGACACTATCTAAGTCACACAAAAAAACTCAACGACTGGATGCAAGGTTATGGCCGAATGAAGCTTGAAAAAGCCGCCAGGGATGCCTATTTGGTGGGTAGCCAAGCGATTTATGAAGTTCGCCGAGACCCCCTTCTACCTGCTGAATGGATTGATGCTGCTGCACGGCAGCAATTCTTTGAAAGCGTTCTGCGCTTTGATGACACGGGTACAAGGGTGTGGCGCGAGTTGCAACTGCGCATATTGAAAGACGAAGAAGTGATCTGAAATAGCTACTCATTACACTACTTTACTTTTATTAGTCGATCTGTAATATTACATTCACAACTGTCAACGTTATCGATGTTAATAACGGACAAGACACCGTGGAGACCGTAATGCGTACAGACCTGTCCAGTTCAAACAAGAAGCCCACGTCAATCCACCAGAAAGGATCCAGCTTTCCGGTGCGTCGAATGGACTTTGATTTCAGCAACATCAACCGGCACTTTCTCGCCAACGACCCCGCCTGCAGCCACGTGTGGACTGCCTTCCAGGCGTACTTTCCGGAAGGCGAGCAGTTCTTTGTCGATGCGGTTCGCGACGCGAAAAAGCATGTCAAGGACGAAGCCCTGCTGCGCGAGATCAGTGCTTTCATTGGACAGGAAGCGATGCACGGCAAAGAACATCTTGAGGCCAATGCCGAATTGAAACGGCAAGGCATCAATGTGTACGGCTGGGATGCACGCGCCCGCTGGGCCCGCAAGAAACTCAACAAACTGTTGCCCGTTAAAGCCAGGCTGGCTGGTACTACAGCGGTAGAGCACTACACCGCCGTGATGGCGGAGCACCTGATGAAAAGTGACAGTTTTCACAACATGATCGTAGACCCAAAGATCAAGAATCTGATTTTCTGGCATGCCATGGAAGAAAGCGAACACCGTGCGGTGGCTTTCGACACCCACAAGGCGGTAGGTGGTACTTACGCCCAGCGCGCCATTGCCATGACGATTGTTTCAATCGGCATCGGTCCGGTGGTGTTGGCTGCAATGCTGAGTTGCATGAAACAGGATGGCGAACTGTTCAATGCCAAGTCCTGGCTGAAATTCACCGACCTGTATTTTGGACGCACTGGTATCTTCCGAAAAATGATTCCCGACCTTGCCCTGTTTTACAAAAGGGACTTTCATCCCATGCAAACCAATATGGATGAACCCATGCAGTTGTGGAAGGAAAGGTTGGCGCTGGCTTGATGTGCCTACGGTGGGCGCCATGAGCAGACTACCTGCTCATGACGCCTATCGTCCCCTCTCGGCTGCATGCCGTGCCAATTGAGCAGCAAAGAACTCTACACAGCCTGGATTGCGGCCTATGAACAAGGCAACGACCCCTTGCTGGCCGGCGAAACACTGTATCAGGCCGTCTTCTGAAACCCAATCTGCAAATCGATTACTGCAATCATGAAAAAAAATTTGAACGATTGATTGAATCTGAGTTACATTTTTGGCAGTATTATTGTTAATCGTTGTAAACATAGACACCTGCCAGAATAAAAACACAAGCTGGCGGGTGGTTTTAAATTTAAAAACAACCAGCAAAAAACTCACGACACCTTAAGCCGGGCGCACTGCGACCTGGCACGTCGGAGGCAGGAGACAGACAAATGGTGTTTTTGCAGCAAAGCTCCCTTCGGAGAGCATGTGCCGTCGCGTTTTCAATGACGGCATTCACTTTAAGCCAACAGGCATTCGCGGGTGCCACCGCCAACGACAACCAAAGCACAATGGGTATCGCCACAGCGGGCGCAGGCCAGGCTGCGGAAGCGTCCGATGCAGCGGTGATCTTCTTTAACCCTGCAGCACTTACCAGGTTCAAACGCGTTGAGGTACTGAACGTGGCCAGCATTGCCACATTCAAAAACGATTACACCTCGAGCCAGAACAACGATGGCCCCCCAACCGATTCAGGCACCCAGGGTTCTGCGGGGCAGTTCTTCTCCAGAAAAGACGGCTACGATTCCGCCCTGTTCATTCCGGGCCTGTTCGTAGCTGTGCCTGTCACGCCAAAACTGGTGGTCGGTTTCAGCGCATCCGGTTCGCATGGTTTGCTGACCCGTTATGAAGAAAACTATCCCGGTCGTGGTTCTGGCCGTGAAAGTGACTTGAAAATTACCCGAGTGAATCTGGGCTTCGGCTATAAGCTGACCCCCACCTTGTCAGTTGGTGCCAACGGTTCAGTTGAACGGTATTTCCAGTCCATCAAACTACGTGTGAATTTCCGCGATGCGGTCAGCAAGCTGGGCCCACCCGGAACTGTTGCCTTGCTGGATGCCGCTGCAGCTGCGAACCTCGCTCCACCCATTCCTGATGAAACCGATGGCAAGCTGCGGGTGTTTGGCAAAGCATTTAACGTGCAGGCAGGCCTGCTGTGGGAGCCCACAGAAAAAACCCGAATTGGTGTGTCATATCGACCAAAGTCAAAGTTTGACGGCAACCAGGGCGAGTTGACCATTAACGAAAACGGTCAAACTGCCGCTTTCCGTCAATTCTTACGGGGTGGTTTAATTGGACTGGCCGGTCCGGCACTCGGGGTCAATGGCCCCCAAGCAGCCGGCGATCTGGAACCCAATCAGCAAGCGCGTCAGAACATCACGCTTGCGGATGAATTCCGCTTGTCATTTTTCCACCATTACAGCCCCAAGCTGGATTTGATGGCCACCTACACCTACCAGGATTACACCGACACATTCCTTCGGTATGAACGCATTGCGACCGGCCGGGTAATTCAGGACGTTCCACAAAACTTTCAGGTCACTGAGTCGTATCGCATTGGCTTGAATTACAAACTGTACAAGCGCCTGACCCTGCATGCAGGCTATGCGCAGGAAAACGGTGCGGTGGGCGACGACCTGCGTATTCCAATTCTGCCGGACAACGACCGTCGCTTCTACGGCATTGGTGCCAGCTATTCACCCAGCCGTGACACGACACTGTCTGTGGCGTATCAACTGCTGGATGTGGATGCAGGTGCAGTGGGTAATAACAAACAAGTTACGCCAGTTGAGGTATCGGGCGGTGCGTTCCAGGGCGTTGCAGACCTGGATGCCCAGTTCTACTCATTCAGTCTGATTCAACGATTCTAAGTGTTTTTAAAAACACCTCTCAAGCAGTAACTTGGAACGGTCGCTTTATGCGACCGTTTTTTTCGCCTGTTCCACCTGCATGCGAAGCTCCTGTTCAAGTGCCGGGTCAAGCCTCAGTTGCTTGGCCAATTCCTGCAGGTAGCTGCGTTCCATGAAACTTTCTTCATCAACCACCAACACACTGGCCAAAAACATTTCTGCGCCCAGTTCTGGGGTAGTGGCGTAAGCAGCAATTTCTACCGGGTCCAGGGGCTTGTTCATTTCCTGGTCAAACCAGCGTTGGAGTTGGGGATCTGATGTAATTTTTGCAATTTCGCCGTCAATCAACTGACGTTCTTTGGCATCAATATGGCCATCGGCCTTTGCTGCGCCAATCAGGGCACGAAGAATGGCCTGGCTGTGTTGTTCAACCTGGGGTTCAGGCAATCGGTCCACAGTTTGTGGTTCCTGTGTTGCCGCAATATTGCCCTGTTGCTGTTGCCAGTTGCCATAAGCCTTGTAGGCCAGCACGCCCAGTGCAGCCAGCCCACCGTAGGTCAAGACCTTGCCACCCATCTTCTTGTGACGCTTGTTGCCCAGCAACATACCCAAGGCTGCAGTGGCTGCGGCACCACCGCCTGCGCCCACCAGCATGTCCTTCATTTGCATACCACCGATGGTTTTTCCAGCAGTTTTTCCACCGATGTGGCCACCACCTTGCATCATCTCGGTTCCGGCTTTCAGCAATTGGTCAATCAGACTTTTCGAGTTCATTCACAGCTCCATTTTTTGTTCTTCAGCACAGATGGACTGCAAGGAGCAGAAAAGATTCAATCCAGAATGGACTGTGGATTAAAGCGGGCTGTCGACCACGCAGCGAAAACCAATGTGGGAGGTGCTGCTGGCACCGGCCAAACCCATGCGGGCAGCGGGTCTGTAGCGCAGGCAATATTCGGCTGCACACAGGTGGGAACCACCCTTCAGGGTAAATAGCGTTTGTGCATCCTGCACGGGGCTACACGAACAGCAGGTGGCCGTGTTATTGAAAGCAGACTGGGTCCATTCCCACACGTTACCGATCATGTCGAACAACCCAAATCCGTTGGCTGGAAACTGCCCCACGGCAACTGTACCCGGCTCATTGCCAGGCACACCGCCAGGCGCGTAGTACCAGGGAAATGCACCCTGCCACACGTGGGCCATGCGCTGGCCTTGCGGAGCAAATTCATCACCCCAGGCAAATCGGCTTGGGCCCATGCCTCCTTTGCTGGCATATTCCCACTCGGCCTCGGTGGGCAAACGGCCCCCGCACCAGGTCGCATAAGCCTTCGCATCAACAAGGGCAACGTGCACAACCGGGTGGGACTCGAAATCCAGGGGCAAGGGTTGACCGGGGCGCGGGTTTTGCCAGTTTGCGCCCTGTACTGCCTTCCACCACTGGTCTGGGTTGTTCAAGGACACAGGCCCAGAGGTCATCTGAAATACGTGTGAATGGCCCTGCCGTTCTGCTTGAGTGACATACCCGGTGGCATCCACAAAACGCGCGAAATCGCCATTGCGCACCGGCAGGCTGTCAATTTGAAAAGCATTGACCTGCACGGGGCGCTGCGGCCTTTCTTCGGGGTAAAAATCATTGGACCCCATGAGAAATTCGCCTGCAGCCAGATACACCCTTACCGGTTCAACAGCTTGAAATGGCTGACCCGGCAAGTTAGACATTCAAACCCATCTGGCCAAGAAAGCGCAGCATTTCAACCGGGTTCACCTTACTGGTGTCCACATCAATGCTGACCTTGCCCAGTTTGCCCTGAAAGGGATTGGGACCCGAATAGCGTGTGGACACCTGGTTACCCAGGTCAGCACCCAGAGTGAAACCATCGTAGCTGGTCGAAAACAACACACGCTTGAAGGTGTGTTTGGCCACCTCTTGTCCGTTGACAAACAGGGTGCCCTCCCCATCAAAGGGGCGCGAGGTCATGCGCTGCTGGTACTTGATGCGCAATTTCCCCTCCGGCAGCGGCTTGCTGCTTTCCATGCGTTCCACATAGGGCACCAGGCTTTGCTCGTAACACAGCTTGCCATTTTGAATGTACAGCACCCAGCCCGCATATTTGGCACCCTGGGCCACCAGCACACCATCCCCGGCCGCTTGTGTACGCTCGCATTCCAGCTCAATGGTGTGCGACAAACCGCACACGATGGGGGCCACGTCACGGGCCAGGCGTTCAACAGGTGGATGAAAATCCCAGCGTGCGCGCAGGCCTTTTTCCTGCCTGTCCTGCACCAGCCTTAATACCAGGTTGCGGTCATCGAGCGGCAACACATTGTATTGTTGCGCGGCTTGCAGCCACTTGGTTTTCAGGCGCTCAACCACATCGGGAAACTGGCTCGCCACATCGCGCCCCTCGGCGGGGTCCTGGCTTAAATCATAGAGTTCCCATACATCGTCTTCGAAAGGTTTTCCACGGGTGTGGCGGGCCACTGCACGCCAGTTGTCTTCCATGTAAGCACGGCTGCCACCCAGCTCAAAATACTGTTCACTGCGGGTTGGACTTTCAGGCTTGCTGAATGTGGGCAGGACACTTTGGCCCTCAAAAGGTTTTTGTACCTGCCCTTTATACACCGGTGGCCTTTGCACGCCGGTGGCCTCAAGCAGGGTAGGCATCAAATCGACCACGTGCACAAAGTTGCTGCGCAATTCACCCTGTGCAGCAATGCCCTTGGGCCAACTCACAATCAGCGGGTCTGCAACCCCACCCAGGTGCGCATACTGCTTGTACATTTTGAATGGGGTATTGGACGCACTGGCCCAACCCATGGGGTAATGCGGATAGGTGCCTTCTTCACCCAATACATCGTACAGCTTGGCGGCCTCTTCAACCGGAATGGGTCGCCCGAATGCCGGGGCAAACACATTGGGTGTTCCAGTGGGTGTGCCTTCCGGAGAACCACCGTTGTCGGAAAACAGCACCACGATGGTGTTTTCTCGCACACCCAACTCATCCAGACTTTGCAGCAGGCGCGCAATGTTGGAATCCATGTTGCTCATCAGGCCCGCATACACTTCCATGTAGCGCGCGGTGATTTGCCGGTGATTTTCCGGCAGCGAGTCCCAACTGCCGGAACCAGGGGAAAGCGGCGGCAACTCCACCGTGTCGGGCATCACGCCCAGCGCTTTCTGACGTGCAAGTCGTTCTGCGCGCACAGCATCCCAGCCCTTGTCATAGTGGCCCTTGTAGGCATCGCGGTCACGCGCGCGCGCTTGCAAGGGCGAATGTGGACCAGGGTATGCCAAGTGCAGGTAGAAAGGCCGACCAGGTTCCAGGGCTTGCTGGGTTCGTATGTAGGTGATGGCACGGTCGGTGAGGTCATCACACACAAAGTAATCAGGCGTGTCGGGCGGCTCGACGGGTGCTATGCCATCAAACAGTTCAGAGGGTTTGAAGTAATCGGTGGAATGTCCTTGAAACCAATAGGCGCGGTCGAAACCGCGGTGGGTTGGCCAATTGTCGTAGGGGCCGTTGGCACCTGTGGTGTGGGCATTGTTCAAATGCCATTTTCCACTTAGAAATGTGGACCAGCCGGCACCTTGCAGTACTTCAGCCAGGGTGGCCGCCTCGTGGGTCAAGTCGCCACGATAACCGGGATAACCTGCATCAATGTCGGCCAACCAGCCCAAGCCGGCGGAATGGTGATTCAAGCCCGTGAGAAACGAGGCACGGGTCGGCGAGCACATGGAGCAGGTTCGGAAATTGGTGTATTGCAAACCCTGTTTGGCCAGTCCGTCGATGGTCGGTGTTTTGATCTCACTGCCATAGCAACCCAGGTCCGAGAAACCGCAATCATCGAGCAAAATCACCACCACATTCGGTGAGCCTTCTTTGGCTTTTGGCTTCGCGGTGCTGGCAGGCCGTGAATCCTGAAAGGACAAACCCACCTGTGCCGCTTCACCTTCAGGCAAGGCTTTGGGAGTCATCAGCGAACGGGCTTTGGTATTGGCCACATGCGCACCCGTGGCCGCCACACCCGCTGTGGCGGCACCCACGGCAAGCCCCGACAGGAAGGCACGCCGCTTCAAGCGTTTGGGAGACAGGTCTTCAGGCTTGTCGTTTTCCTTGTTTGCGTCGTCTTGCTGTGCCATGTCTGTCCCCATGTTTGAATTGTGTGTGCCTGTTAACTAGTGACACTATTTGTGTCACTATAACCAAAAGAAAATTGATACTCAAGGAGGGTGTTGATGGAGCAGCCAAAGGTACTGAAAGTGCATGGCCTGGACTTGTCCTATTTCACGGGCAAGCTGGAAGCCTACCTGCGAAACAAAGGATTGCCCTATGAACTGATCGAAATGGATACGCGCGATTTCAAACGCTGTGGCAAAGCCACCGGCGTGGCCCAGATGCCGCAGGTTGAATGGCAGGGTGGGCAATGGCTGAGCGACACCACCTTGATTATCGAGTTTCTGGAAAGCTTGAACACACAAACCAGTGTCATGCCTGACCAAGCAGCTCTGCGTTTCATTGCCCAACTGCTGGAAGATTTTGGGGATGAGTGGTTGTGGCGCCCTGCCCTGTATTACCGCTGGGCCCATGCGCAAGATGCACGGCTGATGAGTCACCGCCTGGCCGATGGCATGATGCGCGACGTACCGCTGCCCTTTTTCATGCGGCGATGGGCCATTCTCAACAGGCAGCGCTTTTTCTTCCTGTGGCAGGATGGCGTGCGCCGCAGCACTGCAAAACGGGTCGAGCAACATTTTCTCGAAACACTCGACGCCCTTGAACAGGTGCTGAGCGAAACCCCGTTCGTGCTGGGCCACAAGCCCAGCCTTGCAGACTATGGCCTGTATGGCAGCATGTTCCGCCATTTCTTCTGCGACCCCACACCCGCGCGCATCATGCGGCTGCGCGCACCGGCGGTGCACGAGTGGGTGGCACGCCTATGGAACACAGGGCTGGAGAACTATGCGGATGTCGAATTTGGAAATGACATTCCCGCTTCGCTGACACCACTGTTAAGCATTGTGTGCAGCGAATTCCTGCCGTACATGCAGGCCAATGAAACGGCTATCGAACAAGGCCACAGGCAATTCCATTTCAACAGCAAAGGCACTGTGTTCAAATTGCCTGTTCAGCGTTATCGGGCCTGGCGTTTTCAACGCCTGAGAACCCGCTTTCAGGCTCTGGATGTTTCTGTCAAAGTCGAACTGGAATCGCATCTGCCTGGCCTCGATAAATATTTGAACGAACCCATCAAATCTCCGATTGAATCGAGAATTTCAGGCTTGCCAATTTCAAGCCCATCGCGAATGACAGGTAGAACATGGTAAAGACAGACGGACGAACCACACGCGGACAGGAAAATAAAAGGCAGATTGTGCAGGCCCTGATCGCGCTGATTCGCGAAGGACACATGGCACCCACTGCGGAGATGGTGTCGGCCCGCGCCGGGGTTGGTCTGCGCACAGTTTTCCGGCATTTCAATGACATGGAAACGCTGTACCGGGAAATCACCAGTGAAGTGGATTCAATTGTGGCGCCAGTGCTGGCCACACCATTGAAAGGAAATACCTGGCAGGAAAAACTGATGCACGCCATTGAGCGACGTGCGGACATGTTTGAAAAGCTCGCACCCATTCAAGCGGCCAGCCTGGTTCATTTGCATGAATCCGAATTTCTGAAAAACCAGCAAGCGCGCACGGTGGCCCTACAACGCCATTTGCTGCGCGCATTTCTTCCAACCGAAATCGTGAAAGACAAATTCCTGTTTGAAGCACTGGATCTGATCCTGAGTTTCGAAACCTGGCTCAGGCTGCGCAACGATCAGCAGCTCAGTGTCAAACAGGCCAAGAAAGTGCTGCAGCGAAGTGTCGAGCAGTTGCTAAAGTAAGACCCTGAGACCCGGCATTACATCAGCCGATCAAGAAGCGAGTCAAACTGTGCAACACCTTGCTCCCGGCTGACCAGCCCATCGCGAATCAATTGCCGAATACCCCAGAAAGACAAAATCACCATCCACACCAGGCTGGTGGCAGCTGGCTTGTCGAGGTTCTTTTCTTTGCGCACGGCTGGCACCCAAAGCTTCAGAATGACATCCCGAATGCCCAGGCGAATGGTTTCAAGCTCGGGGGAATTCAGGCCTGAGCCTGCAATCAATTGCCAAAGCGCATCGCCACGCCCCACCGGCATGTCAAGTGACACCAGTTCGGCTGCACGGATGGCCTGCTTCAAATCATTGGGATGGCTTGCAATGGCCTGGGCAGTGCCCTCCATGGTGTCGGTGAAAACAACCCACGCTGTGGCACCCAGCAAACTTTCGAGATTTGGAAAATGCTGGTAAACCAATTGGCGGCTTACGCCCGCACGATCAGCCAAGGCACTCATGTTGAGTACGCCCCAACCAGCCTCTTCCACCAGCTCGGCAGCACTGAGCAACAACGCTTTCTTTCGATCTTCTTTACCGAGATAGGGCCGCTTCTCGGGGGTAGTGGAAGTTGTCATTGACCTGTCATTAGACCGTGATTCAGATGCCAGTATGCCACAGCACCAAACAAATTGACACACTGTAAATATTAGTGATTTAATGAATCATTCGAACCCACAAACAAAGGGTCAACATGAGACAAAACTACACACTGTATGGATGGCATCTGTCGTATTTCACAGGTAAGGCTTTGTGCTATTTGCGTTACAAACAAGCCAGCCACACCTTGAAAGCCGTGAACCTGTTCACGCTGACACGTACGATCAAGAAGAAAACCGGGGCTGCGGTCATGCCCGTGTTGAAAACAGCATCGGGCGAATGGATACAGGACACCACTGAAATCATCGACTACATCGAATCCGTGCACACCAACAACCCGGTGATGCCCGACACACCTGTTCAACAGTTTGCCTCCTTGTTGCTGGAAGCCTGGGGAGATGAATGGTGGGTCCCGATTGCCATGCACACACGCTGGAACTATCCAGAAAACTACACACTTTTTGAGCGCGAAGCAGGCAAAGCCTTATTGCCCTGGGCCCCGGGGTTTTTGCAGAAAAAGATTGCCTTGCGACCCGCCAAAATGCTGGTCGGTATGTTGCCACATGTTGGAATTGTGCCAGAACAATACGCCACCATGAATGTCTGGACGGTGGGCATGCTGGATGCGCTGGACAAGCATTTTGAAGAATATCCTTTTCTTTTGGGAGCACGTCCCAGTCTGGGTGACTTTGGTTTGGTGGGTACCATGTATGGACACTTGGGGCGAGACCCCTGGCCCAAACGCGAATTGATCGAGCCAAGAACAAATTTGAGCGAGTGGCTGGAGCGGATGAAGAACCCGGCTCCATTTGCAAAACACAAGCTGATGCCCAACGATGAAATACCCGCCACGCTGAACCCGGTGTTTGAATCGGTGTTTCAGGAGTTCGTACCCATGGTGGCAAAAATTGGAGAGCAGGCCACGGCACATGCACAGCAACATGGTTTGAACAAACGCTTGCCGCGCCGAATTGGCGAGGTCACCACCACCATGGCAGGTCAGCCGTTCAAACGCGGCGCCCTGCCTTACATGATCTGGATGATGCAACGGGCACTGGACAGCTTTACCGCAATGTCCAAAAACGATCAGGAGAAGGTTCGTACGTGGCTTGTCAGTCATGGGGCTGAATACATTTTGAATTTGAATCTGCCGCGCGTTGAGCGGCGAGCATTGACCGTGGCAGTCACCGAATTGCCAAAACAACAGATGGAGAAAGCAGCTTGAACAGGACAGCAGTTATCACTGGGGCGTCATCCGGTATTGGCAGGGCGCTTGCACTGGAATTCGCGCAACGCGGCTACAACCTGGGTTTGGCGGCGCGTCGAATTGACAGGCTGGAAGCGCTTCGCGCTGAAATCGCAGCACTGCCTGGGGGGCAAAATTTGCAAGTTCAAATCACGACACTGGATGTCAGCAACATCGAGCAGGTTGGCCCCGGGCTTCAGGGGCTGTTCAGCACACTTGGAAAAGTGGATGTAGTGGTAGTGAATGCCGGTGTGAACAAGTTGACAGGTGTCGGCAAAGGCCAATTGAATGAAGAGCTTGGTCTGATGCAGACGAATTTGCTGGGCGCCATGGCCACGGTGAATGCGGCTGTTGAATGGTTCAAACAACACGGTGGCGGGCATGTAGTGGGCATTTCATCGCTGGCATCGCTCACGCCCATTCCCAAACAGGCGGCCTACTGCGCAACCAAGGCAGGCTTTTCAATGTATCTCGATGCGGCTGCCATTGAGCTGAAAAAATACAAGATCGATTTCACCAAAATTCTGCCCGGTTTTGTAAAAACCGACATCGTGGACAACATGGAGCAATACCCCTTTCTTGTGTCGGCGGAACAGGCCGCAAAAGAAATGGCCAATCACATTGAAAAGCGCCGTGCCGTGGGCGTTGTGCCGGGCTACCCATGGAAAATCCTCAAACCCCTTTTGGCCAACATGCCCTCCGGCGTGTGGCGCTACATGAAGTAAGCATTGACGATGAAAACTTCCTGGTCTGCATTGGGCTTTTTGGTAGTGGCGGTCTTGATCGGCGTACTGGAATGGCAAAGCAGCCAGGGGCCAAAAAATCATGAACTGCTTGTTTCGGAACCCCAGCGTGCTTTTGTGCGGGAACAGGTGTTGCAGGCAGGTTCACAAGGTTCCGGGGCAAGCACTTACGAACAGGCCTTGGCCAATTACATCGACGAAGAAATTCTGTACCGCGAAGGCCTGAAGCTGGGTCTTGAAAAAGACGATCTGATTGTCAAACGCCGTGTGGTGCAGAAAATGCGGTTCCTGTTGGAAGACATGACCCCGATCGCACCGCCCACATCAGAACAATTGCAAACCTGGCTGGATCAGAATCCCCAAAAATACCAGACCGACCAAACTATCCTGTTCAATCATCACTTTTTCAGCCGCGGAAAACGGGGCGACGATGCAATGGCTCAGGCCAACACGGCACGGGATGAATTGCTGAAGGGACAGAATGTCTTATCCGACCCATTCCCATTGCAGGCGGGTGTACTGCTGACGAAGGAAAATGTGGTCAAGGAAATAGGTCAGCACGCCTCCGATGTGCTTTTTGAAGTGCCTGTCGGGGAATGGTCCTCACCCATCTCATCCGCATTGGGCGTGCACCTGTTCAAGGTGCAGGAACGCAACCCCGGACGTACCATGACACTTGAGGAAGCGGGAAGCCAGTTGCGTTCCGACCTCATGGCGGCTCAACGCCAGCAAGTCAATGAAGCTGGGCTGGCCGCACTGCGCGCCACGTATGCCATCAAGGAAGTGCCATGAAAGGACGGTGGTCCGCGGTGACAATCTTTCTTGTATTGCTTGGCTTTGGCCAGCAAGTGACTGCACACGAGATGGGCACCTCGGCACTGTTGCTGCATGAGACCGAACAAGGTTCGGGGCAACTTGTTTTTAAACGCACAGTGGCAGCTGACGGCAAGGTGCCCCCCATCGACTTCCAGTTTCAACCAGCCTGTGAATTGCGCGACATCAATACGGAATGGGAAGACAACGCAGAGGTGATTCAACGCGGCAGTTTTTTTTGCAATGCGCCCTTGAAGCAGCACGAGCTAAAGGCCACCGGCTTCACACGCCTGGCACCAGACCTGATTGTTTTGGCTACACCCTTGAACGCCCAACGCGTTCATTCGGTACTCACTCCCAAAGACTCAAGTCTTGATCTGAGCGGCCAAGCCAACACCCCCCCACCACTTGAATACCTGTCCATTGGTATTGAACACATCGTATTTGGTTGGGACCATGTGCTGTTTGTCACAGGTTTGTATTTGCTTTGGAAACGTCGCAAACAGACTGTGCCGCAGCTTGTGGGGCAATTCACCCTGTTCACTGTTGGGCACAGCCTGACCTTGGCCATGCTGGTCCTGGGCTTGATTGCGGTACCCACACGGGCCATTGAAGCGTGGATTGCACTCAGCGTGTTGTGGCTGGCCTGGGAATTGATTCGACCCGCACCAGCCAACAAGCCCGGCTGGTCGCATTTGCTCCTGATTGCGGCATTTGGTCTGCTCCATGGCTCGGGCTTCGCCCTGTCAATGGAAGAGCGCGGATTTCCCGAAGATGCCCTTGTAAGCACCCTGCTCCTGTTCAACCTGGGCATTGAAATTGGTCAATTGTGGATTGTCACCGTGCTGGCCACCGCTTTCGCCGTGCTTGAAAAAGCACATTACCCCACTTGGACCCGCCTTGCGCAATACACCCTCACGCTGCTGGTCGGCGGTGCTGCGCTGTACTGGACTGTTGAAAGGATTCACGGCTATGTTTGATTCCCACGCACATTGGGTGAACAGGGTATTGCCCGCACTGCTGGCCACAGGCCTGTTGGCAGGCTGCCTGAACTCGGAACCGGACAATGCAGCACAAAGTAATGTGCCCACCCCGGTCACACCAGCGGAACGGCCAGAAGATGCGGAATGCGTGGGCAGCAGCGTGCGCAAACAAGCCTTTTTTGGCGATTTGCACATTCACACCAAGCTGTCGTTTGATGCGTATTTTTTCAACTCCATCAATGGCCCGCGTGAAGCCTACCAGTTTGCCAAGGGAGAAAATGCTTTTCTGCCTTCCGGTGAAAACCCCGATACACCCATGCGCCAAATCAACATTGGTCGCCCGCTCGATTTTGCCGCAGTGACAGAACACGCAGAGCAACTGGGCACCTTCTCGAACATTTGTGAAATTCAAGGCAACGTACCTGCAGGTACCAACCCAGCCTGCAGCGTGCTGGGCCAGGTCATTCGCGACAATGTTTCCGTATTCATTACCGGCAACGTGCCTTTGTATTTGCAGGTTGTCACCGGTGTGGGCAGCCGAATTCCCAGTACCCGCACTTGGGAAGAAATTCAGACAATAGCCAACGAAGAAAACCAGCCCTGCAAATTCACGACTTTCAATGGCTATGAGTTTTCATCCAACAAAGGTGGTCAGGTATTGCATCGGAATGTCATCTTTGCAGGTGCAAAAGTACCGTCAGATGTCATCAGCTCAACGCCACTGATTCCGACTACCAACAACACCAACGATGAATGGAACCTGTTCGACCGGCTGAAAACAGAATGCCTCGATGTCGATGGCTGCGATGTGGTCACCATTCCGCACAGTACCAACCAAAGTGACGGGCGCTTTGCCCGCCCACGCCAGGCTGACACAGGCCTGCCGCTGGCCCGCAACAACGCCACCCTGACAGCAGCAGACGCCACATTGCGCAACACACTGGATCGCCTGTTTGAAATCGTGCAACACAAAGGGGCCAGCGAATGCATCACTGGTTTCAGCAAAGGGCTGACAGGTGGTGAAGAATCGGGTTGCGGATTTGAAGAATGGAAAACGCTGTGCAAAGGTGCTGCAGGCGACCCAGCGGAATGTGCCAAGGTGTGCAAAGGCAAGGCCACCGACCCCCTGTTTTGCCAGGTCAACCGCCTGCAGGGCCAAGGCAAAAGCATCCATGCAGTGGAGGCTTGCACGAACAGCGACATTGGCGGGTCTACCCCCAGCGACTGCTCAACCCCACTGGACTACGCACGCAATGTGCTTCCTGAGGGAAGTGTCATTCAACGCAAACTGGGCGTGAACCCCTACCAGTATGGCTTCATCGGTTCCAGCGACACCCACAATGGCATTGCGGGCAACACGGATAAAACGAAGTTTGCGAAAAATTCTGGCCATGGCGGCGTACTGGATGACGAACCCAATGAAGCACTGGGCAATTGGGAATGCCGGCAACAACCCTTGCCCACCGATTCGATCACCGGGTTCAAGATACCCTTCAGCGTGGAGTCGGCCAGCGACCCCAACCGCTGCGCGGACCGTGTATTCAACCCGGTGGCCTCCAACTTCACACCAGGTGGATTAGCCGGGGTTTGGGCACGTGAGAACACACGCAAGGAAATTTTTGCTGCATTGAAACGCCGGGAAACTTTCGCCACCTCGGGCTCGCGCATGCGAATTCGTACACTGGCATCACAAACCCCCTTCCCCAGTAATATTTGTGAACAACTGGCTGCAGGCAGAAGCCCGATTGAAGAAGGCCTGGTTGAAGGTGTGCCCATGGGTGGAACACTGAACGTCAGTAGCACACGCAGTGACACAAGCAGTCGGACTGGCCCCTACATCGTGGCCTACGCCATTCAGGACCCGGGTGGTGAAGAAGCAGGTATTCCGCTGCAACGCCTTGAACTGATCAAAACCTGGGCCAGCAAGGCGGGTGAGTTGAAGCAACAGGTGTTGAAGCTGGCGGAAAATGCCAACGCACCGCAACCCAATTCCGATTGCAGCATTCAACAGCAAGGGCCAGAACAAATGTGTGCTGTGTTCCATGACACACAGTTCAACGCCGAAACCGGTGCCAGCTACTACGCGCGCGCGCTTGAAAACAATTCCTGCCGCTGGACCACCAAGATGTGCACAGCCAAAGGGGTGCAGTGCGAAGCGCTTCAACCTGGCAACGGCCTGTTCAGTGCGCAAAGCGGTTTCGCAGGCTATGAGGGCTGCTGCCGAATTGAAGGTGAGCCAGGCTCTTTCCGCGGCGATTTCCGCTTCATCACCCAGCAGGAACGTGCCTGGAGCTCGCCCATCTGGGTCGAAAGCCAAGCACGCTGAATCAATCGAACAACAAATCGAATATCGAATTGAACAACACCATCAGGACACGCCATGCTCAAAAAACTGCTGCTTGCCTCATTGATCCTTGTGCTTCTGGGCGCGGGCATTGCTTACCTGCAACGCACCCCGATCGCCATGGCCCTGGTTGAAAAAATTGTCAGCGAACGCATGCAAGACCCGCTGGCGCAACTGGAAGATGGGCTTCACGTGGGTTTGTGCGGAACCGGCTCGCCTTTTCCTGACCCCAACCGTGCAGCGCCCTGCACGCTGGTGATTGCCGGAAAAGACATGTTTCTGTTCGACGCAGGCAGTGCGGCTGCCAAGCAGATCAGTACGATGCGTTTTTCAACGGGGCAGCTAAAAGGTGTTTTCGTCACCCACTTTCATTCAGACCACATCGATGGGCTGGGCGAAGTGCTGATGACACGCTGGGCACAGCACACCGAAGGGCAGCGCCTTACTGTACATGGCCCCAACGGCATTTCAAATGTGCTGCAAGGCTTCAAGCAGGCCTACACGGCCGACACCGGGTACCGCACAGCCCACCACGGGGCAGCCACCATGCCCACGGAACTGGCTGGGGCAGACGTCAATGAATTTGAAGTGCAAAAAGGCCAGTACATCACCGTGTTGCAACAGCCCGACCTGCTGATTGAAGCCTTCGCAGTGAATCACCAGCCCATCAGCCCGGCCGTGGGCTATCGAATCAACTACAAGGGCCGCACCGTGGTGCTCAGCGGTGACACAACAAGCGATGAACAGGTCAAAAACGCGGCGCGTGGGGCCGATTTGCTGGTGCACGAAGCCTTGAGCCCTGAATTGGTGGGCAAATTGCAGGAAGCCGCCCTGAACAACCAGCGCAGCAAGCTGGCGAAAATTTTCGCGGACATTCCCAACTACCATGCCACACCGACAGATGTCGCAGTACTGGCTCAGGACGCCGGGGTGGGCCATGTTGTGCTAAGCCACATTGTACCCCCACTGCCCCTGCCACCCTTGCGGGAAGTCTTTCTGGGCAAGGCACCAGAGATATTCAAGGGCCCATTGCGCATCGGCGAGGACGGAGATTTCATCACCCTTCCCGCGGGTTCAAAAGACGTCATTTACAGCCGTCGATAAAAAAATTTCCAATTAGACAAGATTTCTTGTTACATTTGAAAAAAATGAAAATTGGAGACAAGACATGGCAGCATCGACTTTCGACGTGGTCATCACGGGCGGCCGTTATTTCGACGGCACAGGTGGTCCATCAGGCATTCGGCACATCGGCATCAAGGATGGGCGGGTTGCAGCAGTTAGCGAAACACCCCTGCAATACGAAGGCACGCCGAAAGTCATCGACGCTGCGGGTCACTGGATAACACCCGGTTTCCTGGACACCCACACCCATTACGACGCTGAAATGATTGTGGCCCCCAGCCTGTCGGAATCGGTTCGACATGGCGTGACCACCGTGCTGGTCGGCAGTTGCTCATTGAGCATGATCTGCAGCGAAGCCGAAGACGCATCCGATATTTTCACACGCGTGGAAACAGTGCCCCGTGAAAAGGTGCTGCCAATTCTCCAAAGTAAAAAAACCTGGAAGACACCCAAGCAGTGGGTTGAGTTCGTGCAAAAGCAGCCACTGGGACCCAACCTGATTTCCTTTTTGGGTCACAGCGACTTGCGCGTGGGCACCATGGGTTTGATGGACTCCACCGACAGAAAAATCAAACCCACCGAAGCACAGCTGCAGAAAATGGAAAGCACGCTGACCGAAGCGCTGGAGGCCGGTTTCCTGGGTTTGTCCACCATGTGCCTGAAATGGGACAAAATCGATGGCGACCGCGCCTGGTCCAAGAGCCTGCCCAGCACCTATGCCCGCTGGAGCGAACTTCGCCGACTGAACAAGATTCTGCGCAAGTACCGCCGTGTTCACCAGGGTGCACCCAATGCTGCCAACCCGCTGCAAATTTTCGAATACCTGATTGAAACACTGGGCTGGATACGCAAACCCCTGAAAACAACTCTGATCGCCCTGATCGACTTGAAGGGCAACAAGACTGTTCGCCCCATGGCGCAAATTTCCAGCCGCCTGGTGAACTGGCTGGGTGGTGCTTTCCGCTGGCAGTTGTTGCCCACCCCTTTCACCGTGTATGCAGACGGCATTGACGTGGTGTTTTTCGAAGAGTTTGGCGCCGGTGAAATGGCGCTCGACCTGCGCACGCAAATTGAAAGAAACAGCCTGCTGCAAAACGAAGACTACCGACGTCAGTTCCGAAAGTTCTATGGACAAAAACTGAGCCCGCGGGTTTGGCAACGCGACTTTGGCGATGCCATCATCCTGGAATGCCCGGACGCCAACCTGGTGGGCAAGAATTTCGACGAAGTGGCGCGCGCGCGCAAGGTGCACGTGGTCGACCTGTTCCTGGACCTGGTGGTGCAGTTTGGCCGCCAGTTGCGCTGGTACACCACCGTGGGCAACCACAAGCGCGAAGTCATCCGCGAATTGGTGCAAGATAAATACACCCTGATCACGTTCAGCGACGCCGGCGCCCACATTCGCAACATGGCGTTCTACAACCTGCCCTTGCGTTTCCTGAAACTCATCAAGGAAACCATTGACGAAGGCAAACCCATCATGAGCATGGAACATGCGGTGTGGCGATTGACCGGCGAACAGGGCGACTGGCTGGGCATTGATGCCGGAAAAATCCGCGTGGGCGACCGGGCTGATCTGGTGGTATTGAACCCCGAAGCACTGAACCAGAACCTTGAACAGGTCACCTGGGGCGAGATGGAAAACTTTGGCCTGCAAAGGCTGGTGAATCGCAACCCGGGCGTGGTCAAACATGTGCTGATTAATGGCAAGATAGCTGTCGAGAACGAAGGCGTGCGCCCCGAGCTCGGAAAAGAAATGGGTTACGGGCAATTCCTGCCTGCGAGAACCTGAAACCAACAATCCACGGAGAAGTACGATGATTGGATATGTAACTATCGGTACGAACGACCTGCCAAAAAGCGGTGAATATTTTGACAAACTGTTCGCGCCACTGGGCGCCAAACGAGTTCTGGAAGTGCCCCACGGCATTTTTTGGGGAAGCAGCCTGGCCAACCCCTTCATCGGCCTGATGAAGCCCGCCAACGGCGCACCAGCCAATGTGGGCAACGGCACCATGGTTGCCTTGGCCGCCAAAGACCGTGCCCAAGTGGATGAATTCTATGCCCATGCCAAGGCACACGGTTGCACCTGTGAAGGCGCACCCGGTGAACGCATGCCCGGCTTTTACGCAGCCTACTTCCGCACACCGGAAGGGCACAAGATGAACATTTACAAAATAGGTTAAAGAATTGAACCCAGTTGAATCGATTGCTGAAGGCGCGACAGACGAGTTTGCACACTTTGAAGATGTGCCTGCACCTTGGACCCTGCATGGCAAGGGGTTGATTGTGGTCATGCGCAGCAAGGCAGAAAAGCTTCGAGCCGACCTGCGTATTCCATCGACTATTCGCGACACGCTTGAAGCACCTTTGAGCGTGCTGATGTTCGTGGACTACACCCATTCCAATGCTGGTCCATACAAGGAATTGCTTTATATTCCAGGTACCGCACAGTTCACAGGCAAACGCAGACCCACCATCAGCAACATCGTGGTGAGCAGTGCCAGCAGCGTAAAAAACGGTCGAATCAACTGGGGCATTCCGAAAAACCTGTGCGACTTTGATGTCACGCAGGGTCCAGAAGGCCTGCAGGAAATCAGCCTGCATCAGAATGACCTGCCCCAATTTGAATTGGCTTATACCTCTGGCGGCTTGCAGTTTCCCATTCACACCAGCCTGGTGCCTGGCTTCATGAAAACTTTGGGGCAACACTGGCAGGGCAAGGAGTTTGTGTACAGCCCAAGTGCAAAGGGCAAGGCCCGCTTCGCCAAAATCCACCTGCTAAACAGCCTTGGCGACGCTTTTCCTGATCTGGATATTGCAGATGTGGTCACAGCCCTTGAAATTACCGGCTTCGAAATGACCTTTCCAGTTGCGCAAATAACGCCAGCATGATGAAAGCAGGAATGCAGCCGCGCGTGTAACTTTTCATCGCGCTGTAGCGAATACCCTCCCAGAGACGCACCAAGTACCTCTGGTGCCAATGGGAGGCCCTGTGAAAAATTGCTGGAAACCTGATGTCAACGCCCTTGGTGGTGTGATTGTGGCAAGCGCAATGCTGTTCCACTCGGGTGTGCAGGCGAAGACAGAAAACTGCACCTGGGTCAGCCCGGCCGAACGCATGATTGTGGCCGAGCTTTACACATCCGAAGGTTGCAGCAGTTGTCCGCCCGCAGACCGCTGGCTGACAAGTCAACTGGCCACGCCAGAACGGGCGGGTAACATTCTTGCCTTGTCCTTTCATGTGGACTACTGGAATTACATTGGCTGGCAAGACCCCTATTCCAGCAAACAATTCACCGAGCGCCAGTATGCGCACAAAAGCCGCGGCAACGTCACCCAGATCTACACCCCACAGTACGTGTTTTCAAACCGCGAAGTGCGTCGTTGGGGACAGGCCGGATTGATCTCCCAACAACTCGCTGCAATGAAACAGGACAAGGCACCCATTTCATTGCACATGTCATTGGAACGAAAACAAAACAATCAGGTCGAAATCAAGGTGAAAACAGATTGGCTGGATGACCGTTACAAGGCGGGCAAAATGCTTGTTGCACTGTATGAAGACAAATTGAGCCAGCAAGTGAAATCCGGCGAAAACCGGGGTGAACTGTTGCGGCATGACCGGGTGGTGCGCTTCCTGGGTAAGCCTGTGACAGTATCAAGCGGTGACAGCATGAAGGTATTCACACAGAATATTCCAGCGGACTGGAACCAAAACAACATTGGAATTGGTGTCATCGTTGAAAACAGTGAATCCAGTACCGTGCTGCAGGCATTGAATGCACCAGAAGCTTTGGCCGGGTGTGGTTAACAACTGATTGAAAAAAGGAAAAGACAATGCAACGTCGTACCGTATTGGCAGGTCTTGCTGCCTTGGGCGCAGGCCTGATGATCGCAAAACCCATGAGCTCAATTGCCAGCATGAATAAACTGAACAAGTCTGAAGCGGAATGGCTGAAAATCATCAACAAGGAACAATTCAATGTGCTGTTCAAGGAGGCCACTGAACGGCCCTTCTCCAGCCCTTTGAACAATGAGAAGCGCAAGGGAACCTATGTGTGTGCAGCGTGTAACCTGCCCCTGTTCCCCGCACAGTACAAGTACGACAGCGGCACGGGTTGGCCGAGCTTCTTTGACGCCAACAAGGGCGCGTTGAATACAAAAACCGATTACAAGCTTGTATTGCCACGCACGGAATACCACTGCAGCAACTGCGGCGGACACCAGGGCCACGTGTTTGATGATGGGCCAGCACCCACGGGCAAACGGTATTGCAACAACGGACTGGCATTGAATTTCGTACCGGAAGGCCAGAGTATTCCAACACTGCGCAAGGCATGAATATGAACACAGCGTTTAAATTGAAATCAACACTGGCCATCGCACTGGGTGTGTTGGCTGCTACAGGCGCACAGGCCGAGACAAGAACCGCCATTTTCGGTGGCGGCTGTTTCTGGTGCGTGGAATCTGATTTTGACAAAGTACCGGGGGTGCTTAAAACAATATCTGGATATGCCGGTGGGCAGTACAAGGATCCAGATTACAAGGTCGTCAGTGCAGGCCGTACCGATCACACCGAAGCGGTCGAAGTGACTTACGACGACACCAAAGTCAGCTACAGCCAGCTGGTTGAGTTTTTCTGGAAAACCATCGACCCCACCGTGAAAGACCGGCAATTCTGTGACGCGGGCACCCAATACCGCACCGGCTTTTATTACCTGAACGACGAACAGAAAAAAGTGGCTGAGGCCAGCAAGGCGAAGTTACAGGCCAGCGGCAAGTTCAAGACCATACACACCGAAGTGGCCCCGGCAGTGAAGTTTTATCCCGCCGAAGAATACCACCAGGATTACTACAAGAAAAATCCGATTCGGTACGGGTACTATCGCAATGGTTGCGGTCGCGACAAGCGGCTTGAAGAGCTGTGGGGCCCAAAATAAAGCGACCTGCGGTCAAACACCTGGCAAACAGCAGCCCTTTTCGGGCTGCTGCAACCCGTGAAATCAGCTGAGCTTCAAATCCATCACGGTGAAGTGGAACGTGCTACCCACGCCCACTTCACTTTCCACCCAGATTTCCCCTTGCATCAACTCGACAAGCCGTCGCGTGATACTCAAGCCCAAACCTGTGCCGCCAAAATTGCGAGTGATAGAGGTATCGGCTTGCTCGAATGGCCTGAACACAGCTTCAATTTTTTCAGGTGGAATTCCAATTCCTGTGTCACGGATTGAGCAGATCAGTTTATGCACACCACGCGGATCCCTGCTTGTATCCACGTGCACATGCACGCCACCCCGCTCGGTAAACTTGATGGCATTACCGACCATGTTGTTCACAACCTGTAGCAAGCGCACCGGATCTCCGACCAGTTCAGTAGGGCAAGATTCCGAAAAAGTACATTCAAGTGACAGTTTTTTCGCGGTGGCTTTGGGTATCATCGGCCCCAGTGCCTGCTCAAATACCCGGCGTGGGTCAAAGACCACTTTCTCAAGGGTCATCATGCCGGCTTCAATTTTGGAGAAGTCCAGAATCTCATTGACGATCAACAACAGCGTGTTTGCAGAATCGTGAGCAACCTGTAAAAACTCCCGTTGCGCTTTGGTCAATTGGGTTTCCAGGGCAAGCTCAGTCATGCCGATAATGCCATTCAACGGCGTGCGTATTTCATGGCTCATGTTCGCGAGAAATTGGCTTTTTGCCCGGTTGGCGCTTTCAGCAAGCTCCTTGGCCCGGGATTCACCGTCCAGATGTTCGGTGGTTCGTTTCAGCATTTCAAATGCAGGACGAAATTCAGTGGGCAAATTTTCAATGCGAAGGTCTTTGTCGTTGCCAGGTTTTGAAACTGGTGCATGCTCGAACTCATCCACACGTTCAAGGGCTCCAAGCCAGCTTTTCAATGGAAACCAGATGATCAGCAGACCACCAATCAGACCAGCCACAGCGCTGGCCATGGCCACACGAATCAAGCCCCAGAAACCATCTGCAATCGCATCCACTGCAAAGGTGAATCGAAGCACTCCATAGTCGTAACCACCCGCGTTGATGGCACGGTTCACGTCATACAGCTGTTCGGCAACCTGCTCACGAAGCCAAAGGGGCGAGGTGCTTTTGGTGATGTTTGAATTTTGGGTTCTGATGACGCCACCGGCAAGGTCGATGAACTTCGCGGACGCAAAACGAGAGCCTGCGATGGCCTTGTTGAGGGTTCGCTGAATGGTGTCATAGTCTCCAATCACCGCACTGTCCGTCACGGTCTGTGAAACCACTTCAATCATCATGTTGGCCGAGTCCTGCGCCTCTTCCAGCGTGCTGTGATACTGGAATCGGGAAAAGGCCACAAAACTGATGCCGACAAACAGCATCAGGGCAATGGTGTACAACAAAAATACCCGTCCGATCAGGGATGAGGGCAACAAGCGGATACGGCTCATGTTTATTGCAAAACCTTAGCGCACAGCAATTGGGGCTGATGCATAAAAACGGCGATAGGTTTCGTAATCCTTGTCCGACGCGGGCAAAAAATGACTCTCCGGGTCAAGGCCGACGGACTCTGAGGCACGCCTCAAAATCAGTGCACCCTCTTTGCTCTTGTGCATGCCGATAAATGCATTGACCACAGCCCGGACATCCTTGGCCTTCACTTTGCTGGATGCCATCAAGGCAAGATCCAGGTAATCTTCAGAGGTCCACAAAACCCGGAATTTTGTGCCCTGTTTCTCCGAGAAACCTTCAATCAAAGCAGAATTGCTACCCACTGCCTTGGCCCTTCCAGCCAGCAGTTGGGCGAAGGCTGCATTCTGGTTGCCCGCAAACACAGGGTTGACCTCGATCCCCTGATTGATCAGCTGGGCTTGGGGCACTCGATAACCAATAAATGCCTCAGGGCCAGCAAAAACCATGTCCTGCCCATTCAGATCGGCAAGGGTACGAATAGGTGAGCTGCCCAAGACGGCAATTTGACCTTGCAGGGCCGGTCCAGTGCGACGGCCGAACACCTTCCAGCCCAGCTTGTCACGTTCCGGGCTGAAAAGATGATTTGAAAAAACGAATTCAACTTCCTGGGCAAGCACATACGCGGTGGTGTCTGCTGAGGTGCGTCCAATTTTCAACTCGAGCTTGACACCACTTTTTTCACTGACATATTGAATAATCGGATTCCAATAAGCTGCAGTTTTCGGAATATCCCACTGATTCACTGGTGAAAAACGATAAACCGGCTGTTGCGCGATGGCCGGTGAACCAGCCATCAACATCAGTGAAACCAGGAAAATGGTACGCAAATTCATTTTTTCATTCCAAAGAGCGGGGGTGGACAGGATAATCCACCCCGTGTGCGGGCAAACCATTAAACAAAGGCTGATTCCGATTTTACATTAGGACTTACTTTGCAAATTGAACGCCTTTGAATTGTTCACGCAGCACTGATTTCTGTATCTTGCCGGTTGCACCAATTGGCATGGCATCCACAAATTCCACGTCATCTGGAATATGCATTTTTGCGGTACAGCCTTCATAAAATTTCAAAAGTTCTTCCTTGCTGATCTCGCTACCAGGCTTTTTAACCACGATCAGTAACGGGCGTTCATTCCATTTTTCATGGGGGATGGCAATGACTGCAGACTGCAATACCGCTGGATGAGACATGGCAATGTTTTCCAGATCGATTGAACTGATCCACTCACCGCCCGATTTGATCACATCCTTGGTGCGGTCTGTAATCTGCATCAATCCATCCGGTGCCATGCGCGCCACATCACCGGTGGCAAACCAACGCTTGCCATCGGCATCATGACTGAATGCTTTTGCGCCGTCGCCGCCGTAATATTCATTCAGTACCCAGTGACCGCGCACGTGCAGTTCGCCACTTTGCTCGAAATCCCAAGGCAACTCTGTTCCGTCCTCGGCCAGCAGCTTCATGTCCACGCCAAAAATGGTTCGTCCCTGCTTGGCCACAATTTCATACTGCTCCTGTTTGGGCAAATCACGCTCGTCACCCGACAACTTGGAAACAGTACCAAGAGGAGACATCTCCGTGCTGCCCCACCCCTGCATCAACTCGACACCCATTTCGTCAAAGGCCTTGATCAGGCTGATCGGCACCGCAGACCCGCCGACCAAGGACCGTTTCAGTGTGCTGAAGGCTAACTTGTTTTGCAGCACATGGTTGATCAAGCCCAACCAGATTGTGGGCACACCCGCTGCCACGGTAACACGCTCATTTTCGAGCAGGTCATAAATGGAGGTGGCATCCAGTTGCGGCCCGGGCATCACCAGTTTGCAACCGGTCATCAATGCAGCATAGGGCAAGCCCCAGGCATTCACATGGAACATGGGCACCACGGGAAGTATGGTGTCCTTGCGAGTCAAGGCAATTGCATCGGCACAATTGGACATCATCGCGTGCAGCATGGTTGACCTGTGGGAATACAAAATACCCTTTGGGTTACCGGTGGTGCCCGATGTATAGCACAGCGTACAGGCCGAGTTTTCATCAAACTCAGGCCACACATAGCGGTCGTTTTGAGCGGCCAGCAAAGTTTCATAATTCAGCAAACCGCTGACAGGTGGCTCGGCCGGCATCTTGTCTTCATCAATCATCAGTACCCAGCGCTTGACAGTGGGGCAATGCGGAGCGATGGCCTTGATCAGGGGCGCAAAGGTCAGATCAAAAAAGATGGTGGTGTCTTGCGCATGATTGATGATGTAAATCAACTGCTGCGGGTTGTAACGTGGGTTCAATGTGTGGGTTACTGCACCCATGCCTGCCACCGCATAATAAATCTCAAGGTGCCGGTGGCTGTTCCAGGCGATGGTGGCGATGTTCTCGCCCTGCTCCACACCCAAAGCATGCAAGGCGTTGGCCAGTTGCCTTGAGCGGGCGGCAAGTGCCTTGAAAGTGATGCGATGCAGATCGCCTTCAACCCGCCGGGTGACAACTTCCTGCCCACCATAAAAACGCTCTGCATGCAGCAGAATTGAAGAAAGCAGCATTTCCTGCTTCATCATCAAACCGGGTTTCAACATCTCCGTCTCCTCTGTTGTTGAGTATCTTTTTTTCAAAGTGTACCCCAGAGAAACGGAATAAGTGGAAGAGGCTGTTTTACACGCGCCGTGTTTGGCTTGCCTTCCAGATAAACCACACAATCAGCGCCTGCAGCGGTAGTCGCAGGTACAGCAACACGACCGGAATTTCAGCAAATTGTTCTGGGTTCATGGCCATGTGAATGTTTGCAGGCAACACAGCAACACACAGGGCCATGAGTCCCCAGCCTGCCCACTTTCGGGTGCGCTCAATCAGCATGCCCACACCGCCGAGC
>JAIXTE010000116.1 GCA_027484315.1 Burkholderiales bacterium | reverse complement strand
GCGCAATTCTGGTTTTTGTACGCGCTGTTTTTTGTGTTTGCATTTGCATCCCTTACCTATTGGGCTTTTTCAACCCGCCGACACCTGCTGATATTCGGTGTATCGGTTGCGCTGTATCTTTATCCGCCTCCGCTCACGCATTACATCATTCCCAATTTCATCGTGGGCCACCTCGTATTTTTTTGCTTGGGTATTGTTTTCAATACCCACTTCCGAATTGCAAAATTTTCTTCACTGACATTGTTGGTGCTAATCACAGCGGTCTTCGCAATCGCTCAATGGCTGTTCCGTGCAGTATTCGAATTTCAGTCAATTGACAGAAATCTGGCTTTACTTGCGCTGACAATCGTATCCATCCTTTTCGTGGTGACCTTGGGCGCCTATCTGGCCAAAAAGGATCTCACTTTTCTGGCATACATTGGCGCATCGTCGATGGCCATTTATCTCATGCACATCTTGGCGGGAAGCGGCACACGGGTATTGCTCAGCAAACTCTTTCACATTGAATCATTCACAGTGCACTTGATTGCAGGTTGTCTGGCCGGGATTCTCGCGCCCTTGATTGCCGTGGTTGTCATTCGGCAATTAAAAATTCCTTTTGTGTTCTCAGCCCCGATCAGCAAATTTTTAATCCCGATCTGCAACAGATTCCGTATTTCCCATCATTGACCCAAGCCCTTGAATACAAGCCATCAAAAGGCTTTCGAGCGTGCATGGGTTAGCTACATCAAGCTAATTCCAACGCGCAATTTCTCACTCTTGCTCCTGCACTGTTAGGCTGGGCGCACTCTGTGGGGGCTTAACACTCATCGAGATTTTGTTCAATTTATTGGGGAGATTTTATGTCGATGAGCAAGCCCGCTACCAACGTCCAGTGGGATTCCCTGGACGGTGCAAGAGCATTGAGTATTGCGTGTGTTTTGGCCTGTCACTTGTTGCCACTGGGGCCAAAAACTTTTTTTGATTTGAATATTGCCGTTGGACAATTTGGCATGGCCATATTCTTTGCACTGTCCGGCTTTTTGATTGCACACAAGTTGATGACCGAAAAATCGCTGACCGATTTTGCAGTCAATCGGGCAGTTCGTATTTTTCCCCTGCTCTGGCTACTGCTCATTCTCAGCTTTGCCTGGCGCCTACCGGAACTAGGTTTCAAGTCAGTCAGTTCGCACTTCCTGGTGTTCGTGAACAACCTGCCGGAGCTGTATGTGCGCGAGACAGAACATCTCTGGAGCGTGTGCGTCGAGGTTCATTTCTACATTCTGGCGGGCTTGTGCTTTTTCCTGCTGCGCCGCTCGGGGCTTTACCTGCTGGTCATGGTGGGCGTGTTGCTGACACTGTATCGTTTTCAGGAACAGGCCCTGTTCAACACCACCACACTCTTCCGCCTGGATGAATTGTTGATCGGTCTCAGTGTGGGTTTGCTCTGGCATTCAGACAACAACATCGCGCGCCAACTGAAGAAAACATTGTCGAGCATCAACCCTGTATTCATCATGATTGCCCTGGCTGCTGCAAGTATGGCGCCACCCCATCCAGTCTTGTTCGTACTGCGCCCTTACATCGCCGCAGTCTTGATCGGTGCACTGATCTACAACCAACAAGCCGGCCTTAGCAAACTGATGGCTGCTTCATGCTGGCAGTGGCTTTCAAAACACGCTTATGCGCTTTACATCATTCACCCATTCCTGCTCACCACCTGGCTTGCATCGGGCGACAAAATGACCATGTACATGAAGCGTCCCCTGCTGTTCCTGGTGCTGTTTGGCCTGGCGTACTTTTCGACGAAATACTTCGAAAAGTTCTTCATCGAGATGGGCAAAGAATGGCTGAGAAAACGCAAAACTTCCGTACCCAAGCCTTTCATTACACCTGCGCCTTCTGCAGCTGACTCAATCATTTACAAGCGCCATGCGAAAAACTCTGTTTGATATTGAATTCTCTGCTGTAACGCAGGCACAGGCAGTCAAGACCATTCTGGACTGGGTGGACGAAGAAGTACCCAGTCCCAAAATGGTTGTCACACCGAACGTCAACCTGACAATGTTACAAAAACGCAACCCGGCGTTTCGCCGGATATTGAACTCGTCCAGCCTGTGCCTGGTGGACGGCAAACCAATTTATTGGGCCTCCCGCTGGTTCAATGTCGACTTGCCGGAAGTGGTCACTGGCAGCGACCTGGTGCCAGCGATATTTGCTACCCACCAGGCCACACACAGTGATGAAAAACTCAATGTGTATTTGCTGGGCGCAGCCGAAGGTGTGGCCCGGCGCGCGGCAGACAGAATCATGGACCGACACCCGTCTGTCCATGTCTGCGGTGTGTACAGCCCACCTTTCGGATTTGAAAAAAACCCAGATGAATGCAGAAAGATCTGTCAGACCATTCGGGACAGCAAAGCCAGTCTGTTAATCATTGGTTTGGGCGCACCCAAACAGGAATTGTGGGCCGACAAATACCTTGAACACACCGGGGTGAATGTGGCCATTTGTGCGGGGGCCACCATTGATTTCATGGCTGGGGAAAAAGCCCGTGCCCCAGTCTGGATGAGAAAAACCGGTCTTGAATGGTTGTTCCGACTACTGTCTGAACCGAAAAGGCTGACCAAACGCTACGTTCAGGATGGCCTGGCACTGCCTGGCCTGTTTTGGTCTGAGTATCGAAAGACTGGCAGGCGAGCCACATCAAACCGTCAGTGAACCGGACTTTGATGTACAACACGCCCCGGGTTTCCTACCACTGAGGCGCCCTCCGGCACATTGGACAACACAATGGTCAAAGCACCCACTTTGACATTTGAACCAATGTGGACCGGGCCTATTACGTGCGCACACGAACCAAAGTCCACATTGTCTCCCACAACAGGCGCAGCACCACCGTCGCCTTTGTCGCCTAACGTGACGCCCTGCCGCAAGGTGCAATTACGCCCCATGACGACACCGGGGTGAATGAAGATGCCACCGAAATGCCAAATCCTCAAACCTGCCCCAATGGCCGCAGCCTTGGGCAAACTGATACCGGTCAGCGTTTCTACAAGCCGGTACAAAAACCAGTACCACTGAAGCATGAGCTTTTTGCGCAAGCCGTTGGGCCGCCGATCAACTCGCCGACCAAACCTGTAAACCCATATGGCCCACAGGGACTGCTCCCGAACCAAGGCTTTCCAGCTGCCACCTGCACGTTCCAAATCCGATGACCAGTCCTGATCCATCAATGAAAATCACCCCATACACGACCAAAGTTTCAATTGACTTTACACCAGTGTTCTTCAGTTTTTTACAACCCGATTGACCGATGCCCGCCCCAGCATGAAAGTGATTTGCTTCAGGGACAAACACCACCTGGAATATCACCCCCTCTGATTACCCATCCCTACCCAGACCGGAGGTATCAAGCCGCGGGATGTTACCTTGCGCGTATTGTTAAGCGTTAAGAAAAATTACCAACAAAATTAGGTTGCTTGTGCGAGTTTCAGAACATCACCGTGTGGCTTCCACGCCGAAGCCGTGGCTTTCGCCCAGACGGATGTGCTCATTGCTGAGCGTTCTGATGTATGGCGCGCACCTTTCCGCACAGGCTGCTCCGCTTGAGCCAAGCCAAGGCATAGCACCCTATGCAACCCTTACACACACCTACGATTCCAATTTGCTCAATCGTTCCAAGGATGGGGCAGGCCCTGCCCCCGAATCCGATCAAGTGGAGCGGGTCGAAATCGGGACTCACATCAATTTTCAGCTTAGCCGACAAAAGTTCAGCGGTGCGCTGTCGTTCAGTGACACCCGTTACGACCGGTTTTCCGAACGCAATGCCGATGGCAATGCCCACCGCCTGCGCTGGGACTCTGAAATCGGAGAAACGCTGAAGGCCTCGATTGAAGGCGGCATGTCCTCTGAGCAGGCTCCCATTCAAACCGGGCTGGTGTCTGCTGTTCAAAGGGAACAAGATTACGCCAATGCGTCCGTTTCATGGAGATTTCACGCCAACTACTCCGTAGTCAGCCAACTCTCAAAAACGAACACACGATTCATCGGCAACCAAAATGACGACGATGCTGTATTCGCGGGTCTGAATCGTGACGACGAACTCGGCTACATTGGCATTGCCTACCACCCGGGAAGCGGAAGCACCATTTCCCTGCTGTTCAAGCAGGCTGAAGGGTTCTTTCCAATTCGTCAAATTGTGGCACCAGGCCAAAGTGTCTCCAATGATTTTCACCAGAATGAAACAGAGCTGTTGGGCCAATGGAACTGGTCAGAAATCACGGCATTCTCGCTGTCGCTTTCTTCCGTCCAACGCGACCATGAGGAAATTCCGACACGCGATTTCTCTGGCACCAACTATCGGCTTGAGGTTTTTTACCGCCCCACTGTAAAAACCAATTTCAACCTGACCTGGGGCAAGCAAATTGTCGGTGTATCGGATGCCACAAATTCGGATGCGCTGGCCCGCCAATTGTTTTTGGGAATGAACATGGAAGTCACCGACAAAGTTCATTTCAAGCTGGCATATCGCCCCCAGAACCTGGAATTTGATGGAACCGATGGCTTCAGTACTGCACCCAGAACGGAACGCGTGAAAGAAGGCATCGCGAGTCTTGAATACCAGCTTCAGGAACGCATGTCTCTGGGTGCAAATTTCCGTAACCGAAGCCGCGCCACCACCATTGAGAACGCAGATTACACCGCTGGATCAATGAGCGTTTTTTTGAAGTATGTGCATTAACCCGCACCTCCAATCTTCAACCCCAACACTGATTTACTTGGCAGAGACCCACATGTTCAAACGATTTTTATCCACGCTGCTGCTTCTCGGTGCACTCACCCCCTTGCATGCCGCAAATACCGGTGACCAGTATCGGCTGGGGGGTGGAGACCTGATCAACATCACGGTATTTCAAAACCCGGATTTCAATGGAGACCGTCGCGTCTCTGAAACAGGGGAGATCACTTTCCCGCTGGTGGGCGCAGTTCCTGTGGGAAACCTCACAGTTCAGGAAGCAGAACAACTGATTGCCAAAAAACTGAGCGATGGCCAGTATGTGGTCAGCCCACAAGTCTCCATTGTTCCAATTGAAATGCGCAGTTCGCAAATCTCGGTGATTGGACTGGTCGGGAAGCCTGGGCGCTATCCGCTGGAATCGCGCAACACACGACTCACAGACGCGCTCAGCATGGCGGGCGGCATTGTTCAGTCGGCACCCTCTGTGAGTCTGAACGGCGGTGACCTCGTGGTACTGAAAGGTGTTCGCAATGGCGTGCCCTTTTCACGAACCATTGACCTCAAGGAGATATTCCTGAAAGGCAATGATGAGCTCGATGTACTCGTTGCGGGGGGCGACACCATCTATGTCAACAGGGCCCCCCAATACTATGTGTACGGTGAGGTTCAGCGACCCGGCGTGTACAAGATTGAAACTGGAATGACGGTGCGCCAAGCCCTTGCGCAGGCCGGTGGACTGACACCGCGCGGCTCCCAGAATGGCATTCAGGTCTACCGAAAAAATAGCGACGGCAAGGAAATTGTCATCAATCCGGACCTTGACCAGCCTTTGCTGGACAACGACACCCTGTTCTTCAAACAAAGCATATTTTAATCAGGCGCGGGACACTCCCATGACATTCAACCAACTGCAATTGATCTTTCGGGCACACCTGCAAGTCATCTTAATCATCATGTTCGTGGTACTTTTTGGTGCCCTCGTCACGGCATTTCTGATACCCAAATCGTACACAGCGAAAGCCACGCTGGTCATCGATGTGCGCTCACCCGACTCCGTCTTCGGCAACTCGGGCCTGCCATTGACATCCCCCGCCTACATGAACACGCAAGCCGAAATTGTCGTGTCAGGGCGCGTGATTCGCCAAGCGATCAAAACCTTGAAGCTGGAGGACGACGAAGACCTGCGAGCCCAGTGGGAAACAACCGGTCAAGACGAAAATGAATTTGAAAACTGGCTGGTGAACCTTGTACAAAGCCGTATCGAGGTGGCACCGGGCAAGGAAAGCAATACTTTGCAGATCACCGCATCAAGCAGCTCCCCTACATTCTCTGCTGAATTGGCCAACGGCATTTCCCAGGCCTACATCTCGACTTCTGTGGCCTTGAATGTGGAGCCGGCAAAAGTGTATGCCCAGTTTTTCGATGAGCAACAACGTGAAGCGCGTGAGGAACTGATTGCTGCACAAACCCGCTTGTCGGACTTTCAAAGAGAGCGTGGAATCGTTATTGCAAGTGATGATCAAATCGACATTGAAAACGCAAGACTGAATGAAATTTCAAGTGCACTGACCCAGGTTCAGGCTGAAAGCGCAGAACAGTTCAGCCGTGCCGCCAGTTCAGGCGACAAGGGCCTGATCCAGGACCCGATGAGTAACGTGGTCCTGAACACATTAAGAACACAGCTGCAGCAAAAACAGTCGGTTTTGGCAGAAGCCTCGGCCCGGATCGGGGAAAACCACCCGGAATATCAGCGCCTAAAAGCTGAAGTTCAAGCCTTGCAAAACAGCGTGAATGAGGAAATTCTGCGGAGCAATGCCACTCTGGGTGCAGGGGCAAAGGCAGCAGCGGGAAGAGCAGCCAGCTTGAGCAAAGCACTAGAGGAACAGCGCAAGAAAATTCTGACCATGAAAGAGAACAGCGATTCAGCCATGACGCTGAAACGGGATCTTGAGGCAGCCAAGAATCAGTTCGAATTGGTATCCACGCGCACCAGCATGTCTGAGATTTCCAGTCGCCAATCCACTGCAAATGCCTTTCTTGTGACAGAAGCCAGCGTTCCCAAAGACCCTAGCTCACCACGTTTGGGACTAATTGCATTGAGTGCACTGCTGTTTGGTTTTGCATTGGGATCAGCCATCGCCTGTGTCACTGAATACCTGGATCACCGTGTTCGATCCAAAGACGATTTGTCCGTACTCGGATTGCCCGCACTGGCTCTGATTTCGTCGGGCAAGCCAGATTGGCGTCGACTGGCCAACTGAAAACAGATCATCTTTGAGTGTCAACATGACAGCACATATACCCGTAGCCGCAACTAGAAACATGAACAACATTGAGAAACCCTCTGGTATGAATACTCAGGACCTGCCGCCCCAATCCATTGGCAATATCCTGGTGAGTGCAGGACGTCTTACCTCTGAGGCTGCGGAGCAGATACACCGCAAGCAGGGCGAGAACAACATTCTTTTTGGGGAAACAGGTATTTCGCTTGGCCTGATCAGTCGGGAAGACCTGGAATACGCAATCGCAAGGCAATTTGAGTATTCGGTATTGAAGAAAGGAGACAGTGCAATTTCTGAAGAATTGGTATCCGCCTACGATCCTTTTGGCGGAAAAGCGGAAGCTTTTCGGGAACTGCGAACCCATTTGCTGTTGCGCTGGATAGAAACAGAATCCAAGCCAAAAACATTGTCAATCTTGAGCACGCAACGTGGAGAAGGCAGAAGTTATGTCGCGTCAAATCTCGCAGTGTCGTTTTCGCAGTTGGGCCTGAAAACACTGTTGGTGGATGCTGACCTGCGCCATTCCCACCTGCATCATCACTTTGGCATTTCTTGTCGCAGGGGGTTATCCAGTATTCTTCAAGGCAAGGGCGACCCAGGTTTCATAGTGCAAATCCCTGAGATTCGAAACTTGTCCGTTTTGCCCGCTGGCCCGCACGCACCCAACCCCCAAGAGTTGTTGTCACAAGTCCGCTTCCCCGATTTGATGAATGAACTGGCAGCGCATTTTGACCTCGTGGTTGTGGACACGCCCGCGGCCCTGCTCTATTCCGATGCAGTAGCAATTGCGACACGCACGAGTGCCTCCATTGCGGTGGCACGTCAAGGCTATTCCAAAGTGGATCAACTCCGGCAATTGAAGGAAAACATGTCAAGGACTGGCGACAACCTTTTGGGATCGGTGCTGCTGGACTTTTGAGCATGATCCATACACCACACCTGCCATTGCAGACCAAAGGCCCTGAACAAGGGCCAGCAAAGCCATTTGATGACGCAATACAACGCTTGGGTACACCCCTGCAAATCTCAGCCAAGTTAATCGCGGTACTGGCTTTGTTGGGCTTTGGTGCGGTTGTGGGAATGTATGGCGTTCGCTTCGGTGAACACGCTATTTTACTGCTGGCTGCTCCTTTGATTATTCCGCTGGGCGTGCTGTTGTTCATTCAACCCAGGCTTCTGTTTTACCTGTTGATCGCCTCCCGATGCGCGCTCGATCCAGTTCTGGAGTCCGCCCGCTTTTCATCCAGCTTTGGGCTTGGTGCCTTGCTCAACCTGTTGTTGATTGCATGCGCTGGCGTATTGTGCATACAGCGCACCAAGGCATCTTTTCAGCAAAGCATCATGTTGTGGGTAGCCCCGCTGCTGGTGATGATGCTGGGTGTCAGTTATGCACCGGAAATGATTCCCGCACTGAAACGCCTTGTTGCATTTGTGAGCTATTTTGCGGTGTTCACGATTGGCTTCATTCTGGCCAGCGAAGGGCAGCTTACGCGGCTGCTGAAAGTGATTGTGCTGTCATCGCTGGTTCCACTTGGCGTTGGGTTTTATCAAATAGCGACAGGGGGGATGGCCAGCACGGGCCGCCTGGCTGCCACTTTCACACACCCCAATATTTATGCCTTTTATTGCCTGCTGGTCGTCATCACACTGGTTTACCTTCAGCGAATGCATGCCAAGGCGCAATTGGTCACAGGTACCAAACGGTCAATTGGTCCAACCGTTGCGATGTGGTTGTTGCTGCCCTGTCTGCTGTTGTCGATTGTCATGACCCAAACCCGTAGTGCATGGGCGGCGTTGATACTTCTCGGCTTTGTCTACGGCATTCTGTTTTCAAAAAGAACCTTGTTCGGGATGCTCGCAGTCCTGGTGTTGGCCGCATTATTGCCGGCTGTTCAGGAACGGATCATGGATCTGTTTTCAGGCAACGAGGTTGTTCAGTACGCCAAACTGAATTCATTTGCATGGCGCCAGTACATCTGGGAAAGCGGCTTGAACTGGATGAGTCCGTCCCGATACTTGCTGGGTTATGGAATCGGTGGGTTCTTCTATCATTCCGTAGATTTCTTCCCGCTGTCAGGGGGCAATTATTTTGGCGCACACAATGTATTTGTTGAACGTCTTTTCGACGGAGGCTTGCTGGCGGTTGCAGTGTTCTCCATCTTTTTTGCGGTTCAGTTTCATCATGCACGCAAGTTGCTGAAACATGATCAGTTCACTGGGCTGGTTTACTTCTGCCTGATGTTGTCATACCTGGTGCTCAACTTTTCTGACAACGTCATCGATTACCTGGCTTACAACTGGTACTACTGGGTAGTCGCTGGTGCCATGTATGCACACGCCCGACAAATCCACCCTGCCAACACCAACCCGTGAACGCGAAATCACTTCGCGGTGCCTATTTGCTGGTGGCCGGCAAAGGGCTTTCTGCGGTGATCGGCCTGGCCAGCATGCTGATTCTTGCGCGCCTGCTCGAGCCTGAAGATTATGGACTGGTTGTACTGGTCGAAGCGGTGGTGACACTGCTGGCCGCCGTGACCGAACTGCAAATGGCTTCGGTATTGATTCATTTGCCCAAGGTCAGCGATGCACATTTCAGTACGGCATGGACATTGAACCTGATACGCGCATTCGCCCTGTGCCTGCTTGCGATCTTGATCGCTCCCTGGCTTGTCGAGTTTTATGACGAACCCAGGTTACTGGGCATTGCCTATGTGTCAAGTCTGTCACTTTTTCTCGGCGCCCTGCTGAACCCGAAGCTCGCCATACTGATTCGCGACCTCGATTTCAAGAAAGACTTCATCTTGAACGTGAGCCAGAAGATTGCAGGTTTTGTGGTGACCGTTGCTGCAGCCTATTACCTGCGCAATTATTGGGCCCTGGTGCTGGGCACACTGGCCACGCAAGTTTGTGGGTTTGTGGTGTCGTATTGGTGTTACCCGTTCAAGCCCTCATTTACCCTGAGCAAGGTGCGTGACTTGTGGGGCTACTCGGTTTGGCTGTCACTGGCCAACTTTGTCAAAACCCTCAACATCAAGCAAGACCAATTTTTGGTGGGGAAAATGTTCAGTACGGAAGCCACTGGCATTTACTCCATGGGTACGCGACTTTCCACCGTGCTGTTCACCGACACACTGGGTGCAGCCCTTCGCGTCATTTCACCCAGCCTGCGGGCCTACACTGCCGACAAGGTCGAACTGGGCAAAGCCTATTTGCACGCACACAGCCTGGTGACCCTGGTGTTTCTGCCGCTGGCCAGCGTCACCAGTGCATTGGCCTATCCATTGATTGAATTCACATTGGGGAATAAGTGGATTGAGGTCACCGAAGTGTTTCGGTTTCTGGTTGTGGCCGTGTGTCTCGAAGCAATTGGCGGCGTTGGTTTGTCGGTTGTGGTGGCCACGCTGAATACTCGCCTGGCATTTCTGCGCGATCTGGTTTCAATTGCGATTCGCGCCCTGTGCATGGGCGCAGGCTTGTACCTGGGCGGGTTCACCGGATTGCTGGTAGGGCGCGCCTTGTCATCGGCGATCGACCTGCTGCTCTACTTCACCATCGCGGGAAAGGTCACCGGTTTGCACATTCGCAAACAACTGCTGCTGAGCTGGCGCACCTGGCTGGCCTGCGCAATGGCTTATCCCTTGTTGTACTGGATACAAACCGTGGGGGTGATGGACTTTGGCAATTCAAAACTGCAACAAGGCGGCGGGCTGCTCGCCTTGATCCTGTTGGGATTGCTGATGCAGTTTGTCATTCAGGGTTTGCTGTGGCGAGTAAGCGGAAAGCCACAAAGCATTGAGGTGGTGTTCATGGCCTATATGAAGGGCAAATTCAAACTGCAAGGACGACAATTGTTTTGAATGCGAAAAAAATTGCTTACCTGGTGAATCAATACCCGAAAGTCAGCCACACCTTCATACGGCGCGAAATACTGGCGCTTGAAGCCTTGGGTTTGAATGTGATGCGTTTGTCAGTCAGGGGGTGGGAAAACGAATTGCCCGACCCCGTGGATGAGCGGGAACGACAAAACACGCGATACCTGCTCCGCCAAGGGGTGGGTAGCCTGTTGTGGTGTGGTCTGAAGGTGTTCACACAGCGTCCCAAGGCCTTTCTAAAAACCCTGCGCATCGCCTTGAGAATGGGGGTTCGTGCAGACAGGCCCTGGCCTTTTCACCTGATCTATTTGCTGGAGGCTTGCAAGGCCTTGACTTGGCTACAACACAACAACATTGAACATGTGCATGCGCACTTTGGTGGCAACTCCACCGAAGTCGCCATGCTGATTCGTCTGCTGGGGGGGCCACCTTACAGTTTCACGGTGCATGGCCCGGAAGAGTTCGACAAACCCGAGTTTATCCATCTGGGAGGCAAGGTTCAGCACAGTGCATTCACAGTAGCCATCACGTCGTTTTGTCGAAGCCAGATTTTTCGCTGGATCCCTTATTCGGAATGGTACAAGGTTCAAGTGGTTCGTTGTGGCATTGATGCAGCTTTCCATGAAAACCTGCCCGACACCTTTCCGGCCGAACCCCGCCTGGTGTGCGTTGGGCGCCTGTGTGAACAGAAAGGCCAGTTGATTTTGCTGGAAGCTGCCTTGAAACTGAAACTCAGGAAAATCAGCTTTTCACTGGTCTTGGCGGGCGATGGTGAAATGCGTCCAGAAATTGAACGTCAGATTGACGCAATGGGTTTGCGCAATCATGTGCAGGTCACGGGCTGGATCAGCAGCGCACAGGTTCGTGAAGAAATATTGAAATCCAGGGCGATGGTATTACCAAGCTTTGGCGAAGGTCTGCCTGTGGTGATCATGGAGGCCATGGCCTTGCGCCGACCGGTTGTGAGCACCTACATTGCCGGTATTCCGGAGTTGGTGCAGTCAGGACACAATGGGTTTTTGTGCCCAGCCGGCGATGTCGATGCCTTGGCCGGGCAAATGGAGCAATGCCTGACTGCCCCAACAAGCACCCTGATGCAAATGGGTTTATTCGCGCAACAGGCTGTTCTGGCGCAGCACAACATTGACACCGAAGCAGGCAAGCTTGCAGCCTTGTTCTCAGCCTTTAGTTCAGACGAATTCACCCCAAAGGCAAGTTGAGCCCATGTCGATTGTAGAATTTGCGTTCCTGATCATGACCGTCTTGCTGGGTATTCCGGTGCTGTGGTTTTGCATTCAAATCACCGCGGCCTGTTTCTTCAGCCACCCATTTGAAAAAGCAATTCAACAACCGCATGACGCTCTACAACAGCGTGTGACAGTGCTTGTGCCCGCACACAATGAGTCCAGCAATATGCTGCCCACCTTGCGTGCGGTGCACGCGCAAGCGGGTGAAAGGATGCAGGTGTTGGTGGTGGCAGACAATTGCAGCGACAACACTGCGGAAGTTGCAAGAAAGGAAGGGGTTGAGGTGATTGAGCGCCACAACACGGCCTTACGGGGCAAAGGCTATGCGCTGGACTTTGGCATTCAACACCTGAAGGCGAACCCGCCGCAGGTGGTGATTGTTCTGGATGCAGATTGCCTGCCCGAAAGTGGCGTGTTGGCAAAACTTGCAAACAGGGCCATGAGCACATCCCGCCCTGTGCAGGCGCTGTACCTGATGAAAAACCTGCACAGTCCCAGTTTGAAAGAAAAAATTGCCGAGTTTGCCTGGCTTGTAAAAAACCAGGTGCGCCCCAAGGGCCTGTACAACCTGAGTTTGCCCTGTCATTTGACTGGGTCTGGCATGGCGTTCACTTGGGAAGTTTTACAGGATGTTTGTTTGGCCACGGGCGACATTGTCGAGGACATGAAACTGGGCATGACCTTGACCACACAGGGCAAGGCGCCTGTGTTTTCGGAAGACACGGTGGTCACCAGTGCATTTCCAGCCAATAAGGAAGGAATTGAATCGCAGCGTACCCGCTGGGAACATGGTCACTTGGCCATGATGTGGCACGAGGGCTTGCCCAAGTTTGTGAAGGGATTGACCACCCGGGACCTGGCTTTGACGGCACTTGCTCTGGATTTGTGTATTCCGCCACTGGCCTTGCTGGTTACAACTGTGTTTGCGTGGGGATTACTGACCGGGATTTATGCGCTTGCAAGCAGCAAAACAGCCACATTATTGATCAGCATGGTTTACCTGCTGGCAATCGCTACGGCTGTCGGCCTAGCTTGGCTCAAATTTGGACGCACCGTGGTGACAGGCCGGGAATTATTGATGGCACCAGTGTATGTGCTGGCAAAGCTGCCCGTGTACGTGCGTTTTCTGTTTCGTCGCCAAGCGGAGTGGGTTCGCTCCAAACGTGACAACGAAACAAAATAAAAGGAAATGTGAATCAGCGCACCATGGCTTCCACACTTTGCAGGGGACTGGTCAGCATTTCATCCAGTGGATAGACCAAAGCTCGAACCCGGGCCTGCTGGTTGTCGTTTGACTTGGGCTTGAGCACACTGAGCACAGTGTGGCCAGCGTCTTGGGGCCACTGCATGACCATGGCTTGTCCATTTCTCATCCAGCCTGAATTGAACAACACACGATTACCCTCTCGGGCCATCACCTTCAGTTCCATCTGTGCCCCCTCAGTGGACTTCAGCTGTAATTTGTAGCGTTTGCCTGCCTCCATTTCACCCCAGTTTGTCGAGTTGAAGCTTCGGTTGTTTCGGTGTTGAAACAGACTTTGCTGAGTACTTCCACTGACGATCAATGACTGGCTCCAGGTGTCAAAACGCGCGGTCCCATTGCCCGAGGTTTTCACCCAGGGCCCACGCATGGAAATCATGTTCAGGTTTTCCTTCGGATTGAAAGCCTGGCCATGACCGTCCACCCAGCTTTGAACGGACATGACTTGCCGAAGCCCCTTCTGGATGTCTTTCAAGTCCTTGGCCACTTCGCTGTTCCACTTGGGTTTGTGCAGGTTGAACTTGGAGCCATTCTCGACATAAATATAGAACGGTGTTCCCTCATTTCTGTCCACCACATAGGCGCCATACACCTTCAGTGTTTCAGCGACTTTTCGCAAGGCCGGGTCTGAAATGCGGCTTGTGTTGAATGTTTCAGGAAGCATCAACAAGGCACCCACCGGAATTTTGCCGCTGTTCTTTTTGTAGGTCCTGTCGGTTGATGTTGCAGGGAACACATAGCCTGTTTGCCCAGACAATGCGTTGTAAGTCAGGGAAACCGCCAAGGCGTGCGAATACATGGGCTTGCCATCATGGACTTCGTGCTTGCGGATCAAGCCGGCCATGGGTGCAACAGCAGCGGCACGCGCACCTTGATAGTATTGCGCTGGCTCCGCCCAGCCACGGCCATCCAGCCGGGTCCATGCGTACATGGATGCAGTCCAGCGACCTTGGCCGTCTTTTTTCAGATCGAGAAAAGAATGAATGACACCCGTGCTTGGATCAACAATGTCAGCATGTCCGTCGCTGCCACTTGCAGGCATGGTGCTGGCAGGCCAATTCGCAATGGTGACGCTGGGAACAAACTGTTCACCATCGAGTTCCCAAAGTCCTTTTTTTGCATCACGACCATAGACTTTCATGGGAGCGTCGCTGTTGCGAGCCAGAAATGCAGCGGACGAGTAAGGCCCTTCTCCGATCAACGGGTTGTAACGTGAATCGGGAATTTGAAAATAGCCCAGTCTTGCTCCAACAGGGCGAATATTCCAATACGAGCGGGCAGAAAATGGGCGCTCATAAGTGCCAAATGACCCGGAAACAGAATGGTTTGATTGGGATGGCTCGGCACAAGCGCCACCGAACAGCAGCATGGCAAAGACTAGAATTGAGCGATTGACCAGCGTGGTCAGTGGTAGCGAAAACTTCAAACATTTCAAAACAACACCTCACATCCGTTGATTACAGGACATCAATCAACGGATGTAAAAGCTTCAAGTTTCAATAATTCAAGAAGTGACTCCGTTCTGTCTCTTTATTGAGCGACTTCAGTCAACATGCCCTGAATGAAGGTTTTATCCCCCACCCCGCTGACCACACCCAAAATGGACACACCATTGACCATGGGCCAGTTGAAGCGATAGGTCTCGCCGTCAGCCAAGGCTCGGGTGTTGAACTGCTCGGCTCCATTGCCCCAGAAGCGAAGGTAAGCACGCCCGCCGTTGGTCGCCTTGACCTTGAACTCATAGAGACGACCTTTCACAGGCTTGGCCCAACCCACCCTTGGGATAGACCTGTCAGACGCACTTTCGGCCCAGTATGCCTTGTCAGTTTTGCCAAACGTGACCCCCTGCTTGCGTGAATCGTAAACAGGCACAGCACCGCCTTTGACCATCGGCTTCCAGGGCCCACGCATTGAAGTGGCATTCAGTGGCGCAAGCGCTGCAACTGGCTGACCCAAGGCGTTGACCCAGTCTTTGGCATAAGTAACCTGACGAAGCGCTGCACGAATTTTTTGCAGGTCATTGCCCACAGCGGAATTCCATCCACCTTTGTGAAGATTAAACCCTGATCCATTTTCAACATAGATGTAGAAGGGAGTGCCAACATTTCGATCCACCACGTAGGCCCCATAGGTTTTCAGGGTGTTGACCACCTTCCTCAGGTCAGGATTGCTGATTTTTGAAGAATCGAACGTGGGAGGCAGCATCAACAACGCACCAGTCGGAAAACGGCCTGTGTTTTCTCTCCAGGTTCTATCACCCGACGTGGCGGGAAAAACAAACTGCTCGTATTCCGACATGCCGGTGTAAGTCAGCGACATGGCCAGGGCGTGGTAATACTGACTAGCACCATCATTGATTTCGTCCTTTCGGATCAAACCCGCGATTGATGCAATACCGGAAGCTCGGGCCCCTTGAAAGTAATGAGAACCATCGCCCCAACCGCGGCCATCCAGCTTGGACCAAGCGTATTGAGCCGCAACCCAGCGTCCGTTCGTTTGTCTCAACTGCCAGAAAGAATGAATCATCCCGTTTTCGATATCGACAATGTCGGCATGGCCATCCGTACCGCTGGCGGGCAAGGTGTCAGCTGGCCAATGGGGAATGTCAATGGACGGAAAATTGGCCTCGGCATCTGGATCCCAAACTCCATATTTGCCTGGAAGCGGGTAAACCTTGACTGCTGGATCAGTCGGCTTGGCCAGAAAGGCGGTGGTGGAATACTTGCCTGGTCCAATCAAGGGGTAATACGTGGATTTGGGAATTTCCGCAGTACCCAAGGTGACAAACTTTGGACGGATGTTCCAAAGCGAATTCAAGGAAAAAGGTCGCTGAAAAGTACCAAAATCGCCGGATTTCAAGTTCAGCGGGCTTATCAGGGATGACGGTGTCATGGCGGCAGATGGTGTCACAGTGGGGGCCGGAGCCGCAGATGTGGGACGGGGCAAAGGCGTGGGTTCGGGCAATGCTTCCAGTGTGGTCTGTACGCTGGGCGCGCGACAGTAACCGCTCGCCACACCAACCTGGCAAATAGGCTCATACGCCTGAGCGAGAACATTTTGGGATTGAACTGCAATTGAGGCCATCAACAAAAGACTTACCTTGAGGATGGGCTGGGTGGTAACGGCTCGAATACTCATGATGATGTTTTCCGCTAAATACAGTGATGACTTGTAAACCACCTGCACTGTGAGGTGCAGGCATCCGACCCGCACAACCCATTGATAGTAAAGGGCTATTGGCTGGCACAAGAACTGTATCGAGAGAAAATAAACTTCAAACCAACAAGAAGCCGGTGGATTTGGCAGGTGCTTGTGAATTAAACCGAAGAGGCACTGCGTATGATTTTTTCACCCCAACGCACTTTGTACGTCAGAAAAATCATAAACAGAGTGGGTATTGGAGGGGTAAACAGAATTTAAACAGGTTGGAACTCAAATCACGTCGAAATCCGTGTCGATATGATCAGGCAGTATCAATCGAATTTTGTCGGAAGAAGTCAAAGGGCCGACCCCTTCAGGAGTGCCTGTGAAAACAAGGTCGCCTTCCTGCAGGGCAAAAACCGTACTCAGATAATGAACAACGTAGGGAATGGAAAACAGCATTTTCCTGATATCCCCATGCTGCTTTACATGGCCATTCAAGTGCATTTCAAATTGAATCTCGAAAGGATTCTGAATGGCATTCGCTGGCACAAAAGGAGTCACCGTGGCCGCGCAGTCAAAACCCTTGGCCACTGCCCAAGGCAAGCCACCCTGCTTGGCTTTGGTTTGTAAGTCTCGCGCGGTCAGGTCAAGGCCCAACCCATAGCCATCAATATGATCAAGCGCATTGAGCTCTGGAATATTTTTACCCGCCTTGCCGATCAGTAACACCAATTCCGCCTCGTAATGCACGTCACTGGAATGCGCGGGCAACACAATGGGGGTACCAGGCCCATGCAATGCCGATGTCGGCTTGATGAACACCACAGGATCTTCTTCCGGTCGATTGCCCAGCTCGGCAATGTGGGCCGCGTAATTTCTGCCGATACAGAAAATATTTCGGACCTGAACCGCTCTGGATTGGGCAGCCTTCAAGACGACGTGGGGCATTGATATTCCTTGATGGGCTAGACGCCCTCTTCTTTCAAAAAAGGGCCAAAGCAGGTTTCAATGTCTGCCTTCTGGCACATCATGAATTTTGAGCCAGACCCATGCATCACGATGTAGTTGGTGGCTACATTGCCATTGGGAACCACATTGCCCATGCAGTCGGGCTCGCTGTTCACTTGAACAACCGTGTCGACCCAGGTATAAAAGCCTTGGGCATTTGGGGTCAAACTGATGTCGTACCGGGTTGTCACAATCTGGCCGCCACTGAGTACCTGTGTGGTGCCATCAGCGCGGATGTCATAAATTTCAGCGCAGCGCTGCTCGGGCAAATTAATGCGCCACAGGCCTATCAGTGGGTGTTCTTTCGGGAGTAAGGTTTCAGCCCGCAAAGGGCTGGTGAGCAGTGCCAGGGCTGCGCAAGACAAAACCAGAATACGGTGGAGCATACAAACCTCTACAACAATGGTTGGTGCGATCAGCATACTGGGCCCGCAGGTTTGGGGCAAGATCAGCCCAATAAAAAACCCCCGCCAATTTCATACTGACAGGGGTTTTTTTATTGCTCAAGTACTGTGAGCAATGGGTCAGAAGGGTAGTTCTTATAAAAGCATGAACAGCTCATCTAAGAGTCTGATACATCGAGGTATTTTCACCACTTTAATAAAAAGTGTCAGGTTAGATTGAGTTTTTGATGTTTTTTTAGTGTTCACAAACAGAAGATCGCACTCCAATGTAAAGAACGTATCTTTACACTTCAAACCAATCCCTAAGACTTTACCCTACGCATTTCTAGCACTGGGTGAATAAGCAGCTAATCCTCTCAGATCCAGTTCTATCATCAATTATCAATCTGGGAAATTTGTGTTTTTAACGAATGGCGAAGTAATGGAAAATCGACGTGTAGGTGATCTCCTGACTTCTCGTAGACTTCAAGAAATAGTCGTGGCAGAGGGCGATTCAGATTTCGGCCGAAGCGGTCGGTGATCGGCCCAGTGTGAAATGGCCGGTTCTGAATACAGACCAGCCATTATGTTTCGATTGGGGCAATGTATACATTGCCTCACATGCTTCTTAACCACTGCGGTAGGTCGCATAGAACCTCTTATGCCGATGTCAGTAGGACCGCTCACAATAGTCTAGCCCTCAAAGGGCTTGTTATTCCTAGCAATCTGCTTATCCAGTCGTCCGTTGATTAAAGCGAACAGCGCCTCGAATCGTTCAAGGCTCATGTCTGGCATCATTTTCTCGGGTTCCAATGCCATCTTCTTGAGAAACAAACGTGTCATTCTCGTCTTGTGAAACGGAATGCCGAGCTCTGCTAATCCTGCCTGTATACGCTTTGCGAGCCGTGGGATATTCTCATTCAGCGCTAACGTCTTGCCCTTCAGTTCGGTAGCGTAGCTTTCTCGAAAAAGTGTCTCATAGATAGCAGGGTCCAACAGATCCTCAATATCTGCTTCTATTGGAGGGGACGCGAAGGCTTCCGAAACGAATACAACGTTCTGGTCGCGAATGAGCCTTGTCTTCAGTAGTTCTTCTTTGGTCGCTTTCGAGTCGCGTTCTGAGTCGAGCAGCACCAAGACGTTGAGAGACTCGGATGTCAGGAGGGCGACCATATACGAAACCTTCTGTGCTCCACCTGCAGGAGTTATCGTGAGCATTGGGCTGAGCGACATGCGCCCCTTATCAGCAGCATAGGCACTCACAGCGCTCATGATCCAGAAATCAGTAACCCCCTCAACAACGAGATTGTTAGGACCGACAAAGAGACTTTGTGCAAGATCGTAGCCAAGAGCTGCCTGCAACGGAAATAGGGTCCGCGCATCACCCGTCGGGTCGTTTGTAACGGTAGTGCCGGCTTCTTCGTTTATGTTGACGGTGCGCACCGAGTCCAGCGCATGTGTTGGCACCATAAACGGCGAGTGCGTGGAGTAGAGAATCTGATTAGAGAAGTCCACCTCAAGATGGTGGAGTAGGTCTGATTGAGACTTCGCATGCAGATACAGGCCTGGCTCATCGAGTAGTAGAACTGCATTCTCCGCATGGCCTCCGTCCGTGTCAGCTGAGAAGGTTATGTAGAAGGCAAAGAACCATTGAAAACCTCGGCTCCTATCGTTGAGGTTAACCTCAACGTCGTAGGTACTCGTTGGGTCAGAAATGATTGTGTCGAGGTGGTGTGCATCGAGGTTAAAGCGAATCTTGAGCGGGCGATCTTTCCAAAGCCTTTTGATCTCACCTGTTACAACCGCGCTGGCACGGTTCGCGAGCTGATTTCGTGTCTCGTAATCGTTCTGCCCATGTAATTTCTGGAGTACTTCTGGATTTAGCCCTGCGACCTTACACAGTTTCTCGAAGTTTTTGTCCGAAAAGTTCAGCTGGCTTTGCGATTTTCGCTGAACATAAGCAGCGATATCTTGGTGACCATCGAGTTCAGGATACTCATCGACATAGATAAATTTAGGCATCGCGCCAATAGCCCAATTACGAGCATTTTGTTGGGCCTCCCTGTCGCCTACGATCATATCTGCTAGCTCTTCAAGCTCAGAAACCGTCTCCTCTTGCTTGTCGGTTAGAGCGGCATCCGCAGCGGCTAACGCTGTCCGCAGAGCCTTTGCTGCCACCGCAGCCTGACTGGCCCATGTTTCGCGTACCTTCGTAGCGGATGAAATCGTCTCGAAAGCGTCGGCAGCAGCATCCAGAGCGGCAGGTACTTCATTTCTCTGTGCCGCAGCGCGTACCGCCGCGGCTATTTTTTTGACCTTGTTCTTTATGTCGGCCTCGTCGAAAGGAATTGCCTTAAGCTCGGGGAATTCCACCGTTCTTTTCTCGCCGTATTTCCTCCCGATGACAACTATTGATACATCCGTCGCTCGCGGGATTACCTCTAACAGGGCCTCTCTGTCTCCATCGTCGAGGACCCACGTCGTTGACAAGACGGGAGTGTTGTCCGTGCACTCCTCTAGGCGCTTGTGGCGGGGGAAATCCTTGATAGGCTTCAAAGCCTCAAATCCCGAAATCGGGTTCAGGCTGTGCAATGCGCGAAGGATATTTGACTTGCCGCTCTCGTTCCTTCCTAGCAGAGCCGTTATCCGGGAAGCCATGATTTCCCCGCTATCATTGATGGATCGGTAGTTACGAACTCGAAATGATTTAAGTCTCATGGCGGCCCAATCTTCCCAGTGTTTAATAACAATACATAGTATAACGAAACGCTTAGAATGCCGTGCGGAGCGTAAATCATCATGAATGGACACAACGTCAAAATAGCCCAGGAGAATGAAAGGGTGGCTAATTCAAGGTCCGCCAAGTGCCGCCCAACCGCTAAGTAGAGAAGGAAAATCGACACGTCAAATGGTACGCAGTAATGAAGGGTAACCAGCGTACCAAGCTACTGGCCATCTACGAGTTTATGGCTGAACTCAATCGTACAATCGCTGCGTTGAAACCTTGCAAGAAGGGTGAGTGCAGCCCGCCCCTTCGTATGGAGGCGAAACTTTTCTCTTACCAAGACCCCGTTTTGGTGTCACTCGGATCTCACCAATGAAGGGTAGTTTCAACAAATGCAGTTCAGCGAAGTCGTTCTGGCATTCAAATTGATCTTATCCGAGGGTGTGCCGGAATAGTTTGTCGATATCCGGTTGGTGTTCCAGTGACGCGGTCGCTTGAGAGGTTCTGGCTACCCAGTGCAAGCGCTCAGGCCAATGAGCGATTCCGTCAAACGACTCGTTTTTGAACGTCTAATACGTGGTCTATATGGACTACCCCGCCTATAGTGGCCAACTTCTGGCTAATCTTTGAGCATGGGAGAAAGTCATTATGAGTGGACAAAGCTAAACCCCAGAATTTAAAAACGAAGCTGTCAAACAGGTCATCGACCGTGGCTACCCATGGCGCGGATCACGCAAGAGTTCCGTCACATCAATTTTTAGAGCAATGGCTAGCTTTTCAATGTTGTCCAGGGAGGGGTTACGAACACCTCTTTCTATGTGAGCGACAAAGGTGTGATGCAAACCTGCTTCAATAGCCAAGGCATGTTGGCTAAACCCACAAACAGCACGCCACTTTTTTAAATTCAAAGCAAGTCGCTCGCGGGCGCTGGTACTGCTCGATCGATTATTTGGGAAATTTTGAGACATCCCCCATCTTTTATGCTTCGCTCTTTTAAGTCAGCCGCTTTTAAGTCAGAATATCGCCTCTTCAATCTTCTGGTAGCAAAATGAAAGAAAGTCTCGCGATCACGAAAAACGTCAATTTTTCAATTGACCATGATGATGTTTGGTGGGTGGAAGTTCCATCCCAAGGGCTCACTGTCATGTTCTCCGTCGACATGAAAAATCAAGGAATTCTTTTTGACGAAAACGACAACGGAATCGTTCTTTCAGGCACTTCAACTTTCGCCGTCTTTGTGAATAGTACTTTCGTCAAAGCGCGGAAACTGCAAAAGATGATCGGAGGTAGCCTTGAGGTACAGCCCAAGTTTTAGAAAAAATTTACTGCCCCCTTCTGAGGTAGGGAGACAACACATCAGTTTCTTACTTTTGCGACTAATTTAAGATTCTCATCTCGAGCGTGAAATAAAAAGAGTATGACGCCTCGTAAATAGGCCTGGAAAAGATTTCTTTTAAAAAAGGATAGAAAGAAATACCTGATTGACGACATTTTTTATTACGTCAAAACCGACTACTTTGTAGACATGCATATCAGCCTGAAGGAAGTTTTTTGATGAACAGATTAAAAGGAGGTCTTATAACTCCTGATCAACTGAAAAAAGAAGTGCTTTCTTGTGGCTCTTTTTATAGCATCGACGAACTAGCAACGCTGATGAACTTAACACCTTTGCAAGCAATTGCAACGCTAAGACGGTGGATAGAAAAAGGTAAGATTTTTGAGCTATGTCACTATAAAAAAAACCTTTACCCAGCTTATCTTTTTGATGAAAAGAAAAGCTTTGATCCCCATCCCGTAACTAAAAAAGTCATAGATGTATTGAGCGAAAAGTGGGGACCCTGGCAGATGGCATTCTGGTTTATTTCTAAAAATAGGTTCTTAAATGGGAAAGCTCCCTACGAATCGCTCGTGGATAGTCCAGATCTAGTTTTTCATGCCGCAATCTATGAAACAAACCCAAGTAATCACGGCTGAAACGCCCGCAAATGACCACATGTTCCGTGTGTATTTTTTACAAGATAAATTTGATGTTACGAGAAATGCTCAAGGAACCCGGCATTTCTTATGAGTGTGAAATAGCTAGCTATGCTGGAGTTCGGATTCTGCGAAGCTGTCACTCCCACAACAAAGCCCCCATTATGAAACTCTCTGGAAATGAACTCTAGCTGACCACCGATAAATTTTTCTCCCTGCTCAACATTAACGTAATCAAAAATCTCTCTAGAAGACTTCTTGTGCCATCTTAGATAAGGTTCAACTGACTTTCTCATTGTCAACTCAGTAACGCTTGAATTACGACCTCTTCCACTCATCAGCACCTTGATCGGATCGTCCCTCAAAGTCAGAGCGTCGAAAAGCTCAACTATTGAAGTTTGACTCATAGGAGAAGCTTCAATGAAAGAAAATTGATCAGGAAATTTATGCTTAACGGCAGCTAGGAACCCCATCCATAAAAACTGTAATTCGTATTTCTTGGGCAGCCCGTCTGCGGCATCTACAATTAAGTTAAAAACCTTTTCCAAAGAGCGTAAATCAAGATCGAATACCTCTCCTATCCAATTAAGGACAGAAGCAGGATTTGGGTGCACTCGAAATGCTCCTTGCGATCGCGGAACGCCATAATTCACTTTTCTACTGTCGATATTCCAATCTGCAACAAGCTTATTTGCATACTGCTCTGTCGTTGGTCTAGGTAGGGTGTATCTAACATCGAAGAGACGATCCAGATATTTTTTTCCGTCAAACTCGGCACCATAGCCTCCCTTGATCGACTGCGAAAGTTGGTCGACATTGGTAGAGACAACAAAGCACAAACCGGATATATCGAAAAGATGTTTGATGCCCTCAAGTAGTTGAATGGAGAAGTCGGGTCTACTTCTATCTAATTCGTCAACAAAGACGAATACAGGTAATTGAAACGCACCCTCTTGCTCAAGTAGCTTAAGAGCTGCGCTGATCTCAACCTTAAATTCTTCGATAATTCTTCGCTTATCGGATTGTTCTTTCAAGGCGGCATCAAAAATTTTATCGATGGCTGGGGTTGTGATTGACCCCTCTGATTTCCCTTCTAATTCATTTGGTTCTGAGGAAATGGCTTCAGAAATTTCCTCAAGCCCTGCGCCAATCGTTTTTTTCAAGATCCCGCTGAACACCACTTTCGAGGCAGGTACTATTGCAGCGCCCATCTTTACAAATGCAAGTCGAACATTGCCTTTTAATTCCTTCACTTCATGTCTTGCCTGATCAACAAGCGCAATAGACTTATCTATTTCTGTCAGTAGCTCTGACATAAAAGAAAGGAGCGGATCTGAAACACAATCTGCGGCCCATGCATCGAAGTAAATAGTTTTGGTTGGAGGTGTATCGGCGTGAAGATCTTCAATCCAGTTCTTCACAAAAAATGTCTTTCCCCTTCCCCATTCATCATCGATTGCTATGGTGAAGGGACGAAATTCATTTTTGTCATGACGCTTTGATTTCCTTTTGATGTATGAAGTCAAAAAATCAGCGTATGGCTTTCTATCTAAAGCATCGCCAGCCCAACTAGTTGGAACAGCCTCCGCGTCCTCCGGTCTGGACTCAGAAGGACAATGTTGATTGTTTGTCATAAGAACCCTGTGGAACCTTAAATTCTTTCAATCTCAGCATCTTCAAACTTATCCGCTAACGCTACGAACCGTTCACGCATAGCATTTCCAACTTCAACCCGTTTGATGACCTTAGGCTTTACGGAGAGTAGATTGATAAGCGTGTTACGGTCTGGTAGGGTTCCCCGGTAAACAAAGTCTTGGTAAAGCTCTTTAAGTTTCACGCAGTCTGCAGAGAACTCCGTGCAAATAGATTCCAAGGCCTTTCGCTTCTCCTGATCCACAAACTCATTAAATTTGGTAATGACGATACCTTCGACGTGCTGATTTTCATCCAGCTTGAGCTTGTCAAGCTCCTCGTCGATGAAAGTCTCAAACAGATCCCGCTTGCTTCTCAAATCTGGGTTGGACTGCAAAACATCAAGAATCATGTCCCGGCCCGCGGCAAACTTCTTTTCGTTGGACTGATCTTTCAGCTTCTCAATCAGGCCAAGGATGTAGGAAACCGTAATCTCATCTCGCTTGATCAGCTCAATATTGAAATCAATCCCAAAGAGAATTTGTTGGATTGGACTTGGTTCTTGAAATCCACCTTCTCCAGGACCAGCAGTGGTATCACCTGACCCTGGCTTCTTTCTTCTTTCCCGTTCTGAGGCTTCAATATCTTCGCGAAGATCTAGATACTTGCTTTGATAATCCAACAGCCCTTGTTCGTCGATTCCCAAACCACCCGTATCCAAATCGCCATTGAACTGAGAGAAAGTTTTCAACGTATTTTGCAAGCGTAGGACATCACGAAATTTCACAATGAAATCTAACTGGTCTTCTTCCTTTATTAGGCTGTCCACGGCATCCACATCGGGTGCGATCGCCTTAAGCTTTTCAACCTCCTCCCTGAACACTTCAATCAAGTTTTCATAAGGCTGCATGATGACAGTGCCAATCACTTCATCCACGCTAGATTTAGCGTTCTTGTTTGCAAATATGGCTAAGGCTTCGTCGGTGGCGTCTTTGAGATTTCGGTAACTCACCACATTGCCGTGAGATTTCTTGGCATCAAAAACCCGATTTGTGCGTGAGTAGGCCTGAATCAAGCCGTGATGTTTCAGGTTCTTGTCGGTATACAGAGTATTAAGCCGAGGCGCATCAAACCCGGTCAGGAACATGTTGACGACTAACAGAATATCGACTTCCTTGCGCTTGACCCGCTTGGACAAGTCTTTGTAATAGTCGTAGAAGGACTTGTTGTCATTGGCCACATAGGACGTGGAATACATGCCGTTGTAGTCGGAAATGCAGCCTTCAAGAAACTGAAGGCGGCTTTGATCCACATTCTTGCTCATGTCTGGCAAGTCCTGATCAGATACGCCTGAGAATTCGTCTGCTTCGCCCGGGGCACAACTGAAAATAGTCGCGACCTTCAGGTCATGGGTCCCACTGGCTTTCCTGATTGAAAAGATTTGGTAGTAGGTTTGCAGTACATCCACACTGGCCACGCAGAACATAGCGTTGTACTCTCGCCCATGAGTCTTGGCTCCGTGATTGGCAATAATATCGTCTACTACTTTTTCAATTCGAGCTGAAGATTCCAGCACTGCTTTGCTATTGGCCGCTTCAGGGGCGAGTTGAATCGAGGTCTTAGTACCGTCAGCAGCAATCGTAGTCTCGGTAATCACCACGTTCACCATGTCCCGGTATTCCACCGAAAAACGCAAAACGTTACGGTCTCGGATGGCGTCGGTGATCACATATTTGTGTAGTGCCTGGCCAAAAAGGTGTTCTGTCGTTCGTTTGCCGTACTTGGTGTTGATCACGTTCGCATCAAAAATTGGTGTCCCTGTGAAACCGAACATTTGACGATTGGGAAAGAAGTCGCAAATCCGCTGGTGGGTTTCTCCAAACTGGCTGCGGTGACACTCGTCAAAAATGAATACGAATTTCTTATCTTTGACAATCTCGCACTTTTCCTGAAACTGCTTCTTACTAATAGCAGCATTCAGCTTCTGGATGGTGGTCACGATCAACTTGCAGTTGGGATCAGTCAACTGTTTGACTAGCTTTTCCGTGTTCTCAGTGGTGTCCACGCTGTCAGCGCTAAAGGCATTGAACTCGAGTGCCGTCTGATAGTCCAGATCACGCCTGTCTACCACGAACATCACCTTGTCCACATTAGGATCGTTGGACAACAATTGGCTTGATTTGAACGAAGTGAGAGTCTTGCCCGAGCCCGTGGTGTGCCAAATGTAGCCATCCCCGCGTCCCAGCTTCACTCGCTCAAGTATTTTTTCCACTGCGTAATATTGGTAGGGCCGAAGCATCATCAAGGCACGATTAGTTTCGTGCTGCACGATGTACCTTGCGATCATCTTGGAGAGGTGGCACTTCTCCATGAACACTTCGGTAAACTGGGACAGGCGATTGATCCGGTTGTTTTCAATGTCCGACCACTCAAAGGTGAACTGGTAAGACAAATCCTTGTTATTGGCAAAGTAGCGTGTATCCACCCCGTTGCTGATGATGAACATCTGGATGTAGTCAAAAATGCCAGAATTGGAACTGTAGGATTTTTTGCGGTAGCGAACGATCTGATCGAAGGCGGCACGGATCTCACTGCCACGGGCCTTCAGCTCGATTTGAACCATCGGAAAGCCGTTGATCAATAGCGTCACATCATAGCGACTGTGGTTATCTGCTGATTTGTTCGTGATTTGCCGACAAACCTGGAAAATGTTTTGGCACCAATTGCGAGTGTCGAAGAGTTCCAGGTAAATGACAGTACCGTCAGACCGCTCAACATCCAGGCGCTTTCGAACTTGCTTGGAACGGTCAAAAATATCTCCACGGTTGAGCTTGTTCAGCACTTGAGCAAACTCGTCGTCTGTCAGGCCGGTTGCGCCCGCTTTGGCCAGCTCAGATTTGTTGTGCTTCTCAAGCTGGAGCTTTAGGTTAGCAACCAAGTCCCGCTCATTACGAATATTCAAAGGCTCGTAGCCCAGGATTTCCAACTGGGCCACCAGGGCCTTTTCCATTTCGATTTCGCTTTGTGTTGCCATTAGGTATGTTTCATTAATTATTTACCCCCGCTTCCTCAACCTTGACCCGCTTTTTCCCAGTGAGGAGTTGTTGCATCAGGGCTTTCTTCTCTTTTTTAATATGCAATAACTTCTTTTGCAAGATTTCGATAACTTTGTCTTCCGTCATTAGAATTTTTGAAATTGCATCTTGCTCGTTCCTAGATGGAAAAGACATCTTCAATTTCTCAAAGGATGACTTGTTCACTATGGAGACAGCTGTTGTGCCCGCCAAGGCTATTAATTTAGAGGTATTGAATTCAATCTGATAATAAAAGAACTCTGGGGAATGCTCGGCATTAACTATAACCGCGTTTATCTGTTGATTAGTAGCCATTCCAGTCCCTGCAATTGCATTCTTGCCAATTGATGCGATACAAGTTACTAGAACGGAGTTTGCCGGTAACAACCTCACTTTTGCAGCTCCTGCTGACGAGAGCTTTAGTCTAGTTTCAAAAATATATTTTCCTTTAAAGTCCTCTGCAGTTGCCCAGTTAACTAAATCACCCCAAAGCAGAGGATCATCTTTGGAAGGCGTAGACCCTGTCACAACCTTCCCTACTTGACCAATTTTTAAAGTCTGCCATTCACCACTGAACCCTGGCAACCTCTTCTTTCCAGTCAACAATTGCTGCATCAGCGCCTTCTTGCGCTTTTTGCTGTTTTCTAAAAGTCGAGCAGTGGAAGAAATTGCTGACTCCCATGTTTTGATAATTTTGAGAATTTCGTGCTGTTCAGATAATGGGGGAAAGGGTATATCTAGTTTTGCTAAGTTCGTTCCAGACAGATTTTTTTGAACCCCACCCGAAGCGATTGCTCCCAAATCCTTTTTCCCTTTCTCTGTCAGCATGTATCTTTGAACGAATTCAGAGCTAACTTCGGACTTCAATTGAAATCGAATTAAAAAAGCACCTGCGACAACTGGCTTTAGTCGTTTTCTAAAGACGCTAGGTATGCCGCACGTGCCTGATCTTGTAATTAGTAAATCACCATCTTTTAAATAATGACTTTCGAAGCTGCTTGGGAGGTTTGCATAAGGGATAGCGTCATAATCTATAACACCGTTTTCATCAAGGTCGGTTGTTCTTAGTGTGCCAACTGCGCCATCTAGATCGTACAAATCTGAAGAAAATCTTGGACCGAACGCACTCTCAACGGTAAGCTCTCCAAGCTTTTTTACCTTCCAACCTTCAGGCACCATAACCCAATTCCTTCAAATACCCCTGCATCTTGGCATTCAGCTCTTCGATCTCCTTCTCAATCTCAACTCTCTCAGCATTTACAACCATCAGATCGATTTCTGCCTCTTCCTCGAAGGTGTCTACATAGCGGGGAATATTCAAATTGTAATCGTTCTCAGCAATCTCAGGCAGAGGGGCTAGGTAGCTGTATTTCTCTATCGTTTTACGACTTGCTAAGGTCTCAATTATCTTGTCCACATCTTGGGTGCGCAGGTTATTTTGATTTTTGCCAGGCTCATAGTCACTACTTGCGTCAATGAAGAGGATGTTCTCCGAATCCTCCCGGCACTTCTTGAACACAAGGATGGCTGCGGGAATACCGGTTCCAAAGAACAGGTTTGCTGGCAAGCCAATCACCGCATCCAATGCGTTCATCTCTCGGATGATGTGCTCACGGATGTGACTTTCGCTCGACCCACGAAACAACACACCATGAGGCACCACCACTGCGGCTACACCCTTGTCGTCCAGGTGATGCAGCATGTGTTGAATAAAGGCCAGGTCGGCCTTGGTCTTTGGAGCAAGCTTGCCGTAAGGTGAAAATCGATCATCCGACAGTTTCAAGTCGTTAGCATCCCAGTTCAGTGAAAACGGGGGATTGGCTACAATCGCCTCGGCCTTCAAATCTGGGTGCTGGGGCCGTTCCAACGTGTCGTCTTGCTTAATATCAAAGTGCTTGTAATGCACCCCATGCAGAATCATATTCATCCGCGCCAAGTTATAGGTCGTGCGGTTAAATTCTTGGCCGTAAAACCTCCCTACTTTTTTCACGTGCTTGGCCACACGCAAGAGCAGTGAGCCTGATCCACAGGTGGGGTCATAAACGGATTTTAATTCGGTCTTGCCCAGACTCACTACCCTTGCCAAGATTTCAGATACCTTTTGAGGGGTATAAAACTCGCCCGCCTTCTTTCCGGCATCCGATGCGAAATTGGAGATCAGGTACTCGTAGGAGTCACCGAGCACATCGGCCTCCGTCTCGTTGATCTGGAAATCAATCTCGTCCAGCTGCTTGATAATCCCCTTAACCACTTCATTGCGCTGATCTGGGGTTTTGCCAAGCTTTGAGCTGTTCAAATCCATGTCTTCGAACAGGTGGATGAATTCATCTTCCGACTCCTCGCCGCGGGTACTATTTTCGATGTCGGTGAGAAGTTGCTGAATGTCTCCGATGACAAAAGCGTCTTTGTCTGCCTTGATCTTTCTGGCGATCTGATCAAAAAGCTGACTGGGATTCAGGTGGTAGCCGAGAGCATCCACCGCTTCTTGACGGACAGCCTCAATGATCTCCGCGTGTTCTGGATTTTCTTCGTCTAGATCTTCGTAATGGATTCCATCGGCTTCCAAAGCATTCTGTGCAATCACATACAGCCGCTCGGACAAGAACTTAAAAAAGATGAAGCCTAGGATGTAATCTCGGAACTCATCACCACTCATCTTGCCGCGTAGGTAATTGCAGATTGCCCACAGTTGGGTCTGCAGGCGGCGTTTTTGTTCTTCTGACATTTTGAAACAACTTCCCTATCTTATAGTTGGTTTAAATTCCAGTCCTTCAGACTGGATTTGAAAATTTCAGTGGTTCAATGGTCAAGGAAAATTACTCCCCTGATGCCCAAAAAAATCTAAATCTCAAGAAAAAAGAAGCAGAAAAGACACCCGGGTTAACTTTTGCGTTAAGGTTCTTTCAAGTGATCTCACACCCAAAGATCCTGATTGTTCCAACTAGCAGCTCGGTTAAAACATTCCAACGAATCGTCTGGAGTGTCTATATTGAAGGGGCGAGATTCGTCAACTTTGACATCTGACATACGCTTTTTAGCATCGCCGTAATATTCATCTATCCCGTATTTCTGAGGGAAAAGAATAGCATGCAGAGAAATGGGATCGCAGCTTCTACTTGCAAGAATTTACTGAGAACACATAGAACTAGTACTTTTACCTTTGACCCTATACAAATTGGAAAAAATGGAAGCAAGAACAATCCAAGAACAGTTAGACAGCAACAGACGTAGCGTCTCCTTTGATAGTTATGATCTGGCAGCACGACAACTGATAGAAATGTTGATCGAAAACATGATCGATATCGCTCCAGAATATCAGAGACACTTTAAGTGGAATGCTGAACGACAGTCGCAACTTATCGAATCTTTGTTGCTCGGAATTCCAGTTCCGAGTTTATTTATGGCCACTAACAAAGACTCCACATGGGAGGTCGTTGATGGACTACAAAGATTGACTACCTTAATCAATTTCGCCTGTCCAGAAGATCAGATTTCAAACGTCAATGCAAATTCAAAAAAACTGCGATTGACAGGTCTTCAGAAACTAACTTCAATCAACGGAATGCTCTTTGAAGATCTTCCAAAATCTGTACAAATCATGTTTTTGACGCGACCAATCAAGGTAACAGTCCTAAATGATAGGAGCGATTTTGGAGTTCGCTATGATTTGTTTGAAAGATTAAATACTGGTGGAATAACTCTCCATCCACAGGAGATTAGAAATTGTGTTTTCGTTGGAGAGTTTAATGACTTCCTCAAGGAATGCGCTCAAAATTTAAGCTTTCGATCTGTACTAAAAATACCAGGCGATGCAGAGCGAAGCGGAAACCTCGAGGAACTAGCCCTCAAATTTTTTGCTTACTATGAAAGGTCGGATCTTTTTGTACATAGCGTCAAAGAATTTCTTAATGAATACATGAAAGATAAAAGCTCCGCATTTAAAGACAAAAAGAAACTAAGAGAAGTGTTTGAAAGTACATTTCGTCAACTAGCAAATTCTCTACCAAATGGAATAGTGCGAGGCAACCGAAAAAATACAACTCCGCTAGTTCTGTATGAGGCAATTAGCGTCGGCGTAGCGAGGGCAATCGCCGAAGGTAAATCGATAAATACTACAAACCTCCAATCGTTATTAGACGATGACAAACTTAAACGACTGACAACTGGTGCAACCAACAGTAGAAAAATGCTTTTAGATCGCATCAACTATGTAAAAGATGGATGCTGAGAATGAGTTTTTCAATTACCCGAACAGTCACAGCTGAAAGATTTAATGAAGTATTAATTTATTTGAACCACATCACCTCTCTTGAACCAGAACCAGCAAAAGAGGTCAATCTTGATCTCAAAATAATGAAGGGGCTATTCTTTGTTCACCTCTACGGAGCCCTAGAAAAAGCGACGACAGATACCTTTCAATATCTACTGCTTGATATCAAAACGCTCGAACCAAGGAATTCTGATGTCATTCTGCCTTTTAATGTTGTTTCGATGGCAAGACAATGGAAATCAATCAAGGATCGGTCACAGAAAGGTGCTTTTTTACAGATGAAATCTTTCTTTTCGGATATTGAGTTAAATCAATTTCACGGAATTGATGAAACTTTATTTGCAAGCTTATGCATGAATATCTGGGCTAAAACGATAGATGAGATTCTAGCAGCCTTGGGAATATCTGACTTCATCTTGACCACCTCGGAACGAGCATCGATTGACGAACTTGTAGACAAGCGAAATGCAGTTGCTCATGGCAGAGAGAGCGCAAGAGTGGTGGGGGAGAAATTCAGATGCGATGAACTGAGAAAACGTCTGAACGAAATCCAAAACTTCATCAATAAACTTATCGATAGACTCGAGACCTATCTGAATCAACGCGAATTTTTAAAACCAAATGCCCAATCTCAATATGGGCGTAACTTAGCCCAAACCTGAACTTTAGCAGCGACCACCCTATCTGACTGTTTGCTGTCTCGTCGACATTGTGTGGGCGATTCAGCTTAAACGTAAATTTTTTGCGAGAACTGCACTTAGCAAGTGCTCACACGGGGAGGCACGACAAAAACAGCGGCCCGCCGTTTAGGATTCACTCACATGCTCGCAGCAAATCCTTAAACCCTTCCTGACGAAGGAATCTCTTGATCAAATGGTCTGAGTATTTGAGAAGTCTCAGTGTTTGAAGGCAACTTCACTCCATCTGGTACCTTCTTATCTACGCTCGACATTTGTATACCTTTCTGACGAATATGAAAGGCTATTTGCTGCCAGCGACGCAACCACTTCTCTTCCTTTAGCCGATATGCCTGCAGCTCAGACTTAAGACGATCGATCTCCACGCGAAGCTCTTTCACTTCTTCCGTGGCTTGCTCCTTAGTTTTGACCAACCCCCCAGACAATGCCCTCTTAGCAATATCGTAAGCAGCTTTGATTTCCGATTTTGCTTGAAGAGACTGACGACTAAAGCTAAAACGCTCTTCCAACACAGTCCAAGTAAGCTTTGAGCCAAGCGCCCCCATGGCCCAACGGTCCAAATCAACAATAATGGCCTTGATATCGTTGTCAGACATTCGTCGAAATCTTTTATTCATGAGACAGTCCATTTAAATATTCATGAGGGTCGAATGGTTCAATTCCATAATCCTCCATCTGCTTCAAAAGCGTTTTGAGCTTTTTATCATTGTGCACAAGCCAATCGACACTTTTTTTAGGCTTCTTTTCGCCCGATTTGTTTTTAGCAGTCTCGCGTGCAATAAACGTAATTGCAAACATACGCTTGAGTTCTTCTTTACGACCTTTATCACCTTTCACCCACACATAATCGTCACAATCAGCAGAGCACTGCAAATGACGCTCACAGGGCGTCTGAATAAAGTTATGCACGCACATTCCTGACCCCACATCGTGGACAGCATTGACTCGAGCGGCCAAAACAGCATCTTGCAAGTGTATTGGAATATGCTTCAAATCCTCTGCCAGTCGACCTCCAGCCTTGCCAGCCTTAAGCTTCTCTCTGAGGTCCAACGCACGCTTTTCGCGACTTGTGTGTTGATAAGTCTTTGTATCTCTTGGATTAGAACGCCCGAACCATTCAGTTTGCAGAAGATCAGTGAGTCCACCCTCATCTAAAAGGGTATTTAGGGTGTGTCTAAAATGATGACTGGTGAAATCCACCTCAATACTTGAGGATGCATACTGTTTCGCAAGCTCTGGAAAATAACGCAGAAATGTAGTCATCATAGAGTGAGTACATTTTGTCGCAATCCAGTGCGAGTAAGCGCCGGAAGACAAACCCAAATGCTTTACAAGCAACAAATCTTTTAAGAAGTAGGTTTTTCCTTGCTGATCAACATGAATCGGCTCAATCGCACTGGGTTCAAAGTCCTTCTTACAGTACGCCGCGATACCAACTTTGGTTGTATACCAACTGTTGTGTCCTATAGCCCCCCCGGCTTGCTCAAAAGCAAACCCTTTTTGCCGTATCCATCCACTTACATTTAAAGTCGTTTTTGAAATCCCTAACTTGATCAAGTCATCTTTATAGAACTTCTGATCATCAGAAAAATCCATCAAAAAACCTAAGTCTGGTCCTTTCGCGATTTCCATTTCTGCAGCGGTATTTCGAGCTTTAGTGCAGTTTTTCTTCAGCTCAGAAATCACGCTCTCTACAACACTCACGAGATCGGTTGGCAGATAAAGCTTCCTGATGGGAGTAAGAGAATCCCCTACAGAGCTCTTCCGAGGGAAATACAAAAGGCATGCGCGACCTTGGTCATCTTTTACTAAGTCTTGGCACGGTAGAAGCGATATTTCGCTAAATCGTCGCCCCAACATTGCCAGCAAGGTTAAAACCAATATATAAAAACGATACTTGTGATCTCCAGGCACATTTCTATAGAGCTCGCCAATTATCTTGAACACATTGGGATCGACGATTTTGTCGCCGGAAGTGAGTTGAGTCACTGGGTCGTCGAGACGTTTGTGGTGAATACCACCAGTAGACTCAGGTCGCTTCATGCGAGCATACTTGTAGCGGAGAAGAACGTTGCATAAAGAATTCACATCACAATGAGCTGCAAACTCTGCGATAGCCTTATGCATGTTGTACGCAGTTCCTTCCGAATAATCTTTGGAAATTTGCCGGCATGCCTTATCCAAAAACTCGGGAGTTAATTGAAATAATTTGAAGTCCCGAGCAGCCATCTCGAATGCAAGATACCCAACTGCAGAAACAAAGTTCCGTTGGTTTTCTATGGCCTGGTGATATCGATGAAAACGCAGCAATACCAGCGCTTTTACAATATCCGCCCATTCACCCTGGAACTTTGCCACTCCGAGCTTTGGTGGATATGAAAAATTAAGAGTTACCTTTTTCGTGTTCTTTGCACCCTGTTTGACTAGACGACCTGCTGTTATGACCCAGACTTCATCGTCCCATGTCTTTTGATCAAATCCCTCGATATCCAGTCGTTTGGCTAGATCAACAAGTGCTAACAAATTCATTTCACGATTTCTATCCAATCTTGATAGAAACTGAATGACTGTAGTCTTCCGCTCAGATCGCTTATCTGCCATCACCAGTTCCTGATCTACACGCTTCAGCCACTTGAGCAACCGCGAGAATCACATCATCCAGCTGTATGCCCATTCTGGCGTTCGAATACTTATTGATACGTTCTTCTCTACCTTTTAAAAGACACTCAAGGACATGTTCATGATCGGCGTGTCGATAAGGCTGAAATTTTTCACACAGGTAGCATGAAAACGGCGGGTCGAGATGACAGATTGCTTTTTCGCCGCACACGCCAATTTCACTGGACTCATTGGGATTGGCGTCATCGATAAATTCAACATGTTTATCCTCGCGATCTCCGTTAACTGCCTCCGAGTCAAAGTTGATGATCTTTCCTTTAAAAAGCTTAAGATATTTGGCAAAGTCCTTCGCTGTGGCCTTATCAAGGTGCTCCACAATGCTCGCAGCCAACTCAAAATAAACCTGTACGTGCTGAGTATCGGTATGATCAAGAATCCTTGCCAACTCTTTCCTACTAGTACCTTCAGCAGCTAAAGAAGTGCCAAGCGTGTAGCGTAAGCGTCTGGCGCTAATTCGTAGGACCTCCTTAGTTAAAGGGGAGATAACGTTATGGCGCTTTACAAATTGCTGAATAAAGCGAGTGATATTTTCACTGGTACAGTTGAAATAAGAATCAAGCAAACCACTTTTGACTGCAGACCTATTTCCCCTTAAATTGATAAAAAGTGGACGTGGCAACTGGTAACTTTCATTGTTTACTCGCAACGAATCTGCCACACGTCTATTAGCGTCTATTAATTCCAATACATATCCAGCAAACTCCGAATCGAGATACTCATCCAACAAGTCGTCTCTCGGATTCAGTTGTCGTTTTTTTATCCTTGGGACGCGGATCACCCAAGTCGCTTTGTTAGAGTCTGGCGTCAGGTTAACTAAATCATCTTCCTTCAAATAGGTTAAATTTGCAGGGTTGCGACCGAGAGCAATAGACAATGCGAGCGCTACTTTTTCTTGAATATGCACGAGTTCATCACTTTTGTCGTCACGCATTGCCTTAATAAGCAAAGGGACTTCCAAGGATCTATGCAGCGGTCCTCTATCAGGATCCTCCATCCTAACAGCTTCACCTTTTGGGTTGCCAGGAACAGATATCGCATCCAATTCAAGTGCGTAGACTGGACAAAAGCCAAGCTCAGGGTAGTTTTCGGCGCTCCAGACATACCATTGGATTGGACGGTACATAGCCCATAGACGATGTTTCTTGCGTGCGTCAGATAAAGCCTTCTCAAAAAGACTTACCAATCTTTCCTTCAACTGATCTGGCTGAATGCCCTCAACAAGGTTAAATTCCCGTTGATAACGGATCAGTTCGGTCCAAATATAGGTGTAGGAGGCGTAGCCAGCATGGGTAGAGGTCGCCTGCAAACATTCTTGAACGTATCGCTGTGTCACCCACCTGATCGTGGGCTCAACGATCTGACTAAAGTCAATGCTGGTATCATCTCTAATAACGTAAGGTAGATGCCATACTAGTGTTGAGGTATCGACCGACTGCCCCTCGCGAGTAATAACTGATTTCGGCACGTTGCACCAACCATTCGTATGAATCAACTCCTCTAGATTTGACTGCTTAATAAAACCCCCCCTCACCCTAAAACTTTACGATGGTAGTTATGCAGCGCTAGATTAGCCTGCTCTTCAATTTCTTGTGCAATGTAAACCGCTTGTGCTTTAAGGCTGCTATCACCACGAAGTTCGGCCAACGCTTCTTCCCGACGCCCCTCGTCCATCCCAATCGCTCTTAATTCTCTTTCCATATTGCTAGAGAAAGTATGTCGTAGTGACTTCGCGGAAAGCCCAGCGGGGAGTTCAACCGGGAAGCGTTTCCTGAGTAATTGAAACAGCTGAACTAGACTTGCCTGTGAAAGCGGCTGACCCTCATCACTTAAAATTAGGTAATCCGATTCCTCGAAAGATTTGAGTTCTAGCTGGTCTCGCCATTTCAAAATGTACTCATCGAGATGCTTGGCTAGTTTCGAATTATCAATCGGTAATACTCTACCATTTCGTTTTATTTGAGGTCTGGGACGACGCTTGTCCAACAAATCGGGAGCACGCCTCGTAACACGAATAGCGGAAATTGCCCCAAACTCAATGTCTTCAACCTTTAGGCTAAGCAACTCCCCTGGCCTCAACCCGTAATTCAACATAATCATTACGGAGATATAATTCCTGAATCTAACCGCTTGATCTCGTCCAAATACCGTACCGCTTTCCGGATTTAGACACCTTACCAAAAATTTAGTCTGCTCCTGCGTCAACCCCTTGGCCTTACCGCGATTGCTGGGAGGCGCATTAATAAAAGCCCCATTCAGCCAAGTCATGTAACGAGATTTTTGATCCCGAATACGTTCATAGCGCATGTCATCAAGGGGCATCGAGCCGAGGTAGATATCGTAAAAAAATGAGAAAAATTGACAAACAGTCGTCAACCGTTGATTGAAGGTATTGGGTGTAATCGACAGTTTTTTAACTTTACTTCCCTTTGACTGATCTCGCCTCAGACACTCTAAAAGCCCACCTCGAAGCTCAGCCTCACTGAAGCCTTTGCCAGAGGTAATCCTTTCCCAAACGTCGATACGTTCTCTGTTTGACCAATCATACAAAAAAGACAACTCTCGAAGGTTTCTTACCAATGTGTTCCGCCCATAGGCCCTGCGCGTCAACACGAACTCATTAGCTAAAGTTATTGGAAGACCCTCATCGTCCAATAGGATCGGCAACTGGTCACCTGAAGGATGATCTACCACTACAACTTTCATCTTGAATCCTTTTCGTTACACAAATCTACATACCAGTTTTTATCTTGTCAAAAAATAAATATATTGATTTAAAAAATGACACTTATCATAAATAAAAAAAATAAAAAAAAGCCGCCAAATTCTTTACAGAATTTGGCGGCTTATTTTTCAATCAAGACTTTGAAAAACAAAAGCTTATCAACAAGTCTTCCTAAAAAATCATTACAAAATTACTTTTATGTCAATCAGAATGGAATGTCGTCATCCAGATCGGCCACACTTTGTGGTGCTGAACGCTGGGGCGCAGGCGCCGATGAACGCATGCTGCTGCCGCTGCCAGAATTGCCACCGGAACTGCGGCTTGGCGCAGGCGACTGGTCAAAATCATCACCACCGCCCATGGATGAACCACCACCGCCACCTTCACGGCCGCCGAGCAATTGCATTTGGTCGGCAATAATTTCAGTGGTGTACTTGTCTACACCCGACTGATCCTGCCACTTGCGTGTTTTCAAGCGTCCTTCGATGTAAACCGAACGGCCTTTCTTGCAATACTCACCCGCGATTTCAGCCAAACGACCGTAAATAACCACGCGGTGCCATTCGGTTTCTTCGCGCTTTTCGCCCGTGTTTTTGTCTTTCCAGCTGCTGGATGTAGCCAGCGCCAGGTTGACCACTGCGCCACCGTCGGGCAAATAACGCACATCGGGGTCTTTACCCAAATTACCTACCAGAATGACCTTGTTTACTGATGCCATGAAAAATGCTCCTGAATTCTTGAAATATGTTTTAAGTGGGGCTTGTTGATGCCGCGTTTGAATCGTCATTCACAGGCGGCACTGCAGCAGCGCGTGGGGGCAAGGCCTTGATGCCCCAAGCCAGCAAAAGCCACAACACGACCAGCAACAACGCACCTTCAAACACGCCTTGTGCACCAAGGTGGCGAAACGCGAGGCCACCCAACGCACCACCGGCAAAAAGCCCCAGCGCTTGAGAAGTATTATATACACCCAATGCCAAACCCCTGTGACTGAGGGGTGCCACTCGTGATACCCACGAGGGAAGGGTAGCCTCGAGTAAATTGAAGCCCACGAAGTAGGCCAAAAGCAGTAAAACCACGACCCAGCCTTGCTCAGCGAACAATGCCAAGCCCAAAAGCACCACGGCCATCAAAGCGATTGAACCCAGTTTGACCTGCCTGGTTTTGGCTTTTTTCTCGGACCAGACCATCAGCGGCACCATCAGGACAAACGAGCCCAACACCACGGGCAAGTACACTTTCCAGTGTTCTTCCAGCGGCAAACCCAGACCGCTGAGCAACAAGCTGGGCACAACCACAAACAAAGACATCTGCGTCAGGTGCAAGGTGAAAATACCCAGGTTCAAACGCAGCAAATCAGTTTGGGTCAACACAGCCCAGCCATCTGCAAAACTGCCTTGCAGCTTGGCCTGTTGATCAGCCAGATTCGGGGTGGGCAACAGCCAGATCACCACGGCAATACCCAGAATACTGAGCACGCCGGTAATGCCGAACAGACCACTGAGCCCAAAAAACTTGTATAGCACCGGGGCACACACCAGCGACAGGGCAAATGTAATGCCAATGGAGGCGCCAATCATGGCCATGCCTTTTGAGCGCACTTCATCGCGCGTGACATCAGCCAACAAGGCCGACAATGCGGCAGATATGGCACCCGCCCCCTGCAAGGCGCGCGCCCACACCAATTGCTCAACTGTTTCGGCCACATAGCCCAGCCAGCAACCCGCTGCAAACAGCAACAAGCCACCGATGATGATGGGTTTTCTGCCAATTTTGTCAGAAGCCCAGCCCAGCGGGATTTGCATGCATGCCTGTGCCAAGCCATAGATGCCCATGGCCAGACCCACAAGGCTAAGGTTGTCACCACCCGGCAAACCGGCCGCGTGCAATGCAAACACAGGCAAAATCATGAACATGCCAAACATGCGCAGCGCATAAATGCTGGCAAGCCACCCGGCAGCTTTGCGCTCGGCTGGCAACATGGTGAAGGCGTCAGGGACAGTGTTACGGCTCATGTGTTTTGGAAATTCAAGGGCTTGAACAACCCGTGCAGATGTCTTGATCCGGGAAACCGTCTATAGTATCAGGTTGCCCGCTGATTCCATTTGCTGTACCGCATGAACTCCATTCGCATTCGTGGCGCTAGAACCCACAACCTGAAAAACATCTCGCTTGACCTGCCCCGCGATTCTCTCGTGGTGCTGACAGGCCTATCAGGATCGGGCAAATCCAGCCTGGCCTTCGATACCCTCTACGCGGAAGGTCAGCGGCGCTATGTTGAAAGCCTGTCAGCCTACGCGCGGCAGTTTCTGCAACTGATGGAAAAGCCAGATGTGGATTTGATCGAAGGGCTGTCGCCAGCCATTTCGATTGAACAGAAGGCGACCAGCCACAATCCGCGTTCAACTGTGGGTACTGTGACCGAAATTCACGATTACCTGCGCCTGCTGTTTGCCCGCGCGGGCACACCACGCTGCCCGGAACACGACCAGGAACTGAGCGTGCAAACAGTTTCAGAAATGGTTGACACGGTACTTGGTTGGCCGGAAGAAGCGCGAATCATGATTCTGGCGCCGGTACTCGACCAGCGCAAAGGCGAACACGTTGACATGCTCAACGACCTGCGTGCCCAAGGCTTTGTGCGCATCCGCCTGAAAAAAGGGCCTCAGGATGCACCTGAAATACTGGAACTGGACAAGCTACCCCCGCTGGACAAGCACCACAAGCACAACCTGGATGTGGTGATTGACCGATTGAAAGTGCGTGTGGATGCCCGACAGCGCCTGGCAGAAAGTTTTGAAACTGCACTGCGGCTGTCGGATGGCAAAGCGATCGCAGTGAACCTGGACACTGAAACCGAAACGGTTTTCTCCAGCAAGTTTGCTTGCCCGGTGTGCGATTACAGCCTGACCGAACTTGAGCCCCGTTTGTTCTCCTTCAACAACCCGGCCGGGGCTTGCCCGGTGTGCGATGGTTTGGGACACGAAACTTTTTTTGACCCCCTGCGCGTGGTGGCCCACCCTGACATTTCCCTGTCGGCCGGCGCCATCAGCGGGTGGGACCGCCGCAATGCGCTTTATTACCAGATGATCCAAAGCCTGGCGGCGCACTATGGCTTCGACCCGGAATCGCCTTGGAAAGAACTGCCCGATGACGTACAACAAGTGGTGTTGTACGGGTCGGGCAGCGAACAGATTACATTCACCTACCTGAGCGAACGCAGCAAGCCGGTTGCCAAAACCCATGCGTTTGAGGGCATATTGCCCAACCTGACGCGCCGCCACCGGGAAACCGATTCATCCGCCGTGCGCGACGAACTGGGCAAACTGATGGCCGTTCGTGGTTGCCAGGCCTGCCAGGGCTCTCGCCTGAAAACAGGCGCGCGCCATGTGTTCATTGGCGAGCATGACCATCGCAAAGCCTTGCACCAGGTCACGGAATTGCCCATTCACAAGGCATTGGCCTATTTTGAAGGCATGACCATGCACGGGGCCAAGGGCCAGATTGCTGAAAAAATCGTGGTGGAAATCAAGGCGCGCTTGCAGTTCCTGAATGACGTGGGTTTGAATTACCTGACCTTGAACCGCAGCGCCGACACACTCAGCGGGGGTGAAAGCCAGCGCATCCGGCTGGCCAGCCAGATTGGTTCCGGCCTGACCGGCGTAATGTATGTGCTGGATGAGCCCTCTATCGGTTTGCACCAACGCGACAACGACCGCTTGATCCAAACCCTGTTGCGCCTGAAAAATTTAGGCAACACTGTCTTGGTGGTTGAACACGATGAAGACGCCATTCGCTGCGCGGATTACGTGGTGGACATGGGCCCCGGTGCGGGTGAACACGGTGGCCAGGTGGTGGCGCAAGGCACACCTGCTGAAATTTTGGCCAACCCCAAGTCATTGACAGGCCAGTACCTGAATGGCCAACTGAAGATTGACCGTTTAAGCCCCATGCGCAAACCCGACCCCGCGCGCATGCTGACCATTCACAACGCCACGGGCAACAATCTGAAAGATGTTACTGCGAGCATTCCGGTAGGCTTGTTTGTCTGCGTCACCGGTGTATCCGGGTCAGGCAAATCCACGCTGATCAACGACACCTTGCTGGCTGAAGCGGCACACCAGTTGAACCGCGCCCATTCCGAAGGTGCACCACACAGCCACATCATGGGCCTGGACCACTTTGACAAGGTGATTGCCGTGGACCAAAGCCCGATTGGGCGAACACCCCGCAGCAACCCAGCCACCTATACCGGCCTGTTCACACCCATTCGTGAACTGTTTGCCGGCGTACCCGCTGCGCGCGAACGGGGTTATGACGTGGGCCGCTTCTCTTTCAATGTGAAAGGTGGTCGCTGTGAGGCCTGCCAGGGCGATGGTGTGGTGAAAGTGGAAATGCACTTTTTGCCTGACTTGTACGTGCCCTGCGATGTGTGCCACGGCAAGCGTTACAACCGGGAAACACTGGAAATCCAGTACCGTGGAAAAAGCATTGCCGAAGTACTGGAACTGACGGTTGAACAGGCGCTCGAGGTGTTCTCAGCTTTGCCCAATATTGCACGCAAACTTCAAACCCTGATTGACGTGGGTTTGGGTTACATTCGCTTGGGGCAGTCGGCCACCACGCTTTCTGGCGGTGAAGCACAGCGGGTGAAACTGTCGTTGGAACTGTCAAAACGCGACACCGGCAAAACCCTTTATATTCTGGACGAACCCACCACCGGCCTGCATTTCCACGACATTGCCATGTTGCTGAAAGTGTTGAACCCACTTGTTGAGCAAGGTAACACCGTGCTGGTGATTGAGCACAACCTGGATGTAATCAAGTGTGCGGACTGGGTGCTCGACATGGGGCCGGAAGGTGGCGACAACGGCGGGCAATTGATCGCCGAAGGCACGCCACGGGACATTGCCAACAACCCGGCCAGCCACACGGGGCAATTTTTGGCCCGCTTCTACAACGACGAAAAAGCAGGTTAAAAAGCCTGAAAACGGGCCTAAAAAGTGCTCGTGTACAATAGGGAGTTCTTTCAAGCAGTGGGAGCACCATGAACGAACAATTCGAAACCCTATTCAAATACATTGAGCCAGCGAAATTGCTGGAGCTTGGTCTTCAAGCCGCAAAATTCATTTTGGTCATCGTGGTGGCGCTATTTGTGCTGCGACTGGTCAAGGCCGCGATTCAACGTGTTGGCGCAAGAATGCAAGCCCGCAGCAAAACCCTGGACGACCAGAAACGCGTCGAAACACTAACGCGCGTGCTGAAGTACGTGGCCAATGTGGTGATTCTGTTGCTGGGCGCACTAATTGCACTGGGCACCATCGGTATCTCGATTGCCCCCGTGCTGGCTGCCGCCGGCGTGGTTGGCCTGGCTGTAGGCTTTGGCGCACAAAGCTTGGTGAAAGACTACTTCACAGGCATTGTGCTATTGCTGGAAAACCAGATCCGGGCAGGCGACATCATCGAGGTGGGCGGAAAATCAGGCACCGTGGAAAACGTTACCCTGCGCTACGTGCGCTTGCGCGATGCACATGGGAATGTTCATTTTGTGCCCAACGGTCAGATCAATTCGGTCACCAACTCCACAATGGATTTTGCCTATGCTGTGGTCGATGTCGGGATCGCCTACAAGGAAGACGTGGATGCATCCATTCAAGTGATGCAAAAGGTCGGCACTGAGCTGGCAGAAGATGCGGATTGGGCATCGAAAATCACGGAACCCATGACCACATTTGGCGTACAGGAACTGGCCGATTCAGCTGTGATTGTGCGGGTGCGATTTAAAACCCAACCAGGTGAACAGTGGGGGGTGCGCCGCGAATACAACAAACGCATCAAGGCTGCATTCGACAGGGTTGGTATTGAAATTCCATTCCCGCATGTCACCATGTGCCCGAGTGAAATAAGCACGATTGAACCGCCCGCGCAAATCAAATCAAAGTGATTGTCCGTTGGCCTGGTCACACTCGCAATCGGCACCGGTGGGGTAGTTGTGTTGTGTGTGCAGAAACTGATTCTGCACACTTGAGCCACCTGCAGCATTTAGCCTTGTTGTTGCGACCTTTTTAGGAACCCTGCCTGCTCATCCCCTACTCAATTTTTAGAGACCGTGGTTTTTCTGCGGTTTGTGTTCATGAAAATTCAGTCAAGGAGAAGATCATGGGATGTAGTGCATTCAGTGGTGTATCAATGGTTCCGCCAACCGGACAACACGGTAATTATGGAAGTGGCGGTTCCACTTTTGGAAACGATCCTGTCTTTGAAAGGTCAGCATTTGACTTTCAAAACACCGAGGAGGCGGAAGGTCAGCAGGGTACAGGTCAGTATGCATACGATTACGACTATGCTTTTGCCTCTACTGATCAGCAACCCAGCGACGCGGAGCCGAACACCTCATTCTTTGACAACTCGTGGTTCACTGACTCAGCGCCCGGCAACTCGTCCTCCGGCAACTATGCTTACGACTCTGACTACCAGTACGCCCGCAGCGGGTTCTGAAGCTGCACACCGGAAAAAAGGGAGGCTCAGGCTTCCCTTTTTTATTTGTGTGACCTGACAAGGAAAATATGGAATGGCGTTGGACGACCCCAACCAAACGGCCCTTGAACAGCCACTGAACGCCCCTCAAGTTCAAGCAGACCCGTTTCTAACCCAAGCACCATGCGGCAGGGGGTTTTTATGGAACCAAGACTGGAAATTACTTACTCAATTTGCAGACACCGTGTTTTTTACATGGGGTGGGGGTTAATCAAAATTGTGAAAGGAGAAGTCTATGTCATGTCCAGCAATTGGTGCCGAACAAGCAGCGCAGCAACCAGCCCAACAGGCTGGACAAGGCGGTGGCTGCGGTAGTGGATCCGCTATGCAAGCGCAAAGTCCCTGTGGCGGCAGTGACAAATCCGGCCAAGAAAATCAGGGAGGCGGATGCGGGGGCGGTTCGGGTCCCTATTCTGCTTCTGCAATTCAGGCGATGATCGAAAGCACGAAAGACGATGCCAAAAACCCGCAATCCATGGTGACGCAGCAAGCCAGTAGTGTTTAAGCCTCCCGAAGTCTCGGGCTTGGCTCTGGTATAAAAAAAGGGATGCCAAGGCATCCCTTTTTTTATCACTACACCACTGAATAATCAGCGTGGCAGTACGGTGGCTCCCATCAGGAACTCGTCCACTTCGCGGGCAGCCTGGCGGCCTTCGCGAATGGCCCACACTACCAGTGACTGGCCACGGCGCATGTCGCCGGCAGCAAACACCTTGTCGATGTTTGTGCGGTAGCAACCATCACCATCTGTTGTGGCCTTGGCATTTCCACGGTTGTCTTTCTCGACACCGAAGGCATCCAGAATGCTTTTCGCGGGGTTGGTGAAACCCATGGCAAACAACACCAGGTCAGCCTCAACCATGAATTCTGAACCTGCGATTTCCTGCATTTTCATTTGTCCCGTGGCTTCATCTTTTACCCACTCTACCTTGGCGCACTTGGCTGCTTTGACATTGCCCTTGCCATCGTCGATGAATTCTTTGGTGGTCACAGCCCAGTCACGTGCCACGCCTTCTTCATGAGAAGAGGAAGTGCGCATTTTCATGGGCCAGTAGGGCCAGACCAAAGGCTTGTTTTCTTCTTCGGGTGGCTGGGGCATCAATTCAATTTGAGTAACCTGCTTGGCACCATGGCGGTTGGATGTACCCACGCAATCGGAGCCGGTGTCGCCACCGCCAATCACGAGCACGCTTTTCTTCGTGGCCATGATCTGGTCTTTCAACTTGTCACCCGCATTCACGCGGTTTTGCAATGGCAGGAATTCCATCGCGAAGTGCACACCCTTCAACTGGCGTCCAGGAATGGGCAAGTCGCGGGGCACTTCTGAACCACCGGTCAAAATGACAGCATCAAACTGCGCCATCAATTCTTTGGGGGTAATGGTTTGCTTGGCCAGGTTGGTGATGCCGCCTTCAGCCAGCTTTTCACCCACGAACACGCCGGTTTTGAAGGTCACGCCTTCGGCCTGCATTTGTTCAACACGACGGTCAATGTGGATTTTTTCCATCTTGAAGTCGGGAATGCCATAGCGCAGCAAACCACCAATGCGGTCGTTCTTCTCGAACAGCGTCACATCGTGACCCACTCGGGCCAACTGCTGGGCTGCGGCCATGCCTGCGGGGCCAGAGCCCACTACAGCCACTTTCTTGCCGGTTTTCTGGGCAGGAACTTGGGGTACTACCCAGTTGTTTTCCCAGCCCTTGTCGATGATCGCGTGCTCAATGCTCTTGATACCGACTGGCAGTTCGTGAATGCCTAGAGTACAAGCCGCCTCACAAGGTGCAGGGCAAATGCGGCCCGTGAACTCGGGGAAGTTGTTGGTGCTGTGCAGGGTATGCAGCGCAGCCTTCCAGTCTTGCTTGTAAACCAGATCATTGAAGTCGGGGATGATGTTGTTGACTGGGCAACCGTTGTTGCAAAACGGAATGCCGCAATCCATACAACGTGCACCCTGAATCTTGGCTTCGTCGTCGTTCAGCGTAATAACAAATTCTTTGTAGTGCTTGACGCGTTTTTCTGGAGCCTCGCTGGCTTCCTTCAAACGTTCAAACTCCATAAATCCTGTGACCTTTCCCATTTTTCAAATCCTCATTAACAGGTTGGTTCTCAAGCTGCCACTGCAGGTTTAACCTGCGCGGCCGCATGCAGTTCTTTCAAGGCGCGACGGTATTCTGTTGGGAATACTTTCACGAATTTCTTGCGCTCGGTGCCCCAGTTTTCCAGGATGGTCTTGGCGCGCTCGCTGCCGGTGTAACGGGCATGGCGTTCGATCAAACCTTTCAGAATCACTTCGTCAGGCTGACGATCGGCGCCACGGGCCGGGCTGTGCCAGATTTCGCGATTGCCCAAGGCTTCCTGCTCGGTAGCCGTGACCACACCTTCCAGTTCAACCTGGGCCATGTTGCAACGCTTGGCAAACAGGCCGTCGATGTCATACACATAAGCCATACCACCGCTCATGCCAGCTGCGAAATTGCGGCCGGTTTCACCCAGCACAACCACAGTACCGCCGGTCATGTATTCGCAACCGTGGTCGCCAGTGCCTTCAATCACAGCGGCTGCACCAGAGTTACGTACGGCGAAACGTTCGCCGGCCACGCCGCTCAGGAATGCCTCACCTGCTATGGCACCGTAAAGCACGGTGTTACCGACAATCATGTTTTCTGCAGACAAACCGCGGAAGTCATTGGTGGGGCGCACGATGATGCGACCGCCACTCAAGCCCTTGCCCACGTAGTCGTTACCTTCGCCCACCAGGTCAGCTGTTACACCATGTGCCAGGAAGGCGCCGAACGATTGACCCGCAGTGCCTGTGAACTGAATGTGGATTGTGTCGTCTGGCAAACCAGCATGGCCGTATTTCTTGGCCACTTCACCTGACAACATCGCACCCGCTGTACGGTTCACGTTCTTGATCGGGGTGATGAAGGAAACACGCTCGCCTTTGTCCAATGCGGGCTTGGCCAACTGGATCAACTTCTGGTCCAGTGCCTTGTCCAGGCCGTGGTCTTGCGTGCCGGTGTGCAGCAAAGGCTCGTTGGTGCCTTCCGGTACCCACAGCAAGCGGCTGAAATCCAGGCCCTTGGCTTTCCAGTGTGAAATGCCTTTCTTCATGTCCAGCAAGTTGGCGCGGCCAATCAGCTCATCAAACTTGCGAATGCCCAACTGCGCCATGATTTCGCGAACTTCATTGGCCACAAAGAAGAAGTAGTTGACCACGTGCTCGGGCTTACCAGTGACCTTCTTGCGAAGTTCGGGGTTTTGTGTGGCAACGCCCACTGGGCAGGTATTCAAATGGCACTTGCGCATCATGATGCAGCCTTCAACCACCAGCGGTGCTGTGGCAAAGCCGAATTCATCTGCACCCAGCATGGCACCAATCACCACGTCGCGGCCGGTCTTCATCTGACCATCAACCTGCACGCGAATGCGGCCACGCAAGCCGTTCAACACCAGGGTTTGCTGTGTTTCAGCCAAGCCCAGTTCCCAGTTGGTACCTGCGTGCTTGATCGATGACACGGGCGATGCACCCGTACCGCCGTCTTGACCAGCGATCACCAGGTGGTCGGCCTTGGCCTTGGACACACCTGCTGCAATGGTACCCACGCCGACTTCAGACACCAGCTTCACGGAAATGGAAGCTTGCGCATTCACGTTTTTCAGGTCGTGAATCAGCTGGGCCAAATCCTCAATGGAATAAATGTCGTGGTGCGGGGGTGGAGAAATCAGGCCCACGCCAGGCACGGAATAACGCAACTTGCCGATGTAATCGGACACCTTGCCACCGGGCAACTGACCACCCTCGCCTGGCTTTGCACCTTGGGCCATCTTGATCTGGATCTGATCGGCAGAAGTCAGGTATTCAGCGGTGACGCCGAAACGGCCCGAAGCCACCTGCTTGATGCGTGAGCGCAAGGAATCGCCTTTCTTCAAGGGGAAGTCTGCAACCACCACGTCACCCAGGAAGCTCTTCAGGGTTTCGCCGTCCTGAATCAGACCCTGACCGGGACCAAACTTGGCCAGGCCTGCGCGCAGTTCAGCGCTGTAACGCTTCTCGTCTTCACCACCTTCACCGGTGTTGCTCTTGCCACCGATGCGGTTCATGGCCACAGCCAATGTGGAGTGGGCTTCTGTAGAAATCGAACCCAGTGACATGGCACCGGTTGCAAAGCGCTTGACGATTTCTTCAGCGGCTTCCACTTCCTCGATTGGAATGACTTTTGAGGGGTCGATCTTGAACTCGAACAAACCACGCAAGGTCATGTGGCGCTTGCTTTGATCGTTGATGATCTGCGCGTATTCCTTGTAGGTGTTGTAGGTGCCGGAACGTGTGGCGTGCTGCAATTTTGCAATGGCATCGGGTGTCCACATGTGTTCTTCACCACGGGTACGCCATGCGTATTCACCGCCCGCATCCAGGGCGCCAGCCAGCACGGGGTCTGGGCTGAAAGCGGCCTGGTGAATGCGAATGGCTTCCTCAGCCACTTCGAAAACACCGATGCCTTCCACCTTGGTGGGGGTACCGGCAAAGTAGCCATCGACAAAAGTCTGGTTCAAACCAACGGCTTCGAAAATTTGCGCGCCGGTGTAGCTCATATAAGTGGAAATGCCCATCTTGGACATTACTTTCATCAAGCCCTTTCCAACCGCCTTGATGTAGTTGTACACCGCCTTTTCAGGACCCAAGTCACCTGGCAGGCCTTTGGCCATGTCGGCAATGGTTTCCATGGCCAGGTAGGGGTGCACAGCTTCTGCACCGTAACCGGCCAGCAAGGCGAAGTGGTGGGTTTCACGGGCTGAACCTGTCTCAACCACCAAACCGGTGCTGGTGCGCAGGCCCACTTTCACCAGGTGCTGGTGAATGGCAGACACAGCCAACAGTGCAGGAATGGCCACGTTGTCGCGGCTCATCATGCGGTCAGTGATGATCAGGATGTTGGCGCCGTTCTTGACTGCATCGCGGGCTTCAGCACACAGGGAAGCGATACGCGCTTCAATGCCTTCCTTGCCCCAGGCCACTGGGTAGCAAATGTTCAATTCATGGCTGGTGAACTTGCCGCCGGTGAATTGTTCAATGTTGCGGATTTTCGCCATGTCCTTGGAGGTCAGCACAGGCTGGGATACCTCAAGACGCATGGGTGGGTTGATGTTGTTCAGGTCCAGCAGGTTGGGCTTGGGTCCGATGAAGCTATTCAAGCTCATGACCAGGTTTTCACGGATCGGGTCGATCGGTGGGTTGGTCACCTGTGCGAACAACTGCTTGAAGTAGTTGTACAGCGGCTTGAGCTTGTTGGACATAACCGCCAAGGGGCTGTCGTTGCCCATTGAACCCGTGGCCTCTTCACCGCTTTGCAGCATGGGGGCCATCAGGAACTTCAGGTCTTCCTGTGTGTAACCGAAAGCCTGCTGACGATCCAGCAAGGTTTCGTTCGGTTCGATCGGCTCGGGTTGGCCTTCCACTTCGTCGAGCTTGACGCGGATGGTGTCAATCCACTGCTTGTAAGGCTTGGCGGCGCTCAGTTGGTTCTTCAACTCATCGTCGTTAATGATGCGGCCGGCTTCCATGTCGATCAGGAACATCTTGCCAGGCTGCAGGCGCCACTTCTTCACGATCTTGCTTTCAGGAATCGACAGGGTGCCGGATTCCGACGCCATCACGACCAAATCATCTTCCGTCACGATGTAACGTGCTGGGCGCAGGCCGTTGCGGTCCAGTGTGGCACCAATCTGCTTGCCGTCAGTAAACGCCATGGCGGCGGGGCCGTCCCAGGGTTCCATCATGGCAGCGTGGTATTCGTAGAAGGCGCGACGGTTGTCGTCCATCAGGGTGTGCTGTTCCCATGCCTCGGGCACCATCATCATCATGGCTTGGGCAATTGGGTAGCCGGCCATCACCAGCAGTTCCAGGCAGTTGTCGAAACACGCGGTGTCAGACTGGCCTTCGAAAATCAGCGGATACAGCTTTTGCAGGTCGTCGCCCAACACGGCGCTTTTCATCACGCCTTCACGTGCGCGCATCCAGTTGAAGTTGCCCTTCACGGTGTTGATTTCACCGTTGTGGGCCAACATGCGATACGGGTGAGCCAGTGGCCACTCAGGGAATGTGTTGGTGGAGAAGCGCTGGTGAACCAGTGCCAAGGCTGACACACAACGTGGGTCTTTCAAATCAAGGTAGTATTCGCCAACCTGGTTGGCCAGCAACAGGCCTTTGTACACAATAGTACGGGCGCTCATTGAGGGGCTGAAATACTCAGTACCGTGCGCCAGGTTCAGGTTCTTGATGGCGTGCACGGCGCGTTTGCGGATCACGTACAGTTTGCGTTCCAGCGCGTCGGTCACCATGATGTCGCGGCCACGGCCAACAAAAACCTGACGAATCACGGGTTCTTTCAAACGCACGGTGGGGCTCATTGGCATGTCGGCATTCACCGGCACATCGCGCCAGCCCAACAGCACCTGGCCTTCGGCTTTCACCGCACGCTCGATTTCCTGTTCACAGGCAATACGTGATGCAGTTTCCTTGGGCAGGAACAACATACCCACGCCGTACTCACCGGCGGGTGGCAGGTTCACGCCCTGCTTGGCCATTTCTTCGCGGAAGAAGGCGTCAGGAATTTGAATCAGGATACCAGCACCGTCGCCCATCAGTGGGTCAGCACCCACGGCGCCCCGGTGGTCGAGGTTTTCCAGAATTTTCAGGCCGCTTGCAATGATGTCATGCGTGCGTTTGCCCTTGATGTGCGCCACGAAGCCAACGCCACAGGCGTCGTGTTCGTTGCTGGCGGAGTACATGCCTTTTTCTTCGGCAATCTTTCTAATGTCTTGTTGCATGGAAAAGCCCCTGATTTCAGTACGTTGGTTACTTTACTGCAGGGCACCAAGATTCTCAAGTAAAATTAAAAGGGGTCTGACCCTATTTTTCCACCTATACCAATTTCAAGGGAATAAAAATGGGGACATACAGAAAATCAGGGGCTTCTTTTTGCACCTACTCGGTGCTGTCCGTGGCTTTTAAAGGACGTCCGCGTGGCCTCGGCCGAACAGGCCTGTTTGCAACATCCTGAATTTGAACACAAAACTCGTCATCAGCCCACAACCAGCCTGTTTGAAGGCTGTGAGCAAGCCCTGCACCATCGCGATCACCCAAACCCTGTTCACTGAACTCACGGTACCGGCTTTGGCGTTCGAAGGGTGTGTTGCCCAATTGCCAATACACAGGCAAATCAACCAGCCAAGCCTCGTTGACCACGCCGGCGTGGGCCGCAAAACTGCTCCACGGGTACGTGGCCAGGTCTGGGGCACCCGTGGCACGGGCGGCCAACTGCTCGACAAACAGGCACGCTTTTAGACTTCGCAGGCCAGGTTGAACCACAGTCGACTTGAAACGAGGCTCCCACAATGCGCTGGATGGCACAGACTGAAGTTGGCGAACTGCCGGGGAAAAATGGCGATTCAAATTCTGGACAAAGCGCCCCACATTTTGCGCCTGGGGCGACGACACCAGGAGCAATGCTCGAGCAGGCACCATGCAATAGGCATGCAGCCCGATGCTTTCGTCTGCCGCACTCAAGGGCAACTGGTGGTGAAAAATCGAAAAGGCTTCCCGGGTTTTGAACACGTCCTGACCAGCCACACCTTGCAGCTCAAGCACCATGGGGCAATCGGGAATGAACAAGCGGGCCTGGCGCGCCATATCAACGACTCAGGACTGCAGGCCAGGCACGGTGAGACGCTGATGTTCCTTCATCGCGTAGCGGTCTGTCATGCCGGCAATGTAATCCGCAATGGCACGGGGCACATCCAGTTCGGAACGGCGGAAAAACTGAGGTGGCAACAAGCGCGGGTCTTCCATGAAAATCTGGAACAACTCCTGCACCACCCGGCGCGCCTTCAAGGTGGCACGTAGCACTTGGTAATGCTGGTAAAGATCTTTGCGCAAAAAGACTTTCAGTGCGTGGTTCAATTCGGCCATTTCAGAGCTGAAGCCAATCAATTTATCAGCCAGTTGCACATCAGCTACGCTGGTTGGCTTGAACAGCGCGATGCGACGCTCGGATTCATGCAACAAATCCTGAACAAGCGCATTGATGATGCCCCGCACCACCTCGTGGATCAGCCTGCGCCCATCCAGGTTGGGGTGGCGTGCCTTCACCCGGTCCAGGTGCAATTTGAACAGGGGGACCTCGGCAGCCTGTTCGAGCGTGATCAACCCCGAGCGCAAGCCATCGTCAATGTCGTGGTTGTTGTAGGCAATTTCATCGGCCAGATTGGTGACCTGGGCTTCCAGCACCGGGCGGCGATTGCTCAGAAACCGGTCTGCCACCTCGCCCAGCTTTTCAGCGTTGGGGCGGGAGCAATGCTTGAGAATGCTTTCTCGGGTTTCAAAACACAGATTCAAACCGTTGAAGGACGCATATTTTTCTTCCAGTTCGTCCACCACGCGCAAGCTTTGCAGGTTGTGCTCGAAACCACCATGCGGCGACATGCATTCATTCAATGCGTCTTGGCCTGCATGGCCAAAAGGCGTGTGACCCAAATCATGGGCAAGCGCCACAGCCTCGGTCAACTCTTCATTGAGCCCCAGGTTGCGTGAAATACTGCGGGCAATTTGCGCAACTTCCAGGCTGTGGGTCAGACGGGTGCGGTACAAATCGCCTTCCGTATTCACAAACACCTGTGTTTTATATTCCAGGCGACGAAAGGCCGCACTGTGAATAATGCGGTCGCGGTCTCGTTCAAACTCAGTGCGCCCTTCAGGACTTGTTTCCGGGTGAAGCCTGCCACGCGTATTGGCAGAGCTGACCGCATAGGGCGCCAGGCTGAGTTCGAAGTTTCGCACGGTCAGTCCCCTGCCCCCATTTCCAGAAGCGTTTGCCGCACCAGGTCTTCATCGGCCGGCGAGGTGGATGCCGCACCCAAACCATTGAGCAACACATACTTGATTGAGCCAGAATCGGCTTTCTTGTCATGCGCCATCAGCGACATGAAGGTGTCAACACCCAGGCGTGGCGGAATGGCGGGCAAACGGGCATCGACCACGACTTTTTTCAGGCGATTGGTCTCATCTTCACTCAAACGCCCCATGCGACGACACAATTCTGCGGCAATCACCATGCCGCAACCCACCGCCTCACCGTGGTACCACTGCCCATAGCCCATGCCCGCTTCAATGGCGTGGCCAAAGGTGTGACCGAAATTCAGAATGGCCCGAATGCCGCCTTCGCGTTCATCTTTGGACACCACATCTGCCTTGATTTCACAGGAACGCTTGACCACCAGGGCCAACAATTCCGGGTCGCGGCGCAGCAAGGCAGGCATATTCTGCTCAACCAGGTCCAGGTACGCCGTGTCGGCAATCGCGCCGTGCTTGATGATTTCCGCCAAGCCGCAACTGAGCTCGCGGTCGGGCAAGGTATTCAGGGTGGAAATATCGGTCACCACCATCTGGGGCTGATAAAACGCCCCAATCATGTTTTTGCCCAAGGGGTGGTTGATGCCGGTTTTACCGCCCACGGAACTGTCCACCTGGCTCAGCAAGGTGGTTGGCACCTGTATGAAGGGGATGCCCCGCATGAAAGCGGATGCGGCAAACCCACCCATGTCGCCTACCACGCCACCACCCAGCGCCACCAGTACGGTTTTGCGGTCGCAGTGATTTTGCAGCAAGGCATCAAACACCAACTGCAGGTTAGGCCAGTCCTTGTATTCCTCACCATCAGGCAGGCTGACGGTGAATACTGATTTCGCACCCGCATCCAGCAAACTGGTTTTCAAGCGGTCTGCATACAGGGGCCCAACCGTGGTGTTGGTGCAGATCATGGCCACTTTGCCCGCCACATGGGGTTTGAACAAGTCAGCCTGCCCCAACAGCCCTTCACCAATGTGAATCGGGTAGCTGCGATCGCCCAAATCAACTTCCAATGTGTATCGATTCATTCTGTTCCCACTGCCTTTTGCACACTGCTTTCAGTTTTTTGATCCAGCTTCAACGCCACGCTGATCTTGTTGACTATTTGGTACACTGGCTGGCGCCCGGTTTCTATGATCACACTCGCGCACTCCTTGTACAAGGGCAAGCGTGCGGCCAGCAATTCTTCAATTTTTCTTCGGGGGTTGGGGCCTTGCAGCAGAGGCCGGTTTTTGTCCATCCGGGTGCGCTGGTAAAGCTCGGAAGCGGAGGCGCTCAGGTAAATGACCGAACCAATCTGCTTGAGGACGTCGCGGTTTTCCTCGGCCAGCACGATGCCACCGCCGGTGGCGATGACTTGGCGTTCCTTGCCAACAAAACCAGCCAGCGCCATCGACTCGCGTCGACGAAAACCGGCTTCGCCTTCAATTTCGAAAATGACGGGAATACTGACCCCTGTTTGCTGCTCGATCAGGTGATCGGTGTCAGTGAAATCCCAGGACAGATGCTTGGCCAAGGCCTTGCCGACAGTGCTTTTGCCGGCACCCATCATGCCCACCAGCACAATGCATTGATTGGACACTTCATTCAATCGTTGTAAACAATCAGATCATTGTACGGTAAAGCATGTCTCACTGGTCTGCGAGCACCACCGGCGTCAAAAAGATTAACAGTTCAGCGCGGCGCTTGGTGTCCGTCTTTCCACGGAAAAGAACACCCAATCCGGGAATATCGCCGAGAAACGGGGTTTTCTCTCGCAGCACGTTGTCGTCCTCTTCAAAAATTCCGCCCAACACCACCGTGCCGCCGTCTGCCACCAGCACCTTGGTCTTCACCCGGCGTGTGTCAATTGCGGGGCCATTGGCGGTGGTTATACCCAGTGAGTCCTTGGCCACATCGACATCGAGCAACACAGTGCCGTCGGGTGCAATTTGGGGGGTCACAGCCAGTTTCAGGTTGGCCTCCTTGAACTCAATGGCCGTGGCACCGCTGCTGGTGGCAATTTGATACGGAATCTCCGTACCCTGCTCAATGAGAGCCGGTTCCTTGTTTGAAGTAATCACCCGAGGATTCGACACAGTACGGATCTTGTTACTGGTTTCAAGCGCACGCAATTGCAGGTTGATCAACCGGGTGGAATTGGCATTGAACAGGGTATAAGCCAAGTTGGTCGACGCGGATGAACCAGTGTCCACGAAATTGCCACTGCCAAACTGGTCGCCAATGTCAAAGAATGCGTCTGCGCGGGAGGAAGCCGCGCGAACATTCACACCCAGTTCCTTGGACACGGACGTGTCGGCCAACACCACGCGCGCCTCAATCATGACCTGCTTCACCGGCTTGTCCAGACCCGACACAATCGAACTGATTCGGTCCATTCGTGTGGGCGTGTCCTGCACGAAAATCTGGCTGGTTCGTTCATCAGAAATTAGCGTACCGCGAGATGACAAAAGCTTTGAATCCTCTCCCTTGATCATCTGGACCAGTTCAGCGGTTTTCTGATAACTGATCTGAAACACCTTGGAGACCAGAGGCTCCATGTCATCCTGGGCACGGGTATTGGCGGCCTGAAACCGGTCGTTACTGACATTTTCAGGTGTTGAAACCAGCAACACATTGCCCGACTGGCTTGAAACCAACCCCTGGGAGCGCATCACAATGTCGAGCGCCTGGTCCCAAGGCACATCCTTCAAGAACACCGTGACTTTCCCTTGAATGGAATCACTCAACACAAGGTTCATCTTCGTGAAGTCGGCAAATACCTGCATCACCGTGCGAATGTCCGCATCCTTGAAATCCAGTGTAATAGGTCGACCCGAATATCGTGACGCCACGCTTTGGCTTGGACTCAGCGGCTTTGAAACCTCAGGCTTGGTCAAACCAGCGGTTTTCTCGAGGGGAGTAAACTCCACTTCAACCACTTTGTCGAGCTGGCGGATGACATGGATGGATTTTTTTAGCGTCATGTCTACCAACAGAGCCTGATCCCCGGGTGTCAATTTCAAACCATCCACCAAGGCCGCTGGCGTGCTATTCAGCTTCGCAGGTACACCCGGTTTTACCTGGGCATTGGCGAATCGAAGCCGCAATTTGTCGTTGTTCAACGTGGCATCGGCCTGAATGCTGCTTCGGTCGAACTCGATTCTCAGCAAAGACTTGCCATTCTGTTCAGACAGGCTCCAGGTACTGACCTGCGGCCCTTCCTGAATGACCACCGGTTTTCCAAGAACTGCCTGCACAGTGTTTTTTAGCTCACTTTTTTCAGACAACACAGCAGCCTGCCCGCCACCGGGCACAAAGGGTCGGGGACCCGAGAAAACAAGGCGCACGGAACGCTCGGACTGGCTGGTTTGAACCTCATAACTTTGGGCCATTTCAAACACCAAACGGCTTCGGCCCTGGGCAGAAATAAGCTGTCCCTGCTTGATGCGGCTGGTTCCCGAGAACTTCACGGGCAAGGCCGGGTTGTCGAGCACGGCAGAAAAATCCACCACCTGGCGTGCTGGGTTGGCCATGCGGAACAAACCCACCTTGCTGTCCATTGGCGCATCGAATTCCAGCGTGACTTCAGTGCGGTCATCCCGCTCCTCAACCTTGGCGTCTACAATGGTCAGCGCACCGGCAGAGCCAAAGGCCAGTCCAAGAACGCAACCCAATACACCTTGCCGGATCAGGTGAAAATCACCATTTCTTTTCGTTTGAATATTCATCAAAGTCCCCCAGGCAAAGTGCCAGGCATCAAGTTCAACTCCAGGGGTTTGCCCCCCGCCAGCCCATCAAGCGGCATCAACACCACTCGATTGGCTCCAAATGAAATCACCTTGTACGTATTCAGCACATAGCTTCCAACTGCCACCACATGATCTTGTTGCCCGTCGTTCAGAATGGCCACGCGCTGCCCGGCCGATTCGATCATCCCAGTCAAGCGAAGCGTTTCCACCGGCAAATCGTTGGCCGTCTGGACCCCACCTTTTGCATTGCGCTGGGTCTCAGACCAGTCAAACAATCGGCCAGTGATCACGGGCAGGTCACGCTCATTGTCAACCTGGGCCTGAACCAGATCCATCGGTGGGGCTGGTAAGATTTCCTGACTCTGGCGAATTCGCTGCGCAAGCAGGCTCAAGTCATCAGAATGCTGGTCAGCGGGGTTGGCCAGCTCGGGCAAGAATGGCACCAGCAGAAGGGAAAACAGAAATGAAATCATTGCGTAGCCTCCAGTTTCAGCGGTGTACCAGCCGGACCGGCAACCGGCTGAGCGAAGGCATTCAGCTCGCCACTGAGCTGCCACACGCCGCTCTCTGGAATCAGCGACATTTCAAATTCCTTCATGGTCACCTGCCGACTCAGGCTGGCAATGTGATTGGGCAGTTTGGCAATCGAAGCGCCCTCACCACGCACTGTCAGCTTGATTGGCACCCGGCGCATCACCTCCAGGTCCTGGTGCTGCTGGGGTGTGAACTCAGCCAGGCGGAGGGTGTTCTCCAGGATCATTTCGTTAATACGACCCAGCAGGGAAGCCAATTCCCGCTCTGAAGGCAGTGTTTTCTTCAACTCGGGTAAAAGCAGTTCAAGCTCGGCCAGTTCCAGCTCAATCGCGGGTTGTTCAAGCAGCAACTGCGACTGCGCCTTCAGTTGTGTCAGGGAAGTCTGGATTTCAGTCTCGGCCTGCCGAGCCTGTTCCAGGTCGTCCTGCCAGAACAACAAAAACGCCCCGATCGCCAGTGCAAGCCAAATGGCCAATATCAGCAAGATGCGCTTGGCCACACCAAGTTCAAGCAGGTGGTCAACTGCTTCATTGACACTCCCGTTATCGAGACTCATGACTGGCCTCCCGCAACTGGGCGCGAATTTCAAAAACATGGCGCGGTGTGGTTGCACCTTCTGCATCGTCACGTGGCGCGATCAAAGTCACCAGATCCACCGACTTGAACAGCATATTGCCGGCCTCCATGTCATCCACCCAACCAGCCAGGCTCGACACTGTGTTGGTGAAACCATTGACATGCAGTACGCCCTTCACGACATAAAGGCGCGTCATCGACACACTGGAAGGCACCGTGGCATCCAGAAATGAAACCCACTGGCTGGCCAACAGGGATTCCGCTTGAACCGTTTTCAGTGCATTCACTTGCCGCTTCAGCACGGTTACACGGTCTTTCTTGGCCTGAACCACATTCACCCGTTCGGCCATCTCGGCCTCCATCGCCGCGAGATTGCTCATAAACTGGCTTTTCTTGGCCACTCGGTCAGCAAACTCACTGCCTATCGCATTGCAAACCAGCAAACCTGCCAGTATTCCTCCAGCCAACTCAAGGACAACGCGGCGCCTGTTTTTGTTCTCGCGGTCAGCACGGTAGGGAAACAGATTGAAAAGTATTACTCGCATGGCATGGCCTCCAATGCACCGAAAGGCACCACATCATCGTGCCAGCGGCTTTGAAGCTCCTTGCGCGGTGGAATATCCATCAAGCGCGGCGACAAAACCTGGCTTCGCTTGGCGGTCAGTTCGCACCCCTTGGCGTACATCAACTCACCACCCAGAATCAGCCTCACCGAGGCTGTTTCATCCGGCACACCGTCCCTTGTCCAGGTTGAAACCAGCCTCTCCAATGCCGAAATGGCTTGCACCACCGAGAAACCCTCTTCGCTGTGTTCCCAGCTTTCGTTGAACAGCACCCCTTGAGAAAAAACCCCAAGCCTTACCCTGTTTCTTGAAAGCTCACCGTGCAGCAAAAAACGAATATCCACCTGCTTCAATGCGGCAGGCACCATCTGCAGGTAGCCGTTCATCGCAGCGACCGAATCCAGCGTAATACCCAGGCATTGCAATCCGCAGGCCTGGCACGCCTGGCGCACTTCATCGACCTGCCTTTGGTCAATTCCCGCCACAGCCAGGCTGACCTGTCCATCCGACAGCTCGGCCTTCAGTTGCCAATCAAATGCGGCTTCGCGTTCAGAGGAACCTGCCGCCAATTCCATTAATTCCTGGATCTGGTAGCGAATCAGACTTTCCCGCTCGTCTTTCGGCACGCTGATTTCCCCCAGGTAGGCATGCTTGGAGGGAACGGAGAACACCAGAAACTGCGGGCGAACAGCCCCTGTCGGCAAATGGCCGAGTGCCCCCTTGATCGCCTGCTCAAGGGGGGCCGACGGGATCAGGGAATCCTGAGACTGAAGGCCGGCCAACTCTTGACCGCCAGATGCCAGGATCGATTTGAATGACAGACTACGCTGCCTGTCGACTTCTCCGTACACCCAGCGACAACTGGCGCCACTGACCGACATCGACAAGGCGTAAGTCGCCCTTCTCTGCAATTTAAGCCACATATTCCGGATTGATTTCATGATTGAACTCTGTGCCTGGTAGAGCTTCAGAGTATTGAATTCGGGCTATCCAGCTAACCCTCATTGGAGTGTCCATCCAGTAGGGGGAGATCGCCTGGATCACCACTCGGGTCAACTTGAGTCATTTCGGCTGCGTTGGACGCTACAATGTCACCTACTCCAACACCGTTTCCATCCAACGCCCTGTGAATTCAAACAAACCTCGCATCAAGCAACACCCTCAAGGCTTTATCGCCACCGTGCTGGCTTTGCTCATTGGCTTGGGCATCTCCGGTGCCTTGCTGGTCGGTGTTGCGCTGGCCCTGATTTTCCCGAAATTACCCGACCTCGATACCCTGACCGATTACCGGCCCAAGGTTCCTCTTCGGGTGATGACCACCGACGGCGTGCTGATCGGTGAATTCGGAGAAGAAAGACGGCGCCCCGTTGATATCACCGAGGTGCCCTTGGTCATGCAGCAGGCCATTCTGGCAGCCGAAGATGATCGGTTCTACCAGCACGGCGGTATCGATTTCATGGGGGTGGCTCGCGCATTGGTCACGAACGTGACATCGGGTGGTCGAACCCAGGGCGCCAGTACCATCACCATGCAGGTCGCACGCAATTTTTTCCTGACCCGGGACAAAACCTGGACACGAAAACTGTATGAAGTGCTGCTTGCTTACAAGATTGAAGGCAACTTGACCAAAGATGAAATTTTGGAGCTGTACATCAACCAGATTTACCTGGGTCAGCGTGCTTACGGCTTCCAGGCTGCATCTCAGGTTTACTTCGGCAAGCCGCTGCGCGACATCAACGCCGCAGAAGCAGCCATGTTGGCAGGCTTGCCCAAGGCGCCTTCTGCCTACAATCCCATCGTCAACCCGAACCGGGCCAAGATTCGTCAGGAATACGTGCTTCGCCGCATGAATGACTTGGACTATCTGGATGACACACAGTTTGAGCAAGCCTTGAAAACCGAACTGGTTTACCGCAACAGAAAAGCCAACGGGGATGACATCGAAGCCACCACCGGGCTCACCATCAATGCAGACTATGCAGCTGAAATGGCGCGACAGGCTGCGGTAGAAATGTACGGGGAAGAGGCCTACACATCAGGCATCACCGTCACCACCACCCTGATCGCCAAAGAACAGCGTGCGGCCCAACGTGCCTTGCGCAACAGCGTAATGGACTATGAATTGCGCCAGTATTTCCGCGGTCCGGAAGGCTACATTGAATTACCGAACAATGCCAAAGAAGCAGAAGTTGTTATTGGCGACAACATCAGCGACTACACCGACTTCGGCTTCCTGCAAAGTGCGGTGGTGTTGTCCGCCAGCCCAACCGAAGTCATTGTGTCTCAAGGTGCTGGTGAGCCCATCCGGTTGACCGGGGACAGTCTGAAACCCGCCCTCAGTTGGCTCAATGAACGCGCCCCCGCCAACAAACGACTCAAACGCGGTGCCGTGGTTCGTATTCTGAAACGCAAAGACCAACCACTGATGCTGACGCAGTTGCCGGAAGTGGAAGCGGCATTTATCGCCATTACACCCAGAGACGGCGCAATTCGCGCCCTGTCGGGTGGTTTCGAGTTTTCACGCAACAAATTCAACCACGTCACACAGGCCACGCGCCAACCAGGCTCAGCCTTCAAACCATTCGTGTATTCGGCTGCTCTTGAAAAAGGCGTCACACCCACAACCTTGGTTGCGGACGAACCCATCTTCGTGCCCGCCGACACACCGGGCGGCAAAGACTGGAGCCCAAAGAACTACGATGGCAAATACGACGGGCCCATGCTGCTCAAGGACGGGTTGGCCAAATCCAAGAATATGGTCTCCATCCGAGTGCTGCAAAGAATCACCCCGCAATATGGTCAGCGCTGGGCCACGCAGTTCGGTTTCCCTGCTGCAAATGTGCCGCCATACCTCACGATGGCATTGGGCGCGGTCACAACAAACCCCTTGCAAATGGCCAGCGCCTACGCGGTGTTTGCCAACTCGGGCTATCGCATCAAACCGTATCTGATCGAAAAAATCACTGATGGCAGCGGCCGAATCGTGGCCAGGGCACGCCCTGCTGTCGCGGGTGAAGAGAGCAACCGCGTCATTGACGCACGCAACGCTTTCCTGACGACACGCCTGCTGCGGGAGGTCGTGGAACGTGGCACCGCCACACGCGCCAAGGTCTTGAATCGTGGTGACATCGTCGGGAAAACAGGCACCACGAACGACAGCCACGACGCCTGGTTTGCAGGTTACAACAGCGACATTGCCGCCATTGCCTGGGTCGGTTACGACCAGCCCCGCAATCTGGGGGCCCGGGAAACAGGTGGAGGCCTGGCCCTACCCATCTGGATTGACTACATGAAGGTGGCGCTGGCCGACCTGCCAGAGAAACCCCAGGCAGTTCCCCCCGGAATCGACTTTGTTGACGGAAATTACTACTACACCGAATACCGGCCTGGCTCAGGCATTGCCCGAATTGGCATCAATGACGGCGGCGGAGATGACATCAACAGCCTGTTCAACTTTCTGCAAGGCCTTGGCGGCATGTTGAAAGGCGAGGGTCAACCCTCAGTGAGCGACAACCCCGCCGCTGGCGATGCAACCTCAAACACCGCCCCGGCACGCCCTCGCCCCCCTCCGAAAGATGATATAGAGCGACTGTTTGGCAATTGAATTGGCTGTTCTTTAGAGCGCAGGACAGGCCATGCCGAGCTGGCCTGTCAGCAATTCCACGAAATGGGTCTTGAATGGCACTTTGCTGCGTGTGTCGACCCATTCGCCGTTGGAGAGGAAATAGTGAAAGCCGCCAGACTTCGCCGCCAGCCACAACTCGTGATTGGCCACCTGGCTGTTCAAAATCATCTTGCCTTTGTCTTCAAAATCAAGGGTTAATACATTGCCTGAGCGCATTGAATCTGCATCAAGGTCCAGCGTATCGACCAAGGATTCAATATACTCTTCAACTTGGACCAAGGTGGCATCCACCACCGCCTGGAATTCTGTATCTGTCATGAAAAAATCACCTTTAAGAACATTGGCCATTGTCACCCTGTTTGCGCTGGGCCTGAATGCCTGCGGCCAGCGCGGCGCGCTTTATTTGCCTGAACCGCCTCCGCCCATGCCCAAACCCGCCGGCTATGACAAGCCCGAACAGCAGCAAAACCGCTAAACCTACAATTTCGAGCAGATTTTACCGTGCAAAACAATTCAGTGAATCCAAGCGACCTCAACCCCCATTTGCAATTTGACGGGATGACCGGCGAACTTCAATTTGAAAAAGCCGATTTGTCCGGCTTGGCTCAAGCCTATGGCACACCGCTGTATGTGTATTCAGCCAGTGCCATCAAGGAAGCCTATCGTGCTTACGCCAGTGCCTGTGAAGGTCTTGCCAACGTCACCATCTGCTATGCGGTCAAGGCCAACTCCAATATTCATATCCTGAAAACACTGGCCCAGGAAGGCGCAGGTTTTGACATTGTTTCTGCTGGTGAACTTGCACGGGTAATCGCTGCGGGCGGCAATCCACAGAAAGCCGTGTTTGCCGGCGTGGGAAAATCAACCCAGGAAATTGAGTATGCCTTGAGCCAAGGTGTGGGTTGTTTCAACGTGGAATCAGAGGCGGAAATGACCCGCGTTGGCCAGGTTGCGGAAAAAATGCAGCGAAAGGCGAATGTGTCACTGCGCGTCAACCCGGATGTCGACGCAAAAACCCATCCCTATATTTCCACCGGCTTGAAAGAAAACAAGTTTGGCGTGTCCATGAACGCAGCGCCTCGTGTGTATCAGTTTGCGCACGCGCACCCCTGGTTGAATGTGCACGGCATTGATTGCCATATCGGCTCGCAACTGACAGATGCCAGCCCATATTTTGATGCGCTGGATCGCGTCCTGGCTCTGCTTGACCAACTCGCGGCGGAAGGTATCGAGATCAATCATCTCGACCTGGGGGGCGGCATCGGCATTCGATACCTGGATGAAACACCTCCCACCCCTGCGGAAGTATTGCCCCGTCTTATCGCCAAGGTAAAAGACTGGGCTCAGTCCAAAGGGCGCAGCATGCCAAGCCTGTCGTTCGAACCTGGCCGTTCCATCGTGGGCAATGCAGGCGTTTTGCTTACGCAAGTAGAATTCCTGAAGGAAAATGAAGGAAAGCATTTCGCTATTGTGGATGCGGCCATGAACGACCTCATGCGACCGGCCATGTACAAAGCATTCCACGGAGTGGTGGCCATTCAAAACAATGCCCATGCACAGCCGCAGGAATACGATGTGGTCGGCCCCGTATGCGAATCCGGTGACTGGCTGGCCAAAAACCGAACACTGGCCATCGAGCAGGGTGACTACCTTGCAATCCTTTCAGCGGGCGCCTACGGGCAAACCATGGCATCAAATTACAACAGCCGTGGCCGGGCAGCCGAAGTGCTGGTTGAAAACGGGCAGGCTACCCTGATCCGCCGGCGCGAAACCATTGAAGACCAGTTGCGGCCAGAGCTGGATGTGTAAACACCCACCCCAACAAAAAAGCCCCGGTTTTTAATCGGGGCTTTTTTTCGCCATCACCTTGGCAGCTTGTGCTGTTACAGCTCACCGTAGGAATGCAAACCTGACAGGAACATGTTCACACCCAGGAAGGCAAACCCGGTCACCAGCAGACCTACCAAGGCCCAGTAAGAAGCCACCACACCACGCAGGCCTTTCACCAATCGCATGTGCAACCAGGCCGCATAGTTCAGCCAAACGACCAGTGCCCAGGTCTCCTTCGGATCCCATTGCCAATAAGCACCCCACGCCTCAGCAGCCCACAAGGCGCCCAGAATCGTGGCCACAGTGAAAAAGGCAAACCCCACGGCAATCGATTTGTACATCACATCATCAAGCACCTCAAGGGGAGGCAGTGCGTCTGCAATCCTTTTGCGAGCCAACAAAATTGCACCTACCACCACGCATCCGATACCAAAGTACATAGCCCAGTAAACGGTAATGCCGCCACTTCGAAACACAAGTGGTTCAAGGAACAGCAACACGCCCAACACTCCAGTAGGAATCAAGGCTTTCACACTAGGCGCATGGGCATACACCTTCAACAAATAGGCAAAAGCGACCATGGCCGACAAGGAAAAGGTGCCGTAACCAATGAAGTTGGCAGGCACATGAATTTTCATCCACCAGCTTTGCAGCGCCGGCACCAAGGGCTGAATCGCATAAGCCTGGCGCTCAACACCATACCAAGCCAGGAAACCCACAGCAGCCACCACCACCAACATCACAAAAGCACCCAATTGGCGGGTTTTGTACACTTGCTCGTAAAACAGGTAGTAAATCGCGGTGATCAGCGAAAACAGCACGAACACTTCATACAGATTGGATACAGGAATGTGGCCAACATCGGGGCCAATCAAATAGCTTTCATACCAACGAATGAACATGCCGGCAAAGCCCATCACCACCGCGCCCCACGTCAACGCAGTACCCACAAAGCTGGCCGTGGGGGAACGACCCACCAAGCCAATCCAGTACGACACAGTAGCGACCACGAACATCACGCCCATCCACAAAATCGCAGACTGGCTCGACAACAGGTACTTCAGGAAAAACCGTTGCTCCGCTGCCGCCAAATCACCTCCGTAGGAGGCAATTGATAACAGGCTCAACCCTGCAACGCTAAGGATCAACCACTTCAGTGAACCCCAGCGGTACGCCATGTAAGCGGTTACCGGCACACAGCTCCACAGAATACTGATTTCATAGATGTCCATGAAACTGTGATATTGCTGCGACGCATAACCGGCCGCAGCCAGCAACAACGCAGCAAATGCAAAATCACTCCAGTGAAAACGTTTTGAAAACCAGCCAGCCTTCTTTGTGGGCAAACTGGCTTTGCCACCTGCCGGTGTTTGATTGACCCAAGTCGAACTCATACTGCATCTCCTGCCTGGGCGGCTTTTGTGGTCGCCCTGCTGTTCAATTCACTCACAAACTGCTCGTATTCTTTCTCGAAGTCCATAGTTTTACGGGTTGTGGACATCCCCATCATGACCCGTGAACCAGCCTCGTCTCGTGTCACCCAGAAAAACGCACGGCGCTCACGGATGTAGAACATCGAAAATACGCCGATGCACAAAAACAGACAACCCAAATAAACAATCCATTGGCCAGGCGCCTTGGCCAACTGGAAGACACTGGCCTTCACCTCGTCAAACTGGTCCAACTGGAACATCACCGGTGCCCCGTACAAGGACAAATCCGACAAGGCGATTTGTGCATCCTGCACGAAGCGTCCATGTACTTCATCGGGCACTGCAGGCGCCAGATTCGCAGTGGTGCGGGAAAGCTGATAAACCTCCCACATTGCACCTTGCAACAGGCGAATGATCACATCGCTGGCCTTTTCCCGTTCACCTTCCGGAACCGTGCTTTCAATAAATTGCGCAATCGCAGGCAATCCTGAAATACCACCATCCACGCCAGCAAAGCGCTCCAGCGCGCGCTGCGCGCTGTCTGACACACTGGCCACCAGTTGCGCAGAATCGGCTCGATCCCCAAAAGCCTGTTCCGCGAACTGCCGGGCTGCAGCCTTTCGAATTGCATCGCTTTGCAGAGCAGCGCGAAAACGCATAAAGCCCTCAAGCTGACCGTTGTCGTCCACAGGAATACGCAAATACTTGAAGCCATCTGCAGGCGTATCCCGAACACCCGCCAGGTAATAACGACCGCCATCCAGGTTGATGGGCAACATGTAGTTGTGGAATTCCCGCGCCTGGCCTGCCTCATCCCGCAGCTTGTAGGTGATGGCGGGACCAATATTGGTGAACTTGGTCTTCGCATCCTCCTTCACACCGGGGCCCAATACGCTGGCCAGGTTGGTTTCAAAAGGAGACAAGGCATTGGCATTGCCCAAGGCGAGGTCGTCAACGCTGACAGCACCCGTGTTTTCAACTGGCAAGGCTTCCACATTAATTGATTTAAAGGCAGTGAACTCCACCTTCAGGGCCTCGCCGGGCTGACCGTTCATCTTCTCGCCCAACTGGCTCAAATCACGGCCACCGCCGACCACACCGTCCAGATCAAATCGGTAATCGCGCTCACCGGTCAGGGGAATGCCCTTGAGCTGAATCCTGGTACCGCCATCGTCAAAACTGGACTGATACACCGTCACACCCTTGTAAATCAAGGGCTTGTTTACCTCAATCGTGGCTTCAAAGCGTTCCTTTGTTTCAGGATCAAACACCACCACGTCACTGGCAAACAACTTGGGCATGCCTGTGCTGTAGAAATCAATCCGGAATTCTTTCAGTGTCAATTCGAACGGCAGGTCCTGAATCAGCAAACCATCATCGGTATTCAGTACCGCCACCCGGCTGGTCTCACCTTCAGGCAACAGCAAATTGGCTCGATAACTTGGATTTGATTCGCCCAAACGCGCTTTCTCTGGGATACCTTGGCTGATCTCCGCGCCAGTCACTGGGGTTTTACCCGTGGCCCATACCGCCACTTGCAGGGGTACACCACTGTCGAGCAAACCACCAACACAAATGACAATAATTGACAGGTGGGCGGCAATGTAACCAAACCGGTTCGCACTGCCTGCCTTTGCGGCCACCATGGTCCCGTTTTCGCGAACAGACTGCTTGACCTTGAACCCCTTGTGTTCCAGCCATTCGGTCACAATGCCGGGTAACACATCGGGCGTTTCATTAAATCGGCCTTCCCATCGATGGGCAAAGGCCTTCAGGCTACTTTCACGAATATTCTCGCGATACACCCGCATTTCCTTGATCATTTTTGGCGTGTTGCGGTAAACGCACAAGGAAGTCGACACCACCAGGAAAGCCATGACGGCGATAAACCAGGGTGCGTTGTAAATACGGAACAAACCCATGGGCTCGAAAAAAGACGCCCAAAATGGTCCGAACTGATTCACATAATTGACCCACGGATCGGATTGCCCCACCACCGTACCGATGGCCGAGGCAATACAAATCAAGGTCAACAAGCTGATAGCAAATCGCATTGAACCCAGCAATTCCAGCCAGTTGGCCAATGCGGTTTGCCTGCCCCGTCTTTGCGGGCTTGCATTGTTTGCGATGTCTCCTGAACTACTCACTCGCCTATCCCCGTTGTTTTATGCCTTGTCTTTCTCGCCCGAAAAAAAAGGGGCTACTGTTTAGCCCCTCTTTGACCTGCAGTTGCGTCAAATGTTCAACGCAAACCCGCAATGTAATCCGACACTGCTTTCATTTCCTTGTCAGACATCTTGGCAGCAATCACGCTCATCTGCTCGCTGTTGTTGCGAACACCGTCGCGGAAAGCAACCAGCTGGCTTTCTGTGTACTGGGCGTGTTGCCCGCCCAAGCGTGGATACTGGGCCGGAATACCAGAACCTGTGGGGCTATGACAGCCTGCGCAAGCAGGGATCTTTTTCTCGGCAATGCCACCGCGGTAAATCTTTTCGCCCAAGGCCAGAGTGTCCTTGTTTTTGGCTGAACCCAAGGTCTGCTTTTGCGACGCCAGGTAAGCAGACACGTTTTTCATGTCCGCATCAGACAAACCAGCGGCAAAACCAGCCATGATCGCGTTTTCGCGCAATGGCTTTTCACCATTTTTACCTGCTTTGAAATTG
>JAIXTE010000125.1 GCA_027484315.1 Burkholderiales bacterium | reverse complement strand
TATCGCACCGCTTTGTTTGACCAATGCGGTGCTGAATTTATGTAGATCATCCTTGCGTTGATTTTTAATTTTCGCATGGATGGCTTTTACTCTCTTTTTATTTTTAGCTCGCTGCGCCAGGGCAAGTTTTTGCTCCAGGGCACGGTACCGGCGCCCGTCCACTACTGAACCGTTGCTGGCGGTGGCTGCGGTCTTGCAGCCCAGATCAATACCTGTAACCCTGGCACCAGATTCAGTCTTGGATTTTACTTTCACCGTGATATTGAGATACCACCGCCCGCGCGCATCTTCAGAGAAGGAACCCGAGCCCAATTCATATTGAGACAAGTCGTGGCTGTCCCAGACTCCGATGGCCTGGCCACAGTAATGAACCTGACCTGATTTGTAGCGAATAGCCGAGGATTTATAAGGAATCCACCCAAGGGATCTGTTCCTCCCCCCGGATTTGCGCCACTTCAAGCATGGCTTTTTGAACTGCCTTCGGCGGGTGACGTATTCCTCGGTGATGGCTTGTGTTGTTTGACTGTGAAGAGAAAGTCCTTCTTTGGACGCACCTTTTGTGTAAGGAGCCAAATCGTAGGCGGAGCAAAACCGTCGCTCGCGCTCCAGTATTTTAAGGCTGAGTTCCTTGACGAAATTCCATACAAAGTTTACTTCCTTGGCTTGCGAAAGCAAGAAGATCACGTGCTTGTCACGAACACGAACCTGAAGTGTTTTGGTGTGAAATTGATCTGAAGGCATGGTTGATATCATACAACAAAAGTGGTACTCTTTCAACCGATCAACAGCAGAAAAGGATCGCCTTATATCCCCGCCCTGAAGAGACGGGGTTTTACGGCGGCCAGGATAAAAGTGCGGCGGGAAAACAATGAATTCACCAGAGCAAGTCATTCGCAAAGTCATGCATCCAGAGAAAACAAAATGGGCGAGGCGTTACAAGCAAAATGACAAATCCACCTTTGATGAAGCCCTAAGGCTGGTAAAAAAGTTAAATAGCGTGACAATTGCCCAACGAGACGACCATTCATTCAAGGGCGACTACCTGTGGGCCATCACCCCGAATAACGCGCCTGATTTCTGGCTTGACGCCCTACCCTCGCTTGACGAGGCCACGGTGCTCTGCCGGATAATGGGGTGGCCCGTCAAACATGTTCACCAATCGGAACATGTTTAGACACTAGCTTTCTAAAGGGAAACTCCAAACATTTCCTCAGCCTGAATAACGGACCCACTTATGAAAGCTGGGATCATCTCGTCGCCGGCGAGGGCTCGGCCGTAAAACCTGTGATTCCCATCCTCAACTATCCAGGATACGTTACACATCCCAGGGATCCCTACATCAATTGAAATGGGGTCTATGCACTCATTGTTCATGAAATAGGCGCAGCGCTTAGCATGTTCAATTACGCGCTCGATATCACTGCGCAGCTCACGCTCTATAACCGGGGTCGCCCTCACATTGTTCCGCGCAGCCAGGCTCTTGACCAGTGGCGCGAACTGCCCAGGGTCGACGGAGATTCCCCATGGCAGGTCTACCAACACATTGGCGTAGGACAGAAGCTTGTCGATATCTACGAGCACGCTTCCCTCGGCCCACGACGAAGAAGCGTCTCGATCTTGCTCACCCTCAACGAGTTTTTCACAGCGCATCGCAACTCCTTTCAATTCCTTGATGACAGGGGGCAAAGCGCCCCCAACCCATTAGAGCAACGTTTTCAGAATTTCACCGTAAGGCTTGCTGTAAAGCGTCTTAGCCAGAATTTCCATGGCCTGCGCGTTGGTCACATCCAAACCTGATTGCTTGAGAACTGCAACCATGCGTTTTGCTGCGCTCTTAAACTGATTCTTTCCACCCGGCATAACGATGTCCGCATTGGCGGGCGCCTCACTCACATGCTCTTGGCCCTCCCAGCCGACAATTCGACCCACCGAGTGTTTCAGGTAGTCAATATCAAGCTCATTAATCCGACCCAGGTCTTCAAGAGTCAACTGGTGGGACTTGTCCAACACAACACCAATGAAAGCAATGTCATCAGGGTCGCAATCCTCAGACTCTTCCTTCATTGAGCTACCGAGGACCTTCAAGAATTGAACAAAGTCCTCATCCGCTCGAAGATATTCATTGACCTCTTGCTCAAGCATCAACTTGTTGTCGTTGACAAAGCACACGATTCCGTGATTTTCCCAATCCAAGGAAAAGGTGTAGGTGGTTTTTTTCATGACTTTCTCCAAATTTAGAGCAGTGTGGTTTGCCATTTGCCACCGCCCTGTTTTGAAGAAAAAGGTAAGGTAAGCGATTCGCACTTTGGCCCCTAATGGGTTGGCTCCAGGAAAATATTGTGCGGCTCCATGTAGATAATCATAGATGATTTTGCATGTTTTGTCAATTACTCAAAACAAGGAATATCGATAGCTTGAGTACTGCGTCTGTTGACATCCATAAATTGACTCCCGATGTCACCCCGGTTAATTTGCTAATAACATCTAATGAGCCATCCACAGAATCATGAAATACATCAGATCAAATGAGTCAGAAGAAGGCAGACTTATAAAGAGGCTTCTTGACCAAATTTACCTCGGTGACTTCGAGCTTAAAGAAGAACAAAGTGAACGATCCACCCCCGGAAGATTTTTCTCCAAAGGGCTGAGCTATAAATCAAATGACACGGTAATCCGGCTGGATGCGCATTGCATATGTCTGAGCACGCCCGAAACGGCATACAAGAATCGAGCTGACCTCTATCATGTCAGCGTGGAAAAGCTATTCGGACCACAAGACGTCCGAACTATCTCCGGTTACGAGGCAAAGGATCTGGCCTTCCTTATCGAACGCTCAATCGAGGTGGGCAGGAGCTTCCAGTCAGAGTGGCCAAAAAGGGTTCAGATTTCCCTCCCGGGAACACCGAATGACCCGGCATTCGAGGGGTTCATCGTGGTTAGCCTCGGTCACGCAAACGATATCGCTGGATTAAGCACAGTAAGCATAGGGAAATCCGACCTACCATTTCGCCTGGCACGAAGCAATGAAAACCTAAAATGCGATGTGTACAGCGTGCATGGAGAGAGGATTCCCGGCGCATTCGCAACGCTTTCTTCCTATACTCAAGTGGAGAAAGATGAAAAGACACATAACGTTGACATCGTCACCATGTCAGTTGATGTCTTTGCTGAGGTGAGGATTAACCCCGCCGCCGGAAACACTCGACGCGTTGAGATCGTCCTTGAAGAATCTCCAAAATTTAATCCATCGGATCGACCTAAAAAAAGGTCTGAAGCCGGAATTCACTTTTAGGAATGCCTTATGAAATACCTGGAATCGGATATTGCTCACGAAAACGGGAAATTTTGGGTTCTGAAGTTACCCAAAGACAAAGGATTTCAAGTGTACGAATCGGGCATAACCCATTCAACGCTCAGGGATACCATAGGTTTTCCTGGCCAGGAAGGGTTAGATAAGGCTATTGAAAAATGCGACAAGCGGGCCCGTAATGCTGCAGAGACCCAAGTTCTACCAGGTCAGAAATCACACTCGCCTTTCTAAGAAAGACACACCAGAGCCCTGCAGTAAACCCCTTTAAGACCTTCGTCCTAAAACTCACATCGACTGCTGCCTCCTTATCCCATCGACATAGAGGTGGCCTTCCTGCCGGGGGCTTCATTTTGCGGGCCGGCGCGATAAATAGGATTAGGCCTTATCGAATAAACACCCTCGATCAAACTAGGGCTCTTGTAAAAATCTCCAGAAGAAATGCCGAGTTTGGCTGCGTTGTCAAACTGCTCTTGGTTGCTGCGCTGGTATTGGCCGAGCAGCGCCTGGTCAAAGATTGCGATGCGGTTAAATCCTGTTTTCTTGTCAGAGTCGATGATCGCCAGGCAATTTTTCGCCATCATTCCGAATACAGCGATTTCCCTGAGGGTGTCGCGACCCAACATCATCGAGGCGACGGCGGGCTCATCTCCCACCATTGAGTTGTTGTTCTTGTCGAACTTTATCTCTGCGCCGAAGTATTGCTGGACAAGGGCCTTGGCGTCCTCAGTGAGATCACAGAGAAGCCGCTGCCCCAGGCGGCATGCCTCGCCCGTGAGCACATTGATACCCAAAAAACGGTATCCATCTGGATTCAAAACAACTGAACGGGGAATTGGTTTTTTGTCTTTATTTGCCTCTGACATGAGCGCGTCCCTTTGTTAAATGCTTACCCACCATATTGAACCAAGCTCCCCCTCACATCAAAGAAATCACACCCTGATTCCACAGAAGCAGGAGCCCACCGCTCTCAATGCCTGAAGATCGCATTGAATTGGGCGTATTGCTCTTTTGTAAGAAAACCATCCTTATTTGTAGCAGCCAAATCAACAAACGGGGCTAACTGATCCCAAATGGTTACCAAGCGAGCGAAGGACGGAATGACGGACAGAGCGCCTAACTTCTCCCGAAGTCCGGGTACACAGCGAAGCATTCCTTCGCAGCGCTGGAAATCATCATAGTCGGCCGGAGCATAAACCTCGGCGTCTGTCGTCTCGAATCCGCATAGAAACTTGCACATGAACGACGAGCTCCTGCCCACATCTCCAGATTTCAGCCAGGCCTTAGCAGGACTTTCACCAGCCAAAATACTAGCCTCAAAGTTCTTCTTATCTTCTGATTTGAATTGGGCTACCAGCGCGTCGATCTCATCGGGTGGTCCACAAAAGATGACAGCCTGAAATTTCTCGGCTAGGTAGGGGCTCATCACATGTTTCTTCTTACCCCTCAACAGGACACCGAGATCCTCCAATGGCATTGAACCCTGGACATACACACAGGATCCCTTTCGTTTGACAGTGTAGCCCTCAGAATCATCCGGTTCACCCTGCGCGACTTCTATGTTGAACCCGACACTCATCGCTTTCTTCCTGCAGAAATGACACCAATATTCGCCAGGGCATCGGCACGCTCATTTCCAGGGTTTCCGTCGTGGCCTTTTACCCACCGCCAATCGATTTTGTGTTGCGCACTGACTTTGTCGAGCCGAACCCAAAGCTCTTTGTTTTTCACAGGGCCACCGGAGGCCGCAACCCAGTTTTTGCGCTTCCAGCCTGATATCCACTCTTTCATCCCCTTGCAGACATACTGGCTGTCGGTGAACAGGGTGACATCGCTCTTTTCTTTCAAAAACTCCAATGCTTTGATTGCGGCCATCAATTCCATTTGATTGTTGGTCACGTCAACATCGCCACCAGTGAGCTCTTCTTTCCACTCTTCTGCGAAACACTCCACTACGGCGCCCCAGCCGCCCACACCGGGATTACCTTTACTGGCGCCATCACAATAAATTGTGATCTTTGGTCCTGCATAATTATCGGCTTGGGTGTTCTTCATCGCGATCCTTTCGATTTGATTTAGGTAATGCCAAATAAAATTATATACTATTACGGTGCATATATCAATTATTTGGGTGCAGACACCAGGCAAACAAAATCGATTTCAATTGAGATCACCCACCTCAGATCGAAGGGGTGCTGACTTTTTTCTCTCTCTGCAGTCCGGGAGATGCCTTTCCCGCTGCCTTGACAATCTCTTCTGTTTTATTTCTGACATGAAGAAAGGCCTCTGGATGGTGTGTAACAGCGGCCAAGCAAATCTCGTGGGTTTGCTCATGAATATAATGCAACGCCCCTGGATCTTGTTTGACGGCTTCAAGACAGAGTTCTCTAGTTTGGTTCTCCATGTGAGCAATCGTTCTACCCCTAAGCCTGACAGCTTCAAGGCACATTTCATATGTGGGGTCCTGTATGGCGACTATTGAATCGGGGTCCTGACGTATGGCCGTAAGGCAGTCATCAATGCTGGGGTTGCGGATATCTTCAATGCAGAATCCCTGCCGGCCAACAGCGCTGGTTGTCATTTCCTGGTTGAGGTTTCCTATGTATTTAATGACACGTGGTATCAAGGTGACTGCGAGCAAGACCAACTCCTCGCTGGGATTCTTAATAAATCGTATAGATTCTGGATAAGACCTGATTGCTGCCTCACAAATCTCGGGCGTTATACGCTCTGGTGCAATAAATTGCACCGCCGCACCATCGTTTGTAACCGCGGCAAGATACATTTCATGTGTTGGATTACGAACAAAACGCAGCGACATGCCATCGTGTTCCAAAGCTGCCATGCAAATCGCCGGGGTCTGCTCTCTAACATGTTCGAGAGCAATACCTGCCTCCCTGACGGCTTCAATGCAAATCTCCTGGGTTTGTTGTTTGACGTATTCAAGCGAGGGGCCATATTTCCGTACTGCTACCAAACACATTTCCCTAGTCTGAGCGGCAACGAATTTTAGAGAATCTGGGTTTCGCTCAATAGCGACATCGATCATTTCCGCCGTGGGATTACTAACGAACTCCAAAGCCAGACCATTCTGCGATAAAGCTTTTTTGAGGAAATTCTCTTCTTGCTTCAGGAAGACCAAATTTTTGGGGTTGTGGTGAACAAAGGCCAAATCAAGTCCCTCGTGTGTGGCTTTTGACAGCGAGAAAAGCCTGGCTGACTGCTCGTTGCTCGGTGAGAGAGTGACGTCCAGCTCGTTAGCCAACGTACCGCATGCTGAAAGCTGGTATTTCAAACCCTGGTTTTTCTTGTCAATAAAGACATAAAGACCGTCTCCATTTTTGTCCGTGTACTGTGAAAAGGCGTTCCTCGATTCAGTAGCAGCAGTACACCACTTGGTACCCCGCCCCCAAAAGCAACTTGCTTTCTCTGTTTTAGGAGAAACTACCAACAGATCCTCCGTGTCCACAATGAATTCCGTCTGACAATCAATTTCGGCGCGCTCCTCCTTGCACATTTGGGCGTAACTTTTCTTCTCCTCATAAGGATGAAGAACCTCAAAGAGCGCAGTCAACGTATTGTACGAGTTGATATCAGTGGAGCGCCCATCTCGCCTGAGCATGGACCGGCACCGGACAAGTTCATTCAAAGCGGCGGGCACTTTGTAGCGATCCTCGGCAAGCAGCTTTTCTTCAATAATCAGACGCAAAACCCAATCAAGGTATTTTTTGTTCGGTGTGGGATCCAAACTCAGTACATCACCCCATTGACATGCATAGGGCCCCTCTTTCTTTAGCTGGCCAGCATAACTGTCATGGAGCCATTGAAGCCTGTTTTTTTGGAGAGACTCGGAAATGATTTTCATAAAGGAAACGATTTGTTTTGAATGCCGGTTGAAAACCAGATATCGCAGGGAAACGCGTACCGCTCAAAGAGTTCGCCGATTGAACAAAGGGATAGGAATTGACAACAAAACTGAGCCATCAGGGGCGTTCTAAACGCTCAACCCTACCCTTTTTTTCTGGCAAGCCTCACGTCTTCGATACTCCCCCTGGATGTTGAAGGCAAGCGACATCTCTTTTGCGTACACTACAGCCTTGTCGACCTCAAAAAAAGGTCTCTTTGAAAACCCTTTGGTGGCGTCTTCAAACCGCAAACCCTCAATACTGGGTTCATAGACCTCAGTTTGAAGCCATGATTTTAGGCTTGACGTGATGTCATTGACACCAAACAAGGGATTTATATCCAGCGCACTGGAAGCCTTGAAATAGAGGTTCTCCTGAATGTCATCATGACTGGCCTGACGCCTTGATTCTTCCTCCAGGCCCTTGGCAATACCTTCCAGACTGTTTGGAGCCCACGAATCGTATTGGGTACCGTCGACCCCAACCGGTTGATTACCCAAAAACGCCTGAACATGGACCACCCCGAGACTGCAGAGGTCGCCTGATTCAATATCGTGGCTTCGTCGAAACACGCCGTCGATCATCAAAGGGCTTAATGAAAGCTCATGGTTTGTAGTGCACTCCTGGGCATAGAAGATCGCAACCGCACAAGCAAAATCAAGGCAATCGCCGTGATCTAGTTGAATCTGGGGATTACAGGCCTTGAAATAGGCCACCGCCTGCATAAAGTTTTCTTGCTGAGTCATCGGATCACCCCCTCTTGCTGGTCACACGATTTAAATATTACTGCGGGTGTTCTCAATCTGTTAGATAAAGCAACCCCAAAACGCAGAACGGCAAGCCTAACCTGTTCTACTCGATTTATTCTGCTTGCCCCATTCTGAATAGACGAGCCGTTATTGCTATGAGGTTACAGAGTCAAGCCAGTAATATTTGGGGGCAAAGAATGGAGAAATCGAATTGAAAATCATCGGCGACAAAAATAATGAATTCCGACAACTGCAGATAGCTGTTGCTGATTATCACAGGAAGACCACCTCTTCAAGATACCTCACTGCCAGCAACTCCGTCTTTGCTGCACAAGGCGGATTCTTTGCCGATAGCCTAATTGACAATGGAATATCGAGCCTGGCTAATTTGAGCGACCCAAAGTTTTTTGCTTGCGCTTTACTGACAAGCGCGATGGGGGTCGCGATAGGTAACTCAATTAAAGACATGCAAAAAAGGCAACCCTCGTCCATCATGGCTTCTGATTTTTATGAAGTCCTTTTCCAAAACCGTGCTTTTCAGTCCGTCATTCATGGCGTGACCGACATGAATGAGCACCGTCCCCGGATGCAGCTTTTGAGCGAGATGCGGCAGGAGTTCGGGGATGAAGTTCTCAAAATCTATCTTTCTCTGGGGCTCAATCACGAAGACGAAAGGAAAACAGCCGCCCTCCAGTCGACACTTCAGATGATGACAATATCTGGTAAAGCAGTGGAGAAGATCCTGGAACCAGGATTGCTTGGAAACAAAGAAACGTCGCTAAATGAAATTTACGAACAGGTTATCTCAACAGCGCGCCAGATTAGCAAGGCAAGTTTTAAGTTACTGCTAGACTCAAAGCCATCCGCGCCGGACACCCTCAGTATGGAAAACCTCAGTTATGGGGCGTCTGGGATGATTCACAGAGTGAGCAATTCATTCGATGAAGCCAGAAAACTGACTTTGGATCTCTTCGAGGACATCAAGGAGTTCCAGGAGCCGAGCCAGCCGGCCATCGACTTTGCTATTGATCAAATTAAAGAGATCGCCGATACGCCACTGGATACTAAAAGAGACCATGACCCCGTGGTGACCAAAAATGAGGCTTTGAAACTCTCAGCATTTTATCGACGAATAGAGGAAGCATACCCCTCAAAGAAAGGCCAGGAAAACCCGGAGGCCCAAACCATGCGGCGCGCGTTGACCATGGCGGTGTTGCTGAGAGGGAAAATCTCGGATTTCGATATTCAGAGGGAAAGAAATCGACCTATACGCCTCGGTTGGAATCGCGAGGGTCAACCACTTTCACCTATGGAAACCATCCTAAACAACACGGTAGTCGCAATCAATAAGGCCAAAGACTGGGGTTTCAATGAGTTCACGACTAACAACTACGCTGAAAGAAGAAGGGGATTCAATGAAGCCCGTGAGAACTATCAGGGGTACGAGCGTGCGGTTAAAAGTAAAGAACTTGAGCAGATCAGGGAAATTGAAAAGCGACGGGGCAAGATAGCGGTAGGAACATCCATAAAAAATGGATTGAAATTTTAATTGTATTAATATCGAAGAATAGCGAAACCGACACATTAACCCACTGTTATGAAAGGAATAAAATGGTGAGCACAACCCCACAAATTACAACCCAACATTCCAACAAGAAGCTAAGAATGCGATTGCACATCGCAGCGATACTGAGCCTTGTTTTGCTCTTAATAGCAGCTCAGTGGGGCAGCAGTACACTCCGAGAGGTAGAAAACAGGCTACAGGAGAAATACGCACAAACGTTTGTCATTGGAACCGCAAACGGAGAGGCGCATAAGAAAATTGCCACTCTAGATGGACGGCTATTTGAAGCCCCCCACCTTTTAACCGATAGCGAGATTATTCAGATTAAGGACACTATTCTCAAGGAAATTGACGCCGATAGACCTGCATACATCGTTGCAAGATATATCGAAGTTTTCCTTGAGGCAGACAATCTTTACAACGAGGATCTGGCAAAAAACAAAGAGTGGGAATTGTTCCGAGTTGATCTGCAGAGCGCAGTGCAGAAGAACAGGGACAAATGGCTCAATGAAATCGAACAAAGCAAGCTGTCCCTCAGAACTAAGACAGATGTGCCATGGGCTGCCCAACAAATCCGGCAGGTAATCAAACATATCCCAGGAGGTATTGATCTGGACGCTTCCCATGTGAAGATTGAAGAATCGATCCTGTATTTGCTGAACCATGCGCAGAACACTTTATCAACAGCGGTTTGAAAGCAATCGAAAATCCAAGGTGGGCGATAAATGAAAATAGTGATTTTTTCGGGTGCAGGGGTATCCAAAGAGAGCGGTATTGACACCTATCGCGACGAGGGCGGAATCTGGGAGAGATACGACCAGAACAAGGTCTGCACCCTGCCGGCCGCCTTTGACCACCGCCAGGAGAGCTTCAAATTCTTCAATGAATGCCTTGCTCACTTCAAGGATGCCAAGCCAAACGCCGCCCACCTTGCAGCAGCCGCGCTTCAGGAAAAGTTGGGAAAAGATGTGGTGACCATCATCACTCAGAACGTTGACATGCTTTTCGAGCAAGCCGGGTGTGAAGAGGTCGTCCATCTACACGGTCACCTGGATGGCTACCTTTGCCATGACTGCAATGTAAAATGGCCACGAGAAGAGGAAGAGTTCGATCCCGAGGAAAAATGCCCAGATTGCGGGGACAGCGCGCGAGTCAAGTGCGACGCCGTTATGTTTGGAGAGAACGCCCCTGAGTATGCAAGGTTGTACAACATTAAGGAAAGTCTGACCAAGGATGACTATCTGGTTTGCATTGGCACATCATTCCAGGTCGTGGGTGCTGAAATGCTGTTTAACCACGACACCTTCCAATCCCCCAAGTCTATAAACATCAATCCTGATGGACTAAACCCCAGCATGGCTTTTGGAATCAATCTGGCGGTGCCTGCAGCCGAAGGTTTTCCTGGCGTTGCAGAACAAATCGCAAACGAGGCCGAAAGAAATCTGACCGCCTCCACTCAAACCCGAAGCAGGCAAGCAAACCGGTCTCCCGGTATGGGTTAGTAATTACCATGGTCTGAGCCAGAAAAATATGGATTTGATTTTTCCGATAGTGTATCATTAATAATTGGCGGGAAAATCACGCTGGGAATTCCAATTCGTCCCAGTCAGATTTTCCATATTTGGGCACTAACGGGTATTACTTGGACTGCGAATGGGTAAGAAACACAAGAACTATGTCAGGCGACCCGACGAGGTCGGGATTCTAATTAACGAAGCTGAGAGCCGGACCCTGCTCAAATTTCTGGGTTTCTCCATCGTCGGCTTGAAAATTCTTATCGCAATCTCTGCTGCACTACTTCAACTTGAAGGGGCTCTTTCAAAAATTGTCGGGGGAGGCGCAGGGTTCATGTTTTTGATTCTTTGGGTTGCGCAGGTCAAGGCATTTATTGCGCTCAAAAGTCTGATTAAAAACGGCAGTGGGGTCAGGATTTCCAGGAACAGTATCACCCGCGAGAACGGAGATGAATTTAGGTTTAGTTGTTACTTCATTGACCCCCAGCGAAGAACGGTAGCAGTGTTTCAACCTGAAAACTTGGCAAAGCCTCCTCGCTTTCTGTCCTGGCCATGGTCGTTTCACCGCCAGTCCGGGCCACTGTTCATTATTCCCTTGACCCCTCTCCTAAACAGTCGGGATATTCTCGATATCATCGAGAGATCCGCGGTCAAACGAGACCTTCGCGCATTTAAAAGGTAATCCCCAATTTTTCTAGTCTGGCGCAATTTCCTTGGGGAAAAGCAGATTTAAAAGTGGAGGAGAGCCATTCAAAATAAAATAAGGAATCAATTCAGGATTCCGATATCAACAATGCAGCTTTCACCTAAGAGCGATCAAGCCAGCTTCCAGACCGCAAAAGCGGTTTTGATCGCCATTAGCCTTTTTGGCTTCTGGGAACTATCCATGGTGACCTGGCCTGTTTCTCCCAGCGCCTCTTGGAAAATATGGAGCGGGCTATTAAACAGCCCTACTTTTGGACCCTGGATAACAGCAATAGACGATTCAATCAGAAACAACGAGAGGATCGTCGAAATGTTCCCCATGATACTTTGCGAGCTTGTGCTGATCGCATGTCTCGCAAAAAACAGATTTCTTGAAATCACGTCGGGCGCCATTACCTTAATTGTATTCGCCACTATTTTGGTTTTTCTGAACAACGACCATGGCAGCTTCGTGTATTACGACTTCTGGGTCCTTTCCATCCTGCTGGCTTCAAAGGACAACCTCTGGGGCGCAAGACTTTTATTTGCCACGACTTACTTTCTGTGCACTTCGCTTAAACTGAACGCCGGCTGGGTCACCGGGGGTTATTTCTTTACCGTCCCAGGGCTTCTTCCTGCCTTTCCTGATCTTCTTGTCCCGCTAGCTACGAATGCCTTGATTATCTTTCAGGGATTCTTGGCATGGGGTCTTCTCTCCGAGAACAGAAAAGTAAGGCTGCCGATAGCATACGCCATGATTGTTTTTCATACCTACGCAATTTTGATTACCGGTAGTAGGTTGTCCTGGGTGACCATACCCGCACTGTATATTCTGTTCGTAATTAGTGAGCGCGGAGGTTTCCCTAAGCATGTTCACGAGACAGGGACGGTGGGCGCCGAAAAGAGCTTCACGGCAATACTGCGCGAAATAAAAGGATTATTGGGGGATGTCGCCGACACCATACGCTACACATCCCTGGCTCAAAGGGCTGCCGTCATATTGATGGTAATCATCCATGTTAGCGCCCATGTTGGCTTGGTCAATCCTGCGGCATCCTTCAATATGTTTACCGCTTCCGTGGGCTGTGTGGTTACAGTGAACCCCCCTGGCGGTGGCTTGAACAGATACGGGTTCCCTCCCGGATCTGCCAACTGCAACATTGAGGATCTTCGTATTCAAGCAACAAAAGTGATGTGTCATCAGAGCCAACAAAGCCCCGTGATCTACCTCTCTGAGCGATCCGTAAACGCCGCTGACTATGTCGTTGCTGATTGGTCTTCAGATCTGTGCTCGGGCCAAAGAGGTATCGACGGATTGGGAACAAAAACCAAAGCATACGCCTTACAGCCTCACGCCCCCAATTGGAAATCAACCATGCCAATACCTGTAGTGGAAAACAATGGGGAGTACGTGTTTCAGTTGAACGGGCCCGGCTTTTCTGGTGAAAGCGTCAACCGCAGGTGGGAGTTGCTCGAATTCCATTCCGCCAAAAAAACCGGTACAGATGGCATCCTGCTAAATACCTATTTATTCATCCTTAAGGCAGCGTGGTATCTGATTGCGCTTGCTTTGGTAATCGCGCTCCTGGCAATCCCAGGGAGAAACAACAAGGCCCTACCTCAATGAAAGCACTGTCACACATCGACTTTTCAGAACCCATCAAGGTTTCGCCAATCGATAGTCTTCCAAAGCATGCGAAGTATGCAGTCCAGGAGCTCACGCGTGGGGTGAATGAGGGCACCGTCATTCAGCATTTGATCTGGGCAGGGGCGCCCGAGGAAAGCGCCCGGCGCGCTGTGAACAATGGCAAAGAGTTCGTTCGCGCTCACGGTAGTTCATACCCTCTTCCACCGGAGCTTTTTAACAGGAATCCGATGGCCATGGCCAACTTTCAAAAGATGGTTGGACCCTACAACATCTTTTCGGATAATCTCACAATCAGGAAACCCCACCCGAGAATATGGGTGATAGACGGATTTCTGAATGACAAGGTTTTTGATGTCGTCAAAAAGGATGTCAAGTCGATCGGGCTGACATACGGAAAAATATCAAACATCAGAAACGATGACATTGAAAGTGGATTTTGGTACAAGGCCGTCGTGACTCAACAGGCTGACGGACGACGACTTGACGCGGCGAAAGACGCGAACTTCAGAAAGATGCCCTACCTGGACAAGATTTGGAGTCAAGCCACTGCACTGATTGGACCTCGCAACCTGGTGAGGGTTTACTCCAACGGACAGACCTTCGGCACCGACCCGACGGCGCACCGGGATGATCCACGAGTCTATCGCCACCTGGCCGGCGAAGAGAACTTCCCTGCAACAATTCTGATGTACATGAACGATGAATGGAATAAAGACTGGGCGGGGGAAACCGTATTTTTTGACGATGACAACGAGATTATTACCAGCGTCCTCCCAAAAAAAGGAAGGGCTGTCGTGTTTGACGGGACAATAATGCACGCTGCGCGACCAGTTTCAAGATATTGCAGGGATCTGCGCCAAATCCTGGTTTTCAAAACCACACCCTATTCATTCGACGGCAATGACGACATCTACTCAATCATTCTCAGCGCCACCCAGAACATTCGACACTCTGATGGATGGTTTAGCGACCACCTCAATGCCACGGCTTCCATACTGGCCAGCTATGGGGCGCCAAAATACCTGGTGGAGGCCGGCCTATGCCACAGTTGCTATGGCACGAGCTATTTTGATGCCGGGACGATATTACCCAAAGAAACGCTAAAGGAGATTATTGGGGAGCGTGCCGAGAACCTTGTAGAGATATTCTGCAATCTCGAAAAAAGAACAACGGCCTTGATTGAAAGGGGGCTGAACGTCCCAGATGACGTGTATCGAGACTTGCTGATAATCGAACATGCAAATCTCGATGAACAAAGCGACCGAGTGGAGACAATTCGGTCCAATGGAAAACTTCAGGCGATCAACGCAATTTTGAAAGAGCGTTTTTCCATCAACCTACCTATAGGGATCAAACCCTACCCGATGGAACTCTTGAATCCAGGCCTGCGTCCAGCGCAACTTGAGGTCTAGTTGCAAGAAGGCCTAAATTCCAGCGATTTTCGGACATATTTACCGCGGCCAACGGTAGCCTCTTTACAGAGGGCCATGCCTTGATCTTCGATTTTCTGTTTGGTATAAGAGATGGCCTCTGCGTCAAAGTAAAGTGTGGCGGCAAAGACGAGACCTGGCGTCAGCACAAGAAAAGAGAACAACGGAATTGTTTTTCGTGACTTGCCAAAAACAAGAATCGAAACAACAACCAGAAGGCACCCAGAGAGAGTTGCGCCTGTAAACCTCATTGGAAGCGTCCACAGCAAGTCTCCGCCTTCTGGGTGATAACTGGAAAATAGGAGTACCGAACCAAGGTCGGAAAAAAGCAAACCCAGCATGAGCATGAAGATAATGGCCAGTAAACACAGAACCAGAATCTCGCCGAGCCCAGGACGCATTGGTTTTTCAGGAAGGACATCCGAATTCATAAAAAGCACCCTATTGGAAATGCTGATACGCAAAACTCACTCTTTGGTCAGGACGGCCGTCGCCAATTGCGTGGCATAAGCTCGATCCTCATCTCCAGCGAAGGATAGGTCCTCGCGGAGTTTATTTGGGTCAACTTTAATAGAGATAGCCTTCATCGCTTTACTCCACCACATTCCAGAGCCCTCTACGATTTTCAAGTTAATTCCGAGGTCCTCCAAATAACCCTCAAGCTTCGCAATACGGTCGTCCAGATTTCGAATCGTGCCATGGCTATTTGCGAGCTCTTTGGCGATCAAACTCATCTCTTCAGCTTGTTTCTTGATGAACTCTGACTGTGCTTTAATTAGTTGGGTTTGGGAATCGATTATAAATTTTTGGTTAGCAATCGCTTCTTTGTCGCTTCTCGAAAACATGGTGGAACTCCTTTTTATTACCGTGGGATCTGTTAAGACTACTCTTGAAAAACTTCGATCGCTTTGTGTGACTTATCGCCAGAAAATCAGCGGTTTCAGAACCCCGTCATTACCCACTAAATGAACAACCTTCTCACCAGGCTTACTCATCACTATACCGGTGATCTCCTCTCCATTTGCAAGAGCCAGCAAAACATTGAGACGTGTAAGCCGGGCTTTGCTCAAGAAAGATTCAAGCGCTAAAAACAAGGGACTCGATTGAGCGAAAGCCTGGTTATCAGCCTGCGCATTAACTCCTTCGCGCAGCATGGCAATGTGGGCCAATACTAGAGCAACATCCATCTTGTTTACGGGAGAATCGGACTCCCCGTTCACCCATTTCAACAGCGAACCCCTCGCATTATCAATGCAGAGGGCGTCCGAAGGGATAGAACTGTGAGCTGCCGGTTGACCGGGGAGATCCAAATCCATAAGGTCACCTCACTAGTTAATTTGGTTGTTCAGCCCTTGAGGGGAAACGAGTGCAACCCATAATTTCTTTACCGCACCAATTAGGCCACCCAGAGTTTCACCGCGGACGCTCCGGGCCGCAGGCCAGTCCAGATCCAGGAGCGGCGGCGACATGCTTACGTTAAAGTCCAGCACGGTCCCTTGACTAAGACTCGCCTGCGACCCAAAGTAACCGGCGCAAATTCTTGAGCCGCATGATTTGCAATGCTGATCCGCCCGACCAATAACCGACGGACAACGAGGACAGTAAAAGTTATTCATGTGAGTCTCCTTAACAAGCCTAAACGCCAGGTTTTACAAGTTCGTAGTTTTGCTTCCATTCTGGCCACGAGTTGCGTATCTCGACCGCACGCTGGAATATCGCACTCTGCTCCGCGCCTCCGACCTCCTGAGCTCCGCGTTCAAAAAGCGAGAACTCGATCTGCTCGATGGCATCCAGAAAGCATTCCTTGATTGAGGGGAAAAAACACGGGCTACTTCGGCCAGAATATCGGTTTTCCCAGTAATACTCGCCCGGGTGCTCCTTGTCGTCTGACAACAGAAAACCACACGACTCACTGAACCCCAAAAGAAGGGAGTCGGAACCCTGGCTGGCGATACTGGACAGAAGCAAGCGCACACCCTCCCGCCCACCAGCAGCCGCATCTATGCTGTCAGCGCCCCCGTGCCCGTTATGGCAGAAAAGACCGCTTGGCGATACGCTCTGCAGCCCACCGCATACGGCGCAATAAGAATTCCTCAAAGGCCTGCCGGGAGGCTCATCTACGGGCTGGCCACCAGAGCCAAGAGAAGCTGCAATAACAACACCGGAGCCCTGAATTTTTTCCAGTGCGTTAAAGCAAATAGCATGGACTTCATAAGGCATCAGCGTGGCTGTATTGAATTTATGAGCCTTCTGAATTTCAAGCAGGGCATCGATTGCCACCTGAAGATTATTGTCCATAAGAGAATCCATTTATTGATATATAAATATCATACACTATTACTAACATCTTTTCAATACTGCTGAACCACTATATTTTTTCTGGACCAGTGCGGGTCAAAATGGTATAAAAATCATTACAAACAGGAGAGCAAACCAATGTCATATTTCAGTCATTCCTGCGCTATTTCAGGCGAATCAATTTCAATCTCCAGTTCAGGTACAAGTCCGCAGGCGGTGGTGTTCTACCCCGACGGCACAAAGGACCGAGGAACAATCGACGGGCTCTGCAATATCGGAGGGATTAACTACCTGGGCAAAATTATTTCGATGCTCGGCGGCATCAAACCAGAAAATGTGCACTTCGATCTAAACAAGATGAAGATCAACGTCTTTCTTGGGCAGCCCACCCCAGGCTCTACGATTCAAAGAATTGACAAATACGATACAGTTCAGGAATTCGTCCACGCCATGCAGGCGCTGAGTGAGGATATATTTGGTTATCGAGCCTTCAATGTTGAATGCCCGACCTATCTGAGAAACGGCGAGGGCCAGGAAAAGAAGATCGATTTTGACACCTACCTGGTCACCAACGACAGGGGCGTCATGGTTGATCCCTTTGATTTGCCACCGGCGTTCCAAGTGATGACTAACGAGTCGCTGATGGAGGGCTTCAAAGGAAAAGTCATCATGGAGAACACCACACTTGAGCTGTTCAATAAGGCGCTGGGCTCGCTTAGAATTGCGAAAGCAGACCTAGTGACAGATACGACGACCTACGAAAGCCTGGCAAAGTCACCTACCCCCCGTAAAGCTGGTACATCAATGGGCATGTGAGCACCGCATAGGGCTCAGAGACCCATTCTTGAGCCCTGGCCAGGCGTACGCAATGCCCCAGGAATCGCAGCGCCGCGCAACTCACCGGCTCGCCCGGCGGACTGAAATGAATTGAAATCATAACGGTCTACCATTGCGATGCGAAGCGAGGGGACCTGATCTTCTGGGCGAACGCCAAGTTGCGGATACTCGCTAACCGATCTCAGCAGGTTTGACTCTGCAATTTTTAGCACCTCATTTTTCTGGGATCGATCACAAAGTACAGCGCAGAACGGGGAACCTGATTCTGAAGCGAAAACCAACAAGAGGGGCTGGAAATCGCTGTCCAACCTGTCCTTTGCTCCCAAAACACCCGATTCAAAAGAGGTTTTAAAGTAAGCACTTGCATCAAAGGGCCTTCCAGTGGCCAAGCACAGTGCCCCCAGCACATAACTACGAAGGCCGGGATCAAAACTGCTTGCCAAACGTTCAATCGCGCTGGACGCCACTTTGAACTGGCCGTCATTGAACCGCTCGACTGCCATTTCCAGTGAGGGCTCACGACAGCGAAGCAATATCTCATGTGGGATAGAAAGCAGTGCCGGATAGGGACGGAAATCCTTGGATTCCTGAATGCTGCGCCCAGAGGTCCTTGTAACAGCAGCGCCGCGCAACCCATACATGAGCTCGCCAGAACGCGGATCATTGAACACATCTGTAACGACACAAGAGTTTGGCCGCCCATATGGGTTGAATGTAACTGCGTCACCCGGCTTAAATTCAGGAAAATGATCTTTGTCGCCAAGCTGTTTCATTGTGTTTTCCGTCATCCAAGTCAGTTGAACATCATTGTCTCTCAATGTCTGGTAACCAGCAAAATATCAGGCAAGTTAAAAGCAGAAGGCCAAGAATCCAATATTGATGGATTCTTGTATTATAATCTGGTATCATTATTTGAGTCCATATAGGAAATGACCCGATGTCAGATGACGCAACAGATAAACAGATTGAGATAGTCGAGCAAGCATTTGGTGAAATTGAGTTTTATGAAGTAGAGATAGTTGACAAACTCAGGGACATCTCTATTGAATCCGAATGTGAAAAATTGTGCCATTTGCGCGGAACTGCATTCGGGAAGGACTTGTCTGAAGGGGATGATCAAAGTGACTCATTTATCGTGAGCTTTCACTGTGTGATTGATGACAGTTCAAGGGTTCATGAAGCATATGCCTACGATACCCGGACTGGAAATGAAATCGCTCGCCTAGAGAAAGACGAACAAAATCAATAAAAATTACGACGGGTGCTCCATGCAAAATGCCATTCGATTAGCAATAGAATCACTGCGGGTACTGATTACCGGGGACGCCAAGGAGGTAAAACTTGGAGGAGTTCAGTGTCACTCATTGTCAGCACTGACTCTTAAAATCATTCAAAGCGCGATAGAGGCCCTTGAACGCGAGCTAGCAGTCTTTGCAGGCAGTCGGGGCTCATTGCCGAGCGCCACAAATCCCAGGATTGAGGTGTTCGTTGAAGACGACTCTGTCGGATTCAGGGTGGGCATTCAAAGATTCATGCTCGATAGCGCCTTCGTCAAAGAACAGGGAATCGAGCACACCAAGGCAATGCTGAAGATCGCCTTGGCCAACATTCTGAAGGCACCCGGCTCATTTGTGGAGTCGAAACTCGGAGACGGTGGCCCCGCACCTCAACGGGATTTCAATAGAAAAGAACGCAACATTGCGCATATCGAAACCATCGATTCAATTATCCACCAAAACGGAGCGGCTTTTACAGCCACGGAGTTAAGCAACTGGGAGGCTCTGAAGACAAAAATCGTCTCGTCCATGGGAAACAAAAAAGCCGCATCCTGATTTGACATGGGCCTACTTCAGCAGGCTCTTTCTCTTAAGGGCCTCTTTTTTTAGATGCATCCGCTTCTCAATCTCGGACCCTGGCATCACCTGCCCGGCCACCCCTTGATCTTGACCTCGTTTGATCTTGGCGATCTGCTCATTGGTTAAGAGGGGTCTTTTTGCATGATTGACATGACACACCGCTGAATCCGGGGTTTCGTTCCTTTCCATTCTGCTCACCTGTTTTTAATCTCGCCTGGCCCATCGTTTTCTGGAAACGACTCTGGGTATTTCGACTGTATGTATGACATCGCAAAGCGATATCGTTGAAGCTCGTTTTTATGCTCCTGGATTTTGGCAGAGTCGAAAGGGGAACCACTGATCTCCAATCGTTGGATCTCCGAGCTCCTAAACGACATCTCGACAGGGAGAAACCCTGTTGCGTATCGAATTGCCCTTTCTTTTGGAAGCCGGTCAAGCAATTGCTGATCAGTCAGATTTTCATCGATTTGCACTACCGGGCTGATGCTGGCGCTTCTCATTGCACCTATCGAATTTTGTTTAGATGATCTGAAATCCATATTTTGGCCTCATTGGTCGATTCGACAATCTCGGGGGTCAAACCGACCAGAATTGCCCAGCGCAGATTTTATTTGAGAGGGCTGAAAGACCACATACAGGGTCTTTTTGCCAGAGAAATATCGCTCGGGATTTCGTTCGCCACACTCGAAATCACTAATGATCAGGCTATCGTGTCCGCAGATCAATGCATAGCGAGCCATGTTTGGGCCATAGCGATCGTACCAAACGCCCGGCTGCTCTGCCAGGTGATTTGGGTTTGAAATATTGACTAGCAAGGGGTTCTGCGCAGACAGGTAAACAGGGATGATATTTGGCCGAATATCGTCAATGTCGCGATCCCAGTCCCACGTGGCATATGCATTGGCTTCCGCTGTGTCATTGGTAAAGAAAAAACCTATGTCCTCAGAGCAAACGGTCGATCCCTGCATCTCCTCTGAAAAGGAGTCAAACACAAATTGAGTCCCGTGGTACACCCGCAGTGGAGAACCACTCTGATCTACCACTTTGCTTTGCCCGAACCACTCTCGAAAATTCCGGGTCCCCACCTGAAGCAATTTGGGTGTCCCAAAGGCTTCGGATGACAATGAGCGAGTAGTTCTAAAATCCATGGACGAATCGGAAGCTGGTTTGCGTTATACAGCCTCCATTACACCACCTGAAACGCTCCGAGTCGATTTTTTCGGGGCTACAAAAAGCAGAGCATTAGATGGCGTCCACGTCCTTCTTTTTGTTCCCGAAACCCTTCTTGGATGCTGCCGCAGGCGTGCCGTTATCATTCGTTAGCTCACCGGTCTGCGTCCTGATCTTTACTGCACCGGTTTCGAGCAATTTTGCTTTGCCTGACAATCCCGACGGCTTTGCTCCTTGAGAACGGACTCTCGATGCGGCCGGGCCTGAGATGGCCAGCATGTCTTTCATGACCTGCCTTGGGATTGGCACCGGTTCTCCATACGGTCGCAGAAGAGCGGTCGACATGTTCAGTAGCGCCTTTTTTCCCTTCTCGTAGATTCGGGAATCTAGAAAGAAGAGCCGGCGATTAGCCGGAACACCCTGACGCCGAACGAGCCGGCCGATACCCTGCTTGAGCATCCCGCCAGCCTCTTCCAGTGTCTGAATATGTCGAGCCGCGGTAAGTCCTTTGGCTGCCGCAGAGATTGTCTGATTCAGCGAATAAGGTGTCCTTGGAATGATCAGATCTGTAAGCGTGTTGTCATCAGCGGGGTCCAGCTCACGGTCCGAGAGATCCAGTCCTGTCCACACCGCGCCGACGGCGATCCAGACTGGTTTTATCCCAAGCCGGGATTTTTCGAGAAATTCCTTGGCCAATTCCGCAGGGCGTTGTCCAATTTTAGGCGCTGACAACAGCAGCCTCTCTGAGAGCGCCGAGTCATTGCTCAGGAGTTGTTTGTGAAGGTTTGACGCCGACTCATAGGATGTCATCAAGATCAGGGTACCTCCCGCCGCCGTAGATACTGACCAACTACAAAAGATGGCCAGTTGCTTGATCCAGACCTGGGATTCCTTGGCATCATTACTTGGCAACAAAACCGAGTGGCCGGCTCCGAAGTCACGGCTAACGTCGCTGGGCTTGGGCGCAAGATAAAGGGAAACGGGATTTGTCAGCCAATCCTGAGCGTCGGCCCTTAGACCACAAGCCTCTTCTGCTCGAAGTCCCAGATTGGACAGGAACCTGGTGGAAGACCAGGCACCTCCAATGCTTGGGAGGAAGATCGTCGCCGATAACAACAAAGTGGACTCAATACCAATGGATTTGAACAGCAAACGAAAATCGGATGCGTGGTTGGCGCTTCCAAATAGGATCTGCGGGTACTGACGAATCGGCGAGTTTGAGAAGAGCGATAGGTTATACCGGGCAGCAGAAAGCATACGTTTGAAAGCGTATTGCACACGGCGAAGCGACATTGCATCATCCCCCGAGCCGCTGACAGAAAAAGAGGTCATGATCGTGGCCAGATCTTCAGCACACCCCACCACTTGCCTGTCCCTGACTGGCGGGTTCCCGAAATTCAGAAACACCTTGACTCCGGGACTCGATACTTGAACGGAAGACATCCTGTTGCACACGGAGTGCAACTGATCATGAATTTTAGCGGCCGTCGGCGATCCTTCAGACGGCTTGATCCCCTTCGCACCCATAACCCTTGCAAAAAGAGACGGTAAGCGCCGAATAGAGATTTTCAAAGTGTTTGCGGACGAGAAGTTCTCCTCAAGCATGTGAGCCTCATCCACCAGGAGGTGACTGGGCAGAACAAGTCGTCCAACGTCATTCACATTGAAAAGCGAGGAGCAAATCTCGTTCTTCTGGTCAATGAGAGCAAGAACCTCTGCATGGGTAAGCCTTTGGCCCGGACCATGACCTACTCTGGATTCATTGTAGAGCGCCTGCACAAGGTTTTTTGCCGAGTCATCCTTGGATAACCCAATAATGCCGGCACGAACACGTGCCATAGTCTCCAAGGCCAGGTAATGGTGCGACATCACGACAATGTCGGCCCTGTCCGCAAGGTTAAACTGGTCTTCATAAGAAAGAACGCCAGAATCATCTGAGGGGCATTCCGTGGTGATGCAGATGTCCGCATCCGTGTACGGAAAATCCGGTACATGTTCAAGAAACGAACCCATCAACCAACGCCGGCGGTCCGCACCGTGTGGTTTGTCTGCAAGCCGGTCAAGCCAATGATTGGCACGTGCGACCCAGTCTGAGTAATCAGGCTCTACCTGGCTGGATTGCAAGGACGCCTTTGCCGATCCCTTCCCGGCCGAAGACTTACCCGAGAGTTCGTCTTGAATAAGAAAATTTAATCGTGACTCGGATACGAATTCACGGCGTCCAGAGACGAGAGCCATCAACACCCCGGTGTTTTTGCCAAATCGCTCGACGTATTCATTCATGAACTGCTTTTGGATAGCCAACGAAGGAACCGAAATCCAGGTTCGCTTACCCTCTTTCGCTTCAATCCTTGCAATCGACAGTGCCAGCAGTGTCTTCCCGGACCCCGTCCCAAGCTCTGCATAGTAAACCTTGTGCTTCTGGTTCTCTTTTTTGCCCCATCCATGACTGATCGCCCAGGAAAGCGCCTGCTGCTGCACGTGATTCAAGGATACGGAGATTTCCTTGCTTAGGCCCGGAAGCCGACTACTGGCTATTGCGATCGCCCCTATTGAATTCTCCACCGACCAATTGATCAGAATGCTGCAAACCTGGTTAGGACTTACAGAAAGTGCTTCAGCGGCGAGATTGATCGCCTCTCTTTCGCACTTGCTGCTCGATACCACAATTCGCGGGCTTTCCAAAGGTTCTGACCAAGACAGATCGAAATTGGCTATTTCCTTGGCGCACTCCGTGGCGTCCCCGCAATCAAGCAGGTCTTTCAGCGCGGCGGTGCAATAGCGACTGAGGTGAACCTCCGACTGAAGCCCAAGGGATCCAACCAGATGGTCAAACGCACGCTTACTGAGGTGTACCGAAAATATTTTTTTCAAAACCATACGTCCTTTGTAGACAATATTTTTCTATGAGTATAGGATAACGTAAATATATAAAGAATTGTAAACATTTTTGCAAGAGAAGATCAATGAATCAGATCACAATAAAATGGCGGGTTTCAGCCCACATGACTGCCGGAGATTTTCGTAAACGCCTGCGCGCGGTGAACGGAATGGAACTTCCAAGGTTGCTTTTTTGGCATGACGAGAGCGGAGAGACCATTCGTTGTGGCCATACTCGGACGGTCGAAAGTAACGGTGAAGAAACCTCAGAAAAGCGAAAGCGCGTAGACAATTCGGCAAGAAAGCGAGGCCCCCGCTCTGAGGAGTCCCTTAAGGACGAATCACGCGTAGACGACGATGCAATGCCCACGATCCGTTTTTTCCATACCAAGTCTTTCGTGGGCATTCATTTTGTTGGGCCGGAGATGATCGAATTTGCCAGCAAGAACATCCCCCTGATCATCGACTCAGTCGAACAGGCGATCGGAAATAAGGAAATCAAGGTTCTGAGTTACACGGTAGACCTGCGTCCACGCTTGATTCCAAAAATGTGGTTCATCCCCAGCCTGGCGCTAAAAAACCCCACATTCGAATTCCTGTCGGTGGAAAAGTATTGCGAACGGATTATTTCTCAGGATATTCGTCGCCAGGCAAAGATCCTTGGACTTGAAGTTCCGGACAATTTCTACGTACGGATTGCCAGTATTGGCGACAAGGGCACCCATTGGGTGCGAAGTGGTTCAGGACCCAAAACAGGCGGAGCACTGCGTCTTAAGGATGTCAAATTCCTGACCAATGTTGACCTAAAGGGATGCTGGGCTGCCGGCGCCCTGATAAGCAAGGGTTTTGGCGCAATCCTGGACCCAGCAGCACCGAGTGGTGGCCCACGTGTCGATAACGCCGAGGGCAACTTTGATGAATAACTTGACGCCCCAAAACATCCCAACAGCAACCTCGGTGTTGGCTCAATTCTTTGAGAGGTTCCCTGAACTACCGATTGGGGAGTTTTATACCCATGGCGTCAAAGTGACTCACGATTCCAATTGCATCAGTTGCGCAACACCCATTAAAGCAGGGCAACTCTGTCACGACTCGGACTTCATTACCAATACATTTGGTGACGCGCCGTCGCTCAAGTCATTCAGTAAAAATCAAGGCTATCTCTGCTGCCACTGCCGTGTAGCGATTAGCTATGGCCCTTCGACCATGCAATTTTCGTACGCGGCCGTCGGGCGAGACAACGCAGCCGGCGGCGAGATGAAGGCGCTCAAGATATTCGGTGTCGAGGACTTCATTGCTGCGGTCTATAACCCACTCGATGCCCCGTTCGTCATGGTGCGCAAGGAGCGAAAAAAGCAGCACATGATCTGGAAAGGAAAGGTCAACCTTCATGATGTGAGAAAAGAAGACCTCCTTTTTTTCTCATCAGGGGAAACCACCCTCTTTTGCCATCCACAACGTGTTTTGAATGTCGCAGCCAAAGAGCAGGAACTCCTTGCGCAGGTGCGTGATTACCTGAGCTCAAAACCCGATAAGAAGGCCCCAAAGAAAAAGGTTCGCCAACTCAAGGAATTGGTTCGCTTCATGCAAATGAACGTAAATCTGTGTGCTCCAGCCATCGTCTTCAACGACTGCAGGCACGAGTCTTACGGAATTACAGACTCTGCCATTCTGGAGAGAATCGACGCACTTTGTGAAGTCATCCGTCAATTCAGCAGCGGGGACAGGCAGATATACGCCCACCTTAGAAAACTTGCATATTTGAAGAAAACCCAGGATTTCAAATCGATGGTTGCGCAACTCTCCCCCAGAGAGGTCGACATGAAGGCGATCATCGAAGGCAAGCCACCTGCTGCCGACGCTGACGGGACAGACTAAAAACGAAGCATCCGAAATTGATACTGTAAAACTGAGAAAAACAATCAAGCACCAAGGAGAACACCATGATTGTAGAAGGCATTATTCGAACCGCAACAAAAATTCACGTCACCAGCGCTGTAGACTCAAGCGCGAAGATTAACGCTGAAGGCCAGATCGGCGCTGAAGACGCTCGTATTCCTTTGTCCAGAACTTACCGAACCGTTGCCTTTACTCCCGGCGGCGGCCGGATGGAAGTGCCGTTCTTCCCAGCCAACTCAATGATTGGCCGTATGCGCCGGGCAGCCGTTGACATGATTGCCCAGTCTTTGCGCGCTCGCGAGCAACAAATCTCGCGCATTACATACCGCGGCATTAGCTGTGGTGCAGCCGACGCAAAACCAGAGATGATTGGCTTGCTGGTAGACGAGTATGCTGCCTACCTCAAGGATCCCCACATTGGGCTGTTTGGCGGTGGCAAGCGCCTGTATGAGAGCGGTTTTAAAATGTTCGACATGATCCCAGTCACCCAGGCGACGATCGAAGCTGGCATGGTTCCCGTTGATTTCGTGGACCACATGGCCATGCTTTCAACAGGAGACACGGCCCGGGCAGCCAACCGAGTTACCGGGATTGATGTGATCCACCGCCGTGATGATTTGATGGATGGCGTTGGAGAGGAGATTGTTGCAACCATTTCCGACTACGACGGCCTCTTTGGCGACATGAAACAGGAAGCAGTGCGAAAAGCCCAGGCTGCTGCCAAACGCGCCGGCGTAAAACCGGAAGAAGACGAGAAAGCTGCAGAACGCGCCTCAATGTCTCAGCAATCCGCACGCGAATACATTGTCCCTGGCGTTCCCATGTATTTTAAGGCAGCGCTGAAAAAGCGTTTGACAAAGGAGCAGCTTGGTATTTGGGTGCTCTCCCTCAAAAGCGTTTTCAACACTAACGAGTTCGGCGGAGTGTCTCACCTTGGATACGGAGAACTGAATTTGACGGATGTTGCCTCCAATGTGATCCTTCATGGCAACGAGACCGCCGCCCCCCTCTTTAATCTGGTCAGAACCGGGGGAGTCGACCAGTTGGAAGTGGGCCACCCCGAGGCCCGCGAGGCAGTCGAGGCAGCGTTGGAATGGATCGCCAATGTAACCAACGAGAACTTTGAGTCTTTCTACACGGCATCTGTTCAGGCGCCCGCCTCGGATGCAAAAGAAGAAAAGAAGGCTGCAAAGGGCAAAAGCAAGGAAACTGCTCAAGAGGTAGAGCAGTCATGAGTTACACGCCATTCAGGGTCGAATTCCTGGCGTGCGCGCCCGTTCAAATGGACTACATGCCAACCCATTTGGACGGACTTATCTCATGGGCGCTGCTGCAGGAAAAACAAGCGGAATTTACATCGGGAAAACTGTTGCTAGCGCCCGATCCGTCCGATTTGAACGCGGAGATGTATTGCAACCTACCCCTTCAAAAAGAAGGGGATGTGTACTGCGCAAGCGTGATTCTTCCTCAAGAAGTGTTGGGTAACTCCACGCGATACTTTACGAGGTCATCCGACGTAAATGCCTTGGGTCGAATCGCAATCGACGATGACAAAACCGGCAAGGGCGTGGTCATTAACCAAAGTCGTATGAGAAAGATTTCGACCGCCCGGGGTGAACTTAAAACTGGTTTGATGCAGGAGCAAGTGCTGCACAGCCCGGTGTTCCTGGCGTATGGGATCGGAGACATTGATCGGGTGCAGGAAATGCTGTCAACCCACGTGCATGGGCTTGGGAAAAACCGCGCAAAAGGGTTTGGTTCGCTCAGCAGAATCAATGTGGTGCATGACGAGGATGCTTCGGAGTTCTGGAAAATGAGGGCCTTGAGCAAGCCGGAGGATGGATATATCCCGGTGGTGAGCCCAGTGCGGCCGCCATACTGGAACAAGAGCATTGCACAAATAGCGTACGTGCCGAAGGATGCGCTTTGATCTGATTTTGCTGAATTTGGTTACCCACCGCAACAGATGGTATTGAGACGGAACCCTCCAATAATTTGGCCCGGCAGTCGCAGAAGCGGCCGTCCGTTAGTTCAATTTGCTCTTTAAAAATATGCATTTATTTTGAGTCAGTTGCATGCCCCTAGCCATTGTTAGGGGGTGAAAGTGGTGATTTCATCAGGACGCTTGGAAAAATGTTGCATACCCCTAGCCACTGTTAGGGGGTGAAAGTAAGGTGGCAGATGTTGAACGCTCGTGTCCGTTGCATGCCCCTAGCCATTGCTAGGGTATGAAAGGCGAAGTATCCCTGAGTTTTTCAGATCAAAGTTACATGCCCCTAGCCATTGTTAGGGGATGAAAGGTGGAGCTGAACATGCCGGTAGTCGTTTTCGTTACATGCCCCTAGCCTTTGTTAGGGGATGAAAGTTCTTTTTCGAGCCAATTACGTAAGCTGAAGTTGCATACCCCGAGACGCGATCAAGGGATGAAAAGGGGGTTAGCAGTGATGTTCGGGCGCATCTAATTGCATGCTCCTGGCCATTGTTAGGAGATGAAAGTTTGCCTTTGTGATAACCGCTGTCACTACCGTTGCACGCCCCTGTTCATTGTTAGGGGATGAAAGAAGCCAATTAACATCGGCAATCAGATTTACGTTACATACCCCCGACAATTGTCGGGGGATGAAAGCCATGTGTATTTTGGATTGTCGCCTAGCTTGTTACATGCCCCTGGTCGTTTTCAGGGGTGAAAGATTTGGCAACAGGTTGTTGCCAACTTGCTAGTTGCATACCCTCAGCCGTTGTTAGGGGATGAAAGATCGGCTTCGACCGGTTCAAAACCGCACCAGTTAAGTGCCCCCAGCCGTAATTATGGGATGAAAGAAATGCATCGTCTTCAACATAAACAGTTGCGTTACATGCCCCTAGCCATTGCTAGGGGATGAAAGAGAGCAGACCCCCGGCTCCGACCCTGCCTAGTTACATGACCCTAGCTATTGCTAGGGGATGAAAGTGGATTTGATTCATGGCTGAAAAAAGACGTGTTACATCCCCCTAGCCTTTGACAGGGGATCAAAGTTCTAGATCGACGAAGGCTGCCCAAGTTTTTTTACATGCCCCCAGCAGTAATTAGGGGATGAAAGACGGTCATCTGTTAAAATCTGCGCACGTTCGTTACAAGCCCCTGGCCATTGCTAGGGGATGAAAGACAGGTGTATTTTGGATTGTCGCCTAGCTTGTTACATGACCCTGGACGTTTTCGCGAGGGTGGAAGATTTGGCAACAGGGTGTTGCCAACTTGCTAGTTGCATGCCCTTGGTCGTTGCTGGGGGATGAAAGAAGCTCTACGCAATTCTCAATCCATCTTTCGCTGAATCCCCCGAGCCGTGGCTGGGGGATGAAAGTCGACCAAAGGAATAAAATGACCTCCGTCCGTAGAAAACCCCGAACACGGGGATTAATAGATGGCGAAGAGGCGTTTGTAACTACGAACCGATATTCACATACTCATCTTGCTCGAAGGTTTGGATCTTGTTGGTATTTCAGCAGACTTGGGGTACTCAGATTCGGTCAGCATTTCCATGATCGCCTTGATCTCTTCATTCTCTGTTGGCCAGACATGGATGGGACTACCTTCATTAAGACACTCCCCGCTTTCTGTGTCGTAAATCTCCAGATAGTCGACTGAGTCGCCGTCCATAACTGCCCTGACCTCTGCCGTGTACCCGGGTAATTTGGCCACCATCGCGGTACCATCGGCAGCTACCGATAGCGAGTCTGGGAAAGCCATACCTGCGATACCGTCAAATCTCTGTTCGAATTTTGCAACTTTATAAAGCTCGAAATGCCGTCGTTTTTCATCCACATCTTTTTCGTCATAGACATGTAGAGTATTGTTCTGTGCTTTTCCGGCGATTAACACCGGCCAGGCCTCAACCATTCGGATCAGATCACCGTTGTTTAACTCAATGAAATCCCCTCCCCTGCAGTTCACCATTGAAAAATCGTAGGCTTCCGCGTGATCGCTGCTGTCGAATGTGTGAATTGTTGGCTTGGTTGGCATAGAAAATCCAATTTAAATCAAAAAAATATTGGAACACAGGAGCCTGAAAAAATAGAAAATCCGCACAGAGGAAAAAGCAGAATCCTAAACTTTAGGCCATGTCTATCAACGGCTAAAAGCGCGAACCTGGCTAGAAAAAAAAGCAACCCAGACATCACCTTGAGCCTTGAAAATCTCATCTCCGGTGTCGTAATTCAGAATTTGCCATCCGTCGAAACCTTTTTGGATTGCTTCCTCCCGAGAGAATGGTGGCCCTTCTGAATACTCGTAGGTCAGTGAGTTTTTGATGCAGGCCGCCAGTTTGAGCACTCTGTCGCCGTAATCCTCTGCGACGGTCCGATCTTCTGACATGAATATCTCCCCGTCCAGGAATACAGAAAAATCCTCCGGAGTCCCATGGTAAACAGGAAGCGGGCCACCTGACGCATTAACCACCCTGCTCCCGGAGAACCAATCGTCGAAGCTGGCAATGGAGATCGGGTTCTCCAACATTTTCCTCGTTCTAAAATCCAAGCCCCCTCCCATCGAATATGCGGACCACAGTCATGCTGCACCGATTATAGACTAGGCTTTCATGCACATTTCAATAACATTACGATAACAACACTTTAATTGATTATTTTATTTTGGTGTGCTATTGTTTACATATGGAGGGCCATATGTTAAGCAAAAAAGTATTTGCAATATTGCTGCTCGGCGGATCGCTTTCGCTTTCTGTCATCGCAGGCGAACACAGACCAATCCTTGCCTATGAAGTTCCTCCAAAACGAATAAACGAGGGTATCTGCACCGCCCTAGAAAGCGCATTAAAAGCCAAAAGGCGTTCCCTCATTCGGATGCGGGAATCACTCTCATCAGAGTCCGAAGATCACCTTAGATCGAGAACAGTCGGATTGTCGGTAGCAGAAGATCAAGAAGCGGAAAGAAAAACGAATATACATTTCGAAGGCCCACTAAGGCTTTTTGAGATTGAAATGGATTACTACGCCTCGACTTGCATATTGAGTGGTCACTGAAATTACAACCAGAGTACCAAAATGAAAAAGTGGTTTGCGACAAAAAAAGACACAGAACAACAAGCAGGTAAGTCAGACGCGTCGTGCGGCTGCTCTAATCCATTTCTGTTCTGCTCCGACGCATCCAACTGCCGGGTGAACCACGATATTGAAATCGCAGTATCAAGACTTTGCCATCAGAATCCTAAAGACAAAGGGCCACTTTTGCTGAACTGGGCGGAGCTCCAAACCATTAAATCACACACACCGGTCAGGCAGAGCAACGGCGAACACCTTCCTTCCGCATACTACAATCCTGACGAATACGCGCTGAAGATTCAACAGGCCGTACTTCGAAAAAATGGTTTGCTTTAGAGAAGAATCCATGATCGATCCAAAAACCGCATGCCGAACACAGGATTTAGTTGTAACTATGCTTCCCAATCAGCGCCAGATGGAGTCGATCCTCGAAGCCATTGACAAGAGCAACTCTGAATTCTTTGTTGAGTGGGGGCCATCCAAAACGCTAAACCTGTATGCCTTTAGTCCTGATGGCAGAAGCCTGGGAATTATGACGGTCATACCGAGAAGCCCGTTTGCCAATAACGCGATGGAAATCGGCGTCATAGAGGTTTTCTCTGAGTATAGAAAAATGGGAGTAGGCTCAGCGCTGCTAGAAACCGCCTTTCAGATAGCAGCGGGATCCTCAATGGACTTGATCTTGGGTTTTTTCACCCAAGACGGTGAGCAGTATCTTGATAGAGTGTCAGATCGCCTGTGGGAGAAATATCCAAGCGTCGATCTGATGTGCTGAAAATGCAGCGCAATTCACTCTAACGAAATAATTGACTAAAGATTTCTTATTGTGTACGATTAATAACAATGCCACATTAGCTTGCGGTATTCGTCGCTGACCTTGTCGGAGTTGATCAGCTCCCACCGTAAGCGGGACAAGGGTAAGGGTAGGCGGTGTTAGCTGTCGGCGGCGAAACACTGTGGTCATAGACCTTGCTACGCCAAAACCGAAGCCTGTGGTGGCAGGTAAAAAACCCGTCATAACTTGGCGGGTTTTTCTTTGAATACAATCTAAATTGAGAAATTCTTTGCGGAGTTCTCAATACGAACAAGCTCATCAACCCCCTTAGATCTAACGAGATTGTCCTCATTAAGGGCCGTCAATGCTGCCGGTGGGCGGAGGTTCGGCAACAGGTGGCCCAGGGCTGGAGCAGGTCAACTTTTTCACGGATTGCCGATGCTATGAAAGAAATTACTTCAAACCATACATGCACTTGAAGCAAACCCATTATATTTATTGCCGGTGTACTCGCCGATAATTTTGCTCGAACATCCGGTGAGATAGCGCACCAGCATTCACATCTGAGTGTCCGGTAGACAAAATGGCCTGCCATTCGGCAGACGATTTGAGGAACAGAGATTCACCACAGGCTCAACTGGGTAGCACCTGCCAACTGGCTATTCGAGGTTCGTGCCATTGCTTTGGTCGCTTGTGATAATTGCTCTCGAACCCCTGAAACCCAGTTCAATATGTGCGATTTAACCTGAGACATCAAACGGGCATGCATTCTGCAGCAGACGGACTGCCCGATTAGCTCCCGCTGGAACTCAGTTGGCATCAGGTCGTAACGATATGTTTCCGGAATCGACATTGTCTTAGCCATGATCTCTGCTGGCAGGAAGTAATACTCTCCATCAAGTTTGACGCTCACCGAATCCTTAACGTACTTGGCATCACTTTTCACAAGCGTGCGACAAATCTTTGAGCCTTCAGCCACTAGATTCATGCGATTTTCATCCAAGGCGCTGCGGATCGATTGCTCAGTTCGTGGCAACGAGCGAATGAGATCCGGATTTGCCAGCACGATATCGTTCCACCAATTCACTTGATGCTCAATAGCCTCTGGGAAGGAGAACTCTGAGCCCAAAAGGGTCGCCACTACAAAATTGCGTGGTCGCAAGGTGTAGCTGTTGTGATCGTCGCCGCGCATGACCGCGCTGTGAACGCTATAACCAAGCTGTCTTAGGCGCCCCGTAAAAACCTTGAATTCTTCTGACTTTTCAAAAGGAGCAACGTTTTCGAACGCCACCACAGGGAACTTGGCGCTCTCGATGGCACCAAGAGCGGGGAACAACATGTCGGCGGTGGAACCCAAATTCTCAATGGATTTTTCGCGCTCTGATTTGCTTTTCAAACTGCTAAAGTCATCGCATTGAAGGCCGCCCACCACCACGTTGGCGCTCGAAAACTCATCGGCTGCTACCGCAGGATTAAATAGATAGACGTCTTCATTGAAGATTGCACGGATACTGGGGATGCTCAGTGCGGCGGTACTAGCACCGAGTTCGCGAAAATCACGATTCAGAGTGCCCGTCCTCACCATTGCCGGCTGAGTCTTGTATTTTTGGGTTTTTTTCACGAATTTGAACGAGATCGGGGTGTATTGCGCACCTTCGTCGCTCGTTGCGCAGGCAACAACCTTGTCCTCATCACGCTCCTCCAGTGGGCGGTATTCAAGGACGCTGGTCGGCACAAAGCCTTCTTCAACGGCACTTGTGAGATCCACACCCGACGTCATCATGCCGGATGCCTCTAATGGGCTCTCAAAATTGAATTTTGAGAGGGCCTGCTCCTTGAAGTCGTCGATTTCACACTCACCCGAACGCAGATCAACGATCTCATTGGCGACGATATGGGCACCCGGCAGCAAGGCAATAGTTCGACCTTCAGAATTGCTCAACTGATAGCCCAGTCGACGCAAGTGCATACAGAAAAAAGTGTACTCGCGGGAGGCGTCAAAACCACCGCCGCTGGCGAATTCAATCTTTGAAAACTTGCGATCTCGGATAATTGAAATCGCTTGAGCCAGCGCTGCATAGACGCCCTCTCCTTGGGGAAACTCAATCACAGCGCCAAGCGCCGAAGCCTGCCCTGTAAAGCGACCCACGGGGCGCACAGCGATCTTTCCAGGAGAGAATGTCAGGTGAACCTCATCGGCGTCACCGAAGGCCTCCTGGAGACGTTTCTGGCTGCGTATGTCGAGCTGGACCTCTTCTGCATTGGTTTTGCGATTGTTGTATTTACGCTGGTACACCAGCTTTGTATCCTGATCATTGGGAGACGCAAGGCGGATTACAAGCAAACCCGCGCTCACCTCTTCAACTACCCGGACACCCGGCTCAAAACCGAAAGCAGGAAGCCAGTTTGTTGAAACAACGAGTTTTTTCTTTTCGCTTCCGGCCTGAAGATATCGCCCCAACTTCAATTGTTTGGTCATCTTCTTGACCTGATCACCCAAGGCTGCGATCGCTTGAGTGATCGAATTGCCTTTGTTATGGGGGTTGCTGTACTGCAGAGCTGAGTAGACCGTCATAATTATTCTCCATTCGAGAGAAACAATTATACCATTTTTCCCACACAAAGGCAATTATTGCGACGCCAGGGGAACCTCTTGACGAGGTGTTCGGCAGGGTTTACGACTTAGAATTTATTCCGTTGGGATGGCTTGCCTTCACTCAGAAAACCAGCAAAGATCGAGCTTCAAGAAGCTTTTCCGCCGAACCCTTTTTTTCATCAATCAGAAGCGCCCAAAACTCGCCAAGTTTGTCCTGTAACACTGCGGCGTCGAAAAATTTAGTTAGTGGAATACCTGCATTGTTGAACGAGGTCCAAACATCGGGTGCAAGAACATACTGCCCGTTGTCTTCGGTGGTGATTCGAACAAAGCCTGTCAAACCATCAACAAATCCGGGGGTGCTTACTACACCCAGCGCCCCACCTTCGCCTCTAACCCACGAACAAAACTCAAGTTGCACGTGATCACCGAAACCCTCAAGAGGCGCTTGTGTGTTTGCGTAATTGTTTGATGTGGAGAACTCTTTGTTTCTGATTTGTAGTGCCATCATGGTTCCTTCAAAAAACCGGCAGCCCTGAATAGGGCCGCCCATTGAAATTAAATCTTGAGCAGATCTCTGGCGTTTAGTAGGCGATTGGGCAGCACATCGCAACCATTCAAAATGTCCCAAAGTGCGGGTACTTTCCCTTGCATGATGGCAACATGAACAAGCCTGGGTAGTCCGTGGCCCGCTTCCTCAAAATAACGCCAAATATCCCCGTGTACGGAGTGAAGGGTCTCCCCTTGAATAGCGAATTGGACTGCTTCAGTAGGAGCGCGCCCGAACTGTTCTTGAACCCAAGAACAACTTTCTTTCCCGTCTCGGACTACCCAATTAGCAGTACGCCCATCTTTGTCAATCATGAAGTAGCTAAACTCGATGGGACCGGCTGTACCCGCGGGTAGTCTTTGGCTCACAGGGTTCTCGTTTCCTTGAATTTCAGCAAAGATTGTGTCGATATTGTCTTCATTCACGCAAACCAAACTATGAGGGTTGTCCCAAGCAAAATACTCGGTGGGATTGACGTATCGAACCCCGAAAACCTCTTCCGCATATTTCGTGAGAAACTCACCCGTGTCGGTCTCTCCCTTCATGACGGTTTGAAGCCTACCCGCGATCCCGAGTTGCTCGTCATCCTCTTCAGCTTCAAGTAGAGAAAAGAATGCACGCAGCTTGGCAACTACAGCGTCGAGTTCCCTCTCACTCATGCTCGAAGGTGCCGCAAAATGTTTGTCGTAGTCTGGACCGCCTGAAGACGGAAGGATAAAGAAGACCTCGGGCCCAACAACCTTATCGTGGGCAACCCTGACGTTGCTATTGCGAAGACCTGACAGCTTGGCTGCGAGCTCCTTGGCCTTTGAGAAGCCTAACTTGCGGCCGGTTTCTGCTGTAAAGACGGATTGGACCTCATTGGCCAGGCTGTTCAGTTCGATTTGGGTATTGCTAGGCATTTGCTTTTCTCCATGGGCCGCCATAGGTCGCGAGGTCTTGGTTTGTTGCTTGCAATATCGGCCGATTGAATATGGCAAATAGTGAAAGAGGATTTCTCGGCTGATACCATGGAACCAAGGGCGCGGCGCCACCGCAGGTGAGGTGCTTTTTGCTTTTCACCATTTTTTAATGGTAGCACAACGGCGTGATTTTATCAACAGGCCCGGCTGTAAGACTTTAATCCCACTGTGCGTTAGCTCGGTGAGAGATAAGGTGTGAAGGCGCCCTCTTACCTCACATTTTAGGGGAGCTAGGTTTTGTTTCCGCTATTTGGATTAGAGGGTATTCGACCACACGATTAAGGTCAATTTCTGGGAGATCCTCAGGGAGATCCTCCCCCATCTTTTTGAGATCCCGCTGGAACTCCTCGGCTTCGATACCCGCAATCGCAGAATTTAGAAAGCCGTTTACTGATCGGAGATCAATCTTTTGTTTAGCCAGGGCTTGCTGCAAGCTTTCCCCACTTACGCTGTTTCCCAGCAACGTACCCTTGTTGTCGCTTAGAGAATAAAAGCTCTGACCAAGAACCGGGTCAAGCCCGACAACCAGGTTAAATTCCTTCTTGCCCTTCACTAAATTGACGGTATGCCTGCTCATTTAACATCCTCCTGAATGATTTGAATTATAGAGATGTCTGGAGCAAACCTATCATGGTTTGGTTGCCAAAAATGCAGTTAGATTCGAGCCCGTTTATTGTTAGAGCCGCCCTTTATTTCTGCCGAGGCGTACGTCATTTATATTGACTCGTCTTACAAATGATCCGGATACTGAAAACGTAGCAGTCCAACTCCAACAACCCAAACAATGTACGAATGAAAAAACTGAATCTTCTGTATAGAAACAGTACTGAAGTGGAGAGTGATGACTTTCTTTCTTTCTACAAACACAATGTTGCCCAATTTGAAAAATGTGGACTGTCTCCTGTGACAGGGGACCAAAGTGCAGGGGAATGGAGTAGCAACGAAGGTAAAGATGTGCTGTTCGCCCTACTAGGCGAGAAGATCGTTGGAATGTGCGGCCTAAGCACCGACCAGAAATACTATAAAAATGAGACCTCCGCATCCCTGTGGTACATCACCGATGAATCCATGCAAGGCCGGGGAGTTGCACGGCAGATGGTTGTCAATATGGCCACCTACTTAAGATCGAATTACCCGGACATATCAACCATGACCATCCAGGTTGAAAGAGAAAATAAAGGAAGCCGAGCTGTCGCCGAAAAGCTAGGGTTTGTTCTGGATGCAGACTATGATCTGACTGTCGATTGGATGGAAAAAAGAATCGTGCTGGAAGGATTTAGCGCAGAAACGAAAAAAGTTGCCAACCTTCAACTGTTTACCAAACCCAAAGCATTGCAACTATAGCCAGTCAAGCTGTGGAAATCTATCGCTCAAGCCCACTAGGGACGATTAAAAACCGTGGGGGACAATTGAAAAGGGGCAGGAATCTCTTCTCTGCCCCTCTTTTACCTACTTAACCGGACGACCATTATTTAGCGCTTTGTCGTCGATTTTTTTCGGCGGTGGAAAAGTCCGAACAACCCCGCCATGCCTAGCAGACCAGCGATGTTCATTGAACCACCACCACCGCCACCGCCACCGCTTGCTACCGGCGCCGGAGCGGGTCCAGCGCCGGGAGCGGTCAGTCGCTCAACTGAGCTTACCGTTACCGGTGTTACAGTCGTGTTGACCGTGAAGCTGTACTGGGCTGTGGAGCTTGGCGAAACACTATTTGTGTTGGTGTTTGGCGTGCCCATGAAACGAATCTCATAAACATTTGCAGCATCAAAGTCCAGAGTGATTGAGTTCTCTGTGGTTGTAATGCTGGTGATTGTCACTGGCTGTCCTGCGACGAACACTTGAACATCTGTCGGGTTCGAGGCTGTGCCGGCGATGCTCACTGTCACAGGATCAAAGGTAGGCTCGTTAGGACCGCCTCCCCCTGTATCACCGCCGCCATCAGGTGGCGTTGACGTGGTGGAAGTGTAGGCATTGAAGGTAAGCAAATCCACATTGCTTACTTCTTGTACAAACGCCACTGGATCAATAATGCCACCGCATGAATCAAGCCCTGCACACCGCGAATCCTGTTCGTTGAACGGGATGCTGTTTCGTTTCAGAAGCGCCTCGGCCTGAGCAAATGTCATGGAAGGGTTTACGGCTTTCGCATAAGTAAGAAGCAACGAGATGTATGGAGCAGCAATAGAGGTGCCGGAAACTGTTGCAATGCCTTGTGAGGCTGCGGACTCCACATCCGTGGTGTAGAGAAAGCCATTGACGTCGCCCGTGCTGGTTGTACTGATGGCGGAAACAGTGAGGTCGGGGCTGCGGTTTGAAAAGCTTGCCAGGTGTCCGCTATAACCGGCCGCGCCAACCGCGATGACGTTCTCGCAGTTCGCTGGTATATTCAAACCAACTCGGCCGAGGTTCCCCGCCGCAGCTACAACAAGACCTCCCGCATTGGTAATCATGTCGATGGCAGCTTGATACACCGCACTGTCTGAGCACGTGCTACCGAAACTACCGAGCGATAGGTTAATAACCGTCGCTGGGTTTGGGTTCGGGTTTGTGTCGGCCGTTGAGTGCATGTTCATTGAGTACAGCATGCCCTCTGCAACATCGAGGTCCGTTGCTGTATTGGTACGCGGGTCAAACACCGCGACAGCCAGCAAGGGCAAAGTGGCATAACCCAGACCTACCGTGCCGTACGTCGCGTTTTCCTTTCCCCCAAGATAAGCCGCCATGTTCAAACCGTGTGCAATTTGTGTGCCGCGGCCAATCAAATCGGAGCTGTAAACGCCATCCAGGATTGTTTGCTTTTGCACATACGCACTGTGAGGCATGTTTGGAACATCCTCAAAAAAGGAGTCAACAAGCGATAAACGCTTGTCACCGAAATTGAACCCGTCGAAAAAATCAATCAACTCCAGCAAGCGTGGGTTGTAACCAAACGGTTTCTCGCTAAGATCCGATGTACGCGAATAAAAGCCAAATTGCGAGGACCAGCCTGGGTTCACAAAACTTGTCGCAGATTGTGTTTTCACATAGCTGTTCGGCTTGACAGACAAGACGCCCTTTTCCGAAGCGATTCGGGAAACGGCAGAAACAACATCCAGGTCGCTTCGGGCGTTGCTTACCCGAACCACCACAAAGCGCTTCATCATCACTTTCTCGAAGCTGAGCATCACCCCGGCTTCCTTGCTAAGGGAAGCAACCAGATCAACTGCCTCACCAGGCGCAAAACTAGAGGCGGGTTTTGCAAATTCCAAGAACAGGCGGCCGTCATACTGCCTCTCGCCCTGGGCATTGAAAGACTGTGCCTGCATCCTGCCGATATCTACCGGGACTGATTTGGCCATTACAGGAACCGATGATGCCAGACTAAGGCCAATCAGAACCCCAAGTAGTTTTTTCTTCATTACACGCCTCTCTTGGAAAATTGGTTTCTTTACCACGTAAAACATTAAATCACTGCAATTTGGGTTTCCTTGGAAACCTTGGCCGGGAGAAAGTATCAACCGGTTCGAGCCCAACCATGCCTGCCAGAGGCCCTATTTTTATGTTACTTTATTTTACAACCCTACTGCAGTGCAAATTTGTAAAAACCTGGGTTAAAAAAAAACACCAAATGCAATCTCGCTCGGCCCGGTTTGTGACTATATAAAAATCTGAAACAAACCGCCTCAACTCTTACCGGCTCGTCCGGGAAAACTATCAACTGATGCTATAAACAATGATATCATATTATTAATGAAAAGGCAATGAACTTAATGAAAACCACCACCGGCATTGATAAGACACCTTTGCACTATTTGATTCAGATATCCGACTCGCGTGACGCCGTCTGGGTACATGCAAGCGACGGAAGCACGGTCGGACGATTTGGCAGGATGGGGATCGACATCCACTCCAGCGTCACGGAGCAGCTCAACGGCGCACCTCAGTGCGATCTTTGTACGCATGGCCGAGTCACTGCGAAAGAGTGGGCCACGTTTCGAACAGAAGCCTCACTGCGATGGGGAGTAACAATTGATGAAGACGCCTTTGATCACAGGCTCTTCTTTATGGAAAAAAAGCCCAGTCCCTCGTTTTAATTAAGAACTTAAAGATGCTTCTTGAATAGGACACGAAAAATGCCAAGTGCAGTCGAGTACTTGATTCTCAGGGATCTTGAGGCCAGCGGCAGCAACAGAATCGAGATGCCTAAGAAGTCCTTTCGCGTACCCACAATGCTGAATGAAGAGAAATCTCAGAAAGAAAAATAGCTCACCCAGAACGACACGGTATGTCTTGAGGAGTCCCTCCGTGATTGGGATTGGAGAGAGAGAACGCTAACTTATTTCACCCGCATTGCACAGCGCGCTGACGTGGTGTTTAGACTTTCCGCCAATATCAAGCTCGGCGAAACCTGTCCTCTTAATTACCATGCAATCACCGTTCGTGAAGTTTGTTCCAACCTTCGACAACCAGATTAAAGGCGGCTATCTTAGAAATTGCCCCCTTGGAAACCCGCTCTAAGAGATCACAGAAGGATTTCTCAAAGGCCGCTTGCGCCTCCCAATCGTCTAAAGTTGTCGCCACCATTGGAACGACGTGTCGATGTTCAGCAACCGACGGATCACTTTCAATGGCCTTCTGAGCATCTTCCAAAAAAAAGTAGATCCGCTCATCGGTCTTCTGAAGGTCTGAATACACCTTTCCGTCGGAGCGCTTTTGCATGTTAACGAAAAACTGATACGCCATATTATTGCCCCCGGCTATACAACTGTGTTTGGATAGAGTTTAGTTGCCCCAGGCGCCCACTCTTCAAATTTCTGCGCCAGATGTTCCTTGATGATATCTGCCTGCGCTTGGCCGGGAACAAAACTCTCTGCGTGACCCCCAGCTTTTGACTGAACCCAATTCTTTTCAGCAAGCTCGATAGCTGGAATGATATCCGCTCCCTCCAACACGCTTTTAAGGAATTTCCAGGATTGAATAACTTCTCCCCTTCCGCCGGAGATATCGTTGTCATGGAGCAGAGAGGAATGGGATCTGATATCCAATGTTTGCCGGGTGGACATGATTTCCCATGCCAACACAAGCGGATGACCAGGATAGATTGTGTGTGCGCCGGTAACTTTCTTTACCTCTAGGGAGCCCCTCATACCTGCACCTTGGTTTCAGAGCGGCTTGTTACTGACTCCCCTGCAGTTGACGAATCGGAACCTACTGTTTCGACGTAATTGGCATCTACCCACCGCCAATATCCGCCACTTCCCGCCCAATACACTTCCGGGTTGACAACACTCACTCCGTCGCGCCTGTAGCCTGGCTCAAGGATGTATCCTTGGCTTACTCGATGCACAGAGACGATGTATCCTCGCTTCAACACCTTGCCTTCTTTAGGCCAGTTGGGAGCAGTGCTCTTAATTGTGGCTCCCGGCAATATCTTTACGCTCATGCCTTTTTTGAACGGAACACTTCCAAATGGGCCAACAAATCTGGCGCTCTCAATTTTTTGACTTTCCATCCAGGTCGCGCATTCGAGCGCTTTTTCTATTTTGTTGTGGACATCATATCTTTCGTTGCTATGCGTGCCCATTGGGTGCTCCACGACCAGGTTCTTGTGAATCTGGTCAAGCTCTTGGGCCAGTTTCATCAAACTCTCTGGAGTAAAGCGAGGTGTATCGTTACTTGTACTCGCTGGGCTCTCATTGTTGATTACAACATTTTCCAATTAAGCTCTCCTGGGATTTTTTACAATCATAACACAACTCGCAAATAAAGTCATTGTTTACTATGGCAACCTTACCCCATGGTCTGTATGGATTCCAACAATGTGACGTTGATCTGCCCCTAATTGAATACGGAGGCCACTAGGCGACGAACTTCACCCCTGCTTTCCGGGCCCTTGCTTTGACCTTCTCTGGGAAAGAGGGCATGAAGGCAAAATCTTCTTCGTCGTCCTGGTATTGTGGAAGAAGATCCGTAATGAGTTCAGCGACCGATTTTGCTTGGAGGTAATCCCTTCGCTTTTTTGAGGGGTCCCGGTCCTCTTGGCCTGAGATCCAGTTTTTGTGAAGAGCAAATGCGCGAGGATCAACACAACGCATTCTAGCAACGCGTCCAGAGCTTGAGACGCAATATGTTTCCAACGACGGAGCGCTTAACAACCAGTGCATGTCGAATATCTTCGCAGCAGAAAAATCGGCTTGCGGTGGAGTTTTATCGATTTCTTCGTCAGCAAAACTTTTAGCTCGGGGCCTGACCAGGTCAACCATGAAACCATCCTTGTTGACGGCTCTATGGTCTACCTCGGAATCCAGCTTATAGCTCGGGTCCACCTTTCTCAAAAAATCAAGAAAACCTTTCGGACTCTCAGTGCCGGGGCCCCCCTTAAACAAATCGAGCAGCTCAATTTTGTTTCTGGAGTCCCACAGCAAATCGACATCCAGAGTAGCAAGGAGATCATCCTGGAATTTAATCCCAGCAAGAGACTCGTAGCCGTACATGGCGTTGGTACCGATCACCATAAAACGGTTAAAAAGACCAGATTTGTCTAGTGCATTGCACAGCTTGACCAAGGTTGGTGGGCACTGCCCTACTCCGAGCACTCGGTTTATTTTTTGCTGGCGATCTAAAGCAAATTTGAGGCTTTGCTCCCTCTCCTTGATCTCCACCTTTTTGTTTTCGAACGCAACTTTAAGAGATTCTGTTTCTGGGGATCTCCGGCCAAGCGACTTGCCGGGAAAGCCACTGATTTCCTTGACCAGGTATTCATGACCAGAGATCCTGCGCCAATAAAGGGAACCCCGTGCTGATACCAAATCCATGGCGGCCTGTCTATGACTTGAGAACAAACTTTTTGAGTCTATTAGAGCCTTTAGTTGTGCCGGGTCGAGAAGCGAGAATGTCATTTTATGGAAACTGTGGTTGTTTTTTGTATTTTTCCATAAAACCGATATAAGTCAATAGCTTAAAATCGATATTTATACCATGGAGCGAAGACTTTCCGGGGGAAGATGCGGTTCTGCCTAACGATCTGTGCGGGGGTCTTTCGGATCAAAGCAACCGTTATTTCCAATCGCTGACTTGATTTGAGTTTGAGCAAACGGCCTGAAGGTAACCGACCGACTTAGATTATTCCTGGGGCCGTGGTAGTAAGGAGCCGCACCCTCAGTAACTTCTGCGTGGAATACGCCGTCAAATCCAAGGCGTTCCAAATGCCCGACCATACGCAAGCTATCGGCAACAACATAGGAATCGAATTCAATCGCTCTAAGTGTCTTGAACTTGCTAATTGGATCTCTTTTGTCGAACTTCTGAAAGAAATCCGCTGGCGACCCCATAAAGTCATCAAATTCGGCGCCTACATCTTCGGCTGTCGCATAGAGAGAGGCGTAAATACTAGCGATCACCGGGGTATCCATCTCGTCCACATCGATCCCCATGGAGTCGATCAGGTCGTACAAACTAATTTGCTCACCAAAACCAGAGATATCCAACGGGTTCTGAATAGAAAGGAAAACCGGTGTCACTGTCGACCCATTTCCATACTGTTTGGGACCGAGAACCTGGGATTTCCTGGTGTAAACACTAGCCAACACGGGATCGTCAGTGAAGGACGGAGTGGCCCGCCCGGCCTGCAGGCAGAACTCATTGTTAACCAGGGGCTCCCGGCGCGTCCCGCGGAACACCACCATGGGGTTACTGTTCTCATCGACTACCCTGCTCTGGCCAAACCAGCTTTTAAAGGATGGCTGAGAGAAAAGGCTGCCCAATCGCTGCCCCAGGGGGCGATCAATGTTCGGTGGCGCAAGCCTTTTTGATGTCTTGAAGTCCATATCCTATTTTCGAGGTGGAACTACAAACAAATCCAGTTTCCTGAGAACCAACAGGCAGAAGCCTAATTTTCGAAGACCTGTACTGATCTCCACCCATGGGTTAGAATACTGTTTATTTGTACAGTATTTGCCATGTTTAGGGTTGTTAAGCTGAGACGTCACGGATTGAGGGATGATCGAGAGGCGCTCAGGCGCGACCCAGGACTGCTGGGGCAGATAGACATTTACTTCATGCCTGACCCCGCCGGGGGGCAAATCAAATATCTTCGCCTTAGTGCGCCGAAGAAGATGTCGTGCGAATCCGATGTAATCGGGCTTCTCCAGGCGCCTGAACTCCTGACATTTACAGGCGACATCTTTCTTGTCCGGGGCATTGAAACTGATGACAAAGGGAGACAGTTTGTACAGGAGTGGTGGGGACGGCGTGAATCTTGAGATTGTGAATCATACGGCTTGATCAAGACCAGGGCATTGCTTTATTTCCAATATTGAGGTATCATTAATCATCCTTTTGGATGATTCAACAAAAACTTGCTGCTAACGCAAGATGGAAGCTTAAATGCTGGGCTGATGTTCGCCTCCCCCGCGCACCGGAAACGGCAAGGGTAAGAACAATCGATTTGTTGAAAAAAAACACTTCCTTGTGCTGTCCATGAGACAGAGAACGGTTGTAATGCGCGGAACTCCTTAGGCTAACGCCTTCTCTGTTTGAACTGGAGAACACAATCATGCAAGTAACATTCGATTTGAAGAAGCTCGCCTCCGCCCTGTCAAAGGCAAACAAAGGCCCAAAACAGGATCGCCCGGTAAGCTATCAGGACTACCTAAAATTCCTCTCGAAGGTCTCAGGCGCGGGAAGTTATGAAGCCTTGAGCGCAGTTCACGATAGGACTCCCAAAACAACAAAAACCGACAAGCTGGATTCCTCCGGATGGAACTACGTGTCTGTGTGGAGTTCTGGTCACCATGTCTCGACACCCTGCGTAGTAAATCTCGACACCATGGAAATACATGAGGTGAGTTCCGCGCAACCCGACGATGATGTGTTTGGGACCTTTGAAGAGTACGTCACACACAAAGGGGTGACTTACCAGGTTGTAAAAGAGCTAAATGAGATGGGTAGCGTTGATACCGACACACGCTCGTTTGCACTGGCCAGCGTGGAAGATTACGAAAAAGCCACGGGGACGCTCGTTGACGCGATTGAGAATGCCACTGCTTTCAGAATAAACGGCGTGCTGTGTCAACACACCCTTGATGGCGATTGGCGCCCACAGGTACAAGAAGTGTTCGAAAACCACGGCCAGGGTGAATCGATGGCCGAACTCCTCAACTCCACGATTATTTGGCATGCGGAGGGGACCGGGTCCGAATGTCACGAAAGATATGAGTTTTTCATATCAGCGTACGACCTGTTGTTTGCAACCTTGAAGGTCGTTAAAAACCGACAGACGTGCACAGTTCAAACTGAACAACCCGAGCGCCCACTGGTGATTGAGATTCTTTCCTGACTTTGAGGGTGCCGCAGAAAAATGTGGCCACCGCCTAAAATGCCTTTTGGATCCGAAAATGCCCAAGAAAATCGAAAAACCAAACCCATCCGTACTTGAGAAAACGCTTGACGATATCAACTCTTTTTTTCAGAGTCGAAGAACGGACATCGACGAGCCTTGCACGCAGCCTATCGTGACCAGCTCAAGTCTGAAGGCCGAAAGGGAAACCGAAAAAGAAACCGAGCTCCTCGATCTAATACAAGGTTTCTATGACATCCAGAACGGACCCCCTCTTGAAAAGTATCGAGACCAATGGGAAGCGCTGATGTCAAAAGCCTCAGAAGTGTTGGCCAACAGAAACCACAACACTGATGCGCCATGAAAAAAGGCCCCCAGGGGCCTTTTTTTGATTCTTGCGATACTACTTAAACAGAGGGGCCGCCGGGCTTTGAAGCCTTTGCTGGTGCGAACGAAGAAAGGATTTTTCCAAGTTCGGTCGCCAATCCGATAGAGTCCAGCGCGAGTTCCGGATTTCTTTTGGTAAGGATTTCAACAACCTGGTTGTCCTCAATCGTCTGACCCTCAAACTCCCACATGCGTGGATATGTTCCCTGACGGTCGCCGTTGAACTGCCTAAACAAGTTTAGAGTGTTCTTTGGAACGTAAGCCGCGAAAAACTCATCCCGCGAGAAACCTACTGCTGCCGCAGCAGCCAGATGCTCAGACACGACTTTAGACAGCCTGGAGGGGTTATCCTCAGCATCTAAACAGTAAGCCATCAGTGATTTAACAGCATTTTTTGCGAGGCTCTTCTTCTCTCCGACCGTGGTTGCGTTAGTAAAGGCCTCAAGAGCCTCACGCTCATTGGTAATCGAAACAGACTCAAGTGCTTGCTTTAAGGCTTTTCCAGGCGTAACGTCGTATTCAATGGCAGCCGACAGCATAAAGTGGTAACTATCAACAATCTCAATGAAAGCCTGGTGCCAATTTGGTTGGTAGTCATCACTTTTCTTCCAGTGCTTATAAGCGGTCCAACCAAAGAATTCCCCAAGCTCTGTCAATGCGCAAGTTGTCCAATCGAGTCCCTGTTCTTTCCAGTCGGGACCAGCCATAACTTTATTGGCGGCATCCTGAAGCAAGAATGAGCTCTCAATTGCTATTTGCAAATCCGTTGACATATTGACTCCATAGTTTTTTAAGATACCCAAATCATAGCGTTCGGGCCCTGAATATCAAAAGAATATCCTCACAATTATGCAGCTTGGCGCGCAATCGGGCGGTCACCCCGAAGTTCTTTTATTCGGTCGTAAAGGTCCTGACTTTTGCCGGAAGCGAAATCGCGCTCGTAAATACTCACCAGGTCATCCCAATTCTTAAGGATTTCACGAAAAGCAGGCACCTTCTTCGCGATTGTAGGGAAATGACGTCTTATCTCTGGGACCGCCTTCACAAGACGATAGCAGCGCCCAAAATCAGAGGGGTCATGAGGCCCATCGCAATATTTAATTTTACTCGGAGGAACGCCGCTGGCGACGCAAGCCATGGTCTCACTGGATACACCTGTATCGCCTGAGGCAAACCAGTGAATTAACTTTGACTCCATACTTTGAGGTGCCATCTTCTTCTTTCCGAGATCGAATCGCCAGACTATCTTTTCGGTCTCACCACCCGCGTTATTGAGAACGACATCTACACAAGCCTGATCTACGTCCTCAAGCCAGTCAAATCTCAGCCGCTTTTTTATTGCAAAAGCGGCGAAACATTCCATCACGGAGATAAGGTCGTGTTTTTCATGGCTGTCGAATTTTCGCCCCAGGCGACGCGCAACTTCGGCAACAACCTGCTCAATATGCTCTTTCTGGGTTTGTGACTTAGTGGGCACAGGCGACTCCTTGGCTAAATAAAGTGGAAGCTTTAAAGAAACACTGGAATCATTGGATCACGACCATCTGTTAGATGTCACCGCTACGCGCAGGCGGTCGATGGCCGTGATCCAATGAAACCATGAATAAAATAATAACACTTTATTCTGATTATTTCTTTATTTATTCGATAATCATCGCCTAATAAGTTATGTTTATTTAAATTGACAATTGTGTGTATTTGTCGTATTATTTTAATAAGTCAACCGGGGGAATAAAATGCAAGCCAAAGATATTACGACATTCAAACCTTCAGAACAAATGCGTGAAATCCTGGCCCGTCCCTACAACCTACCAGGCGACCCCGAATCTGACACCTACATCATGGGCATCAGCGGAGGCGTGGACTCATGCGCCCTTGCAATCCTGATGACGCTGAAGTTTCCAAATGTTAAATTTAGTTACTTTTTCACAGACACAATTGCGGATCACTCTGCCACATATGAAACCCTGGACAAATTTGAGCAATTTCTTGGCGTAACAATCGAGCGAATAATGCCCGAGAAGGGTTTGTATGAACTCATCGATCACTACAATGGATTCCTCCCTTCGGCCAACGCCAGATATTGCACAAAAGATCTAAAAATCAAGCCACTTGAAAAAAAGATGGCGTCCATTAAACCTTTCATGAGCATGGCGAAGATTCATAGCTTTGTGGGGCTACGTGCGGATGAACCATCGCGAGTCGGCTTCGAGTCCGGCGACCCCTCACAGTTGGTGCACTTCCCTTACCGGGACATGAACGTCGTGAAGGCTGACGTGTTTCGCGTCATGGAAGAAACCATCGGAATCCCTTCTTTTTATAAAACCAAAAGTCGTAGTGGATGTTCGTCGTGTTTTTTTCAGCGAAAAGGCGAGCTTACAATGCAGATCGAATGGTTCCCAAAGGACCACTTCAAAGCCAAGAGCGTCGAAAAGCTTAACGGCCCGGACAAGGCGCGCTTTAAAGCCCAGCCTGCCAAGCCTACAGAGACATTCAAGGTGGCAAGAAACTGGCTCCAGTACCCTCTTCCTTCGTCTTGGGATTACGACGAGTTTGTAAAACAAGCCCCGACAAAGAACATCAAAAGCACCGAACGCAGCACTCTATATGTGGCGGTGGAGTTCGAACTGGGCACACCATATTTCGGCGAACAGTTTGTGGGTTTTGCTCAGATCGTGGCGACATCCACGTCGCCCGCTGGCATCAAAAAGCAGGTGAATGGGCGATGGGAACACCTCCTGGAATCACTGTGGATGAAGTACTCCGACGAAGAAGAACTTCGACGTGACGTTCGCTACGTCATCTACCAGGTGTCAGCAGATTCGGACCTATTGGACACATCGAAAGACTATGACAAGAACTCCTATACCCTTCACCGCTTCTGGTCGCTAGAGCAGGCCGAACACTGGCTGACGTGGGCCAACAGCATCCTGTTGCACGCGGGTCAAATGACCCATGAGGCTTCTGGTGCCAAGGTCGAGGGGATCGAGCTGTACAAACCCAAAGACCCCATCATCAACGACCTAGTCGACACCAGGGAACAGGAAATTGAAGAGGAAGGCGAAGCAGAGGGAAGCCGCGCGATCTGCTGGGCTTGCTCCATCTAAGCACAACCCTTGGACTCTTGAATTGAACAGAAAACCCCAGAAAACTACTTCTGGGGTTCCGCATTTGCCCACCAGTCCTCAGCGGCCAATAACATCGGAGCCCAGCTCATATACTCAGCCCTGGTGCGGTGATCGGCGAAGAAGCGCTTGAAATCACCTGGCTGGTAGGCTGATATGTTTAGAACCTGATCAACAGGAACATTGATTGTGCACTTAATGAGCTTGAAGCCATTCCGTACCCAGCGCTCCTTCTCCCAGTCACACTTGATCATTGTTGCACCTGGCTTGAACTTTTCAATGGTGTAATAAAGCCCAGGTCCGGGATTGCCATGAGGATGGAAGTACTCCAGCTCCCTATATCTTTCCCCCTCAGTAAGGCGCCAGTCAGCCTGCCTTCTAGCCATCTCTTTGATGGCCTCTTTCTTTTTCCAATACTTCTCTTGGCCCACTATCACGCTGCCAATACCAAGCTTGGCATTGCACCGTTTCTGGAATTCCAGAAAGTCAGGCTTCTCCCCATTATCGATCACCATTGAGGCATCGAAGATAAGCTCAATCGCGTCCATGAAACCTTGCGCCGTCCAGAGCTGAACCGGTGGGTGAGGATGAAGCACATCGGATCGATCAAATATCCCTTGAAGAATGGTGGCAATGCGGTTGTATTTTTTCACCTGGCTTGATAGCTTTTCCATGCATTCATCGTAGAACACACTGGACTTGTCAACTGGATGCCAGTCCTTCTGACGAAAGCCGCTGTACATAAGGGAGTGGGGCATGGCGAACTCGTAGGATCGCCCGGCGTTTTTGGCCTCCCACTCTTTTTTAGGGTTATCCCGACGCCAGTCGCGGTTCTCCTTTTCTTTTAACTTGTGCTCCTCAACAAGAACATCGAACTCCCTTTTTGTAATCATTTGATCAAGCCTCGGGCCACTTGCATACCCCTGCTCCACTCGGGCCATCATGGGCTCAGAAGCATCATAAAGAGAGCCATCAGGAAAAATGTTTTCCTCAAAAACAATCGAGGTGTTCAAGCGCCAAAGCTGATCGCCATTACGGATATACATGAACGTCAACTTGTCCGACTCTTCCAGAGCAATCTGGACAAAGGCGGAGAACATTGAGCCATCCCATTTGCGCTCTGCAGGTTTACGACGAACCTGAAACGCCACCACAGTTCGAGGAAACGGAAGCAATCTCAGCATGTTCTCGGGCTTGGACAGCCACTCATCGAATTCAGCGATCTTGCCAAATCTCATGCCTCCTGCTTGGTATGCAGCCAGGCACTCCTCATCCATATAGAGTCTGCGCTGCATTACCCGCAGCTTTTCGCCAAATGGCGCTGGCTCGCCCTCTCGGCACTTCACAACCTTTTCCGACAAGCCCGCGTACAAGTCAAGGTTCAGCAGCTTGTCTTCTATTTCTCCAATGTAGCCTTTGACGTCACCGGCCTTGATCACCAGAGGCAAAGAGGCGGCCGACATCCATGTGTACATTTTTGAGTGGGCAACTTTGAGTCGGCTAAAGATTTCCGGAATACCCTTATCTTTGGCACCTTTCAGAGCCATTTGATACTGGGTGATATTGTCCTGGGCATTCAAAACAGACAGGGACCTACCGCTGCTTTCCTCTTGTGCCCCGGCAGCACCCTCTATCAGGTTTGCGGGGTTTAACCCAAGACGCCGCGAGAGCACCCTGAGCTCTTCTAGTAGATCGTCACTTTCATTCTTGTACTGCTGCACCCGCATGGAAAACAAAATCGACACATCCGACGGCGTCATGATTTTTATGCGGGACCAAAATTCATCCTTATGAACCCGTCTGCTTGAGTAACTCCCCTCCTTGGTCGGGGGAGTCTGAATCTGAATAAAATTGGATCCGATCTTGTTGATACAGCCGAACCACTGATCACCCTCCTCGCTAACCCCTATTTGCTCGATGGGAAGCCAATCTTCAGCTTCGCTCTGGCGAACCAGCACCCAATCACCCAACACCAAAGAAACACCGGAGGCGGAGGACTCAAAATCGCCCGAACCAGAATCCACTTGATTTATCAATTTCCCAGATTCGCTCATATCGCCTTCTCGCAAGTATTTATGTTAATCCTAGCATATTTATGATAATATTTCCACAACTGATGGCTGCAATTTAAATTGGAAAAACCTAGAAAATTCAAGTCGGACGAAGTTTTTTTTTTTTTTTTAAATTTAAGCAACACTGAAAATAATCGGGTGAACCTTCATGAAATCAAGATCCTTTATCGCTGCCGCCACCGCCCTAATTGCGTTGTCTGGGCCTGCTTTTGGTAAGACCCCATCGGTGCACACAGGAGTGGCCATTAAGGGGGCCATGCAGCCGGGGACGATGAAAGGTGGCACCATTGAGCCCGAGATCACCCCGGGGTTTTCAGTGAACTACAGCCTCAGACCATCTGCCCACCCTGAAATGGGTCTGGCAGCTCAGTCAACGGGAAGGATCAATGAGGATTACCTCTCCATGAGCTTTCAGCCCGGAGTGGTGCTATCAAAAGAAACTCTGTTATATGGGATCATCTCCTACAACTGGGTCGGCAGCCAATCACAGTCTTCCAGGCAACGAGGTCTTGGAAATCAAGCCATGAGCCTCTTTGGGATTGGTTATGGAGTTGGAGCCCGCTATCAAATAGACAGGGAGATATTCCTGCAGTTTGAAGCGACCACTGTAGACTACGAAAGAGGACGCTCCTCTACTGCACGAACCAACAACGGTGAGACACTCGGATCATTTGGGTTGGGCTACCGGTTCTAAGAAATGACTATCTTCGTTGACAGCATGAACGCCAAATTTGGGCGTCTGATCATGTGCCACATGGTCAGTGACGGTCACGATGACTCCGAACTTCACGAGATGGCCCATCGTATAGGCGTGCAGCGGCGGTGGCACCAAAAGGCTGGCACGGCACACTCTCACTACGACATATGTCTATCAAAAAAGGAGTTGGCGCTACAACTTGGGGCCATCGAGATCTCCAGGCAAGAATTGGGAGCCCTCCTGAAAACAAAGCGTGCGGCACTTCAAGAATAGGTTGAGAAACCATCACTTCAAATCCTACGGCTATAGACCTTTCCTCGCTAATATGCTATGATTGACAAAAAGGTGAGGAACCATGGCAAACATTGTAAATCTTGAAGTGAAAAAACCTGAGAAAAAAACCAATCTCAGCATGCGTCCCAATGAAATTGCAAGCTGCGTGCTCCATTACCTCAAGTCACACCCGCTACTCCAAATAAAGGACAAGGCGGCCCGAGAGGGCTCACTAGCTGTTGCGGCGTATTACCTGAAGGAACGCTACGCACAAAGGGAGTGCCCAGACTATCCCAAGAGCGACTGGAAAGTTGCAGTAAGCAAAGAGGAAACCGACTTGGGTTATTGGGAGTGGGTTGCGGTGCAGTTTGAATCTGACGAAATTCGAGCATCAAACTCGCTCCAATGAAAAAGGCCCGATTAACCGGCCCCTCCAAGGCAGATCAACTTTCGCCTGCTTATCGAACAGCGCGGATTAGCGATCTCCAAAACAATCCAGTCACGCCGAGAAAGGCAAGCCAATAGAACACTTGCAAGATAGTATTCAGACCTTTTAGGGTGGGCCTATCTTCTGGATCAATTGGTCGAAGATCCAATTGTTTGGTCAAGTCGGGATGCATCAATCCGTCATTCTCCGCATCAAAATGCAGCATTCCAAAGGAACCTCCACGATGTCCATACGTGTTCTCATACGCATGAAAGCTGGTTAGGTTTTCCGTATCAAGACGAATCCATGGATTTGGACCAAGGGTATTGTATTCGACAATACACAGGTCTGCCTGAGCGACGATCTCATAGAACGGCGCTCCATTAACTGAGCTGTAAAATGTGAACAGATACTTGTCAAAGGGCGCATTGACTTGACCTGGCAAAGCTCGGCAGAACTCTTCTCTAGCCGTATAGAGGTTTTCCCACGTGGTGCACCGGTTCTGGGCAAATATGTTAGCTGTTTGCCTAATGAACTGAATGTCGGCACCCTTTTGCCCTTCTACGATGGAAACACACTGGTGATTGGCCTCAAACATGTAAAGGCCCATGGTGCTCATCTCTCCGGACAGTTTTTCATTGCCTGGCACCAAGATCTTTCCGGTTTGAAGCAATAGAACTGCTCCGCACATGAAAAGCAGGAAGCCGTTGATACCTAGGCCCGGCCGTTTTGCGCGAAGACCACCAAGAATATTGCCTGCGTAATCCTTGAACGCAGCAGGGACCGCTCGCTGCAGGTCAAAGGCGAACAAAATAATCAGCAACGGCACCGTACTCATCGGAAACCGAAGACCAACCAGGGCGGCCGAATAAATGTGGAAAATCGAGAACAGCACGAATGCCCCAACCCGGACGTTCTTGTTTTCTGAAAACAAAGCCCAGCCGGCAAAAATCTGGGCGACGATAACAGCATTGGTTAGGAGAACCACCGCCGCCACGTTTTGACCGACCAAAGGCAAGCCTTCCTTTAACGTCAAGAAGTAGTCCCCGGAGATCCACCCCTCGTCAAATTTGAGAGTGGAAGAGGCGAAATAAAGCAGTACAAAAAACACCTTTGCTGCGAAGATCTTGTTTTTCGAGAACAAGAAAACTGCCAGGAATACGATGTCGTAAAAATTGAAATTCAGTAGAGGAAACTGGAAAAAAACCCCGGGAAGCAGTCTCATAAAGAAAACTGCCAAAAGACAGAACCACGCAAGACGCGCCTTATTTAGGGCAAGAGCAATCAGGCCGACTTCGATTGGAATCAATGCAACAGCCTGCACGCTTCTCAAATGATTCATCCCAAACTGTTCTCGAAGCCACTCATGAGCGTCGTTTAGAAACAAGTTACAGTTCTCATTAAAAGGCGGACAAACCATACCCGTTCCACCGCCAACCATAGGAAGCAGCACATTGGGGTTTTGTAGAATCGCCGCCATGGCAATTAAGAACAACGCCGCTGCAAGAAGACGAACCAGGGGCTCGGACATCTCTTGGATTCCCAGCGGGTCGGATTTTAGATTCTGGAAAGCGTTAAGCAATTCTTCAACCGTAGAGTTGTGGATGTTGCTTATATGCTATCGACTTGAGAGCCCGGCAGAAAATAAAACGCGTTGATTTCGGGCTTTCTTGTGCGGCTATGACTGTGACTCTGACCCGGGGGAGTCGCCGCCCGTTTCTGTGGCTTTGTCTGTGTCCGATATTGGCGTAGAGAATGATTTGAGCACTTCGATGAATTGTAGGCGCTCCTCCCGAGCCTTCGTTTCAGCCATGGCCAGTTGCGTTTGTTGATTCTCTAGCCTCCCTTGCAATCGGGAGTTCTCAGCTTTCAAACCCTGGATTTCCTGATCTTTGTTCTCTTTTGCAGCCCTTTCCGACAACGCGAGCTCCAGTGCATTCTTCTCTGAGACCTTTGCCCTGTTCAGCTCAGCGGCAATGGCTTGACGCTGGCGATCTGTTTCTTCTAGCAATACACGTTTCATTTCTTCGATGGATGCCAGTTGACGACCAACTTGAGAGCGCAACTCTTCCAGTTCACGTTCGCGAGATTCGCGTATGGCTTCTACTTTCAGCTCATAATCACGCTCCAGATGCCGAATCGAGAGTGCGGACTGTTCGGCCTGCTGCCTTGATCGGAGTTTTTCGTCCTCATTTTCCTTGTGAGCTCGCTCAACATCCTCCTGAAGCTTGAACATCAATGCCTCCAGGGTCGCCACACGAGAGGTTTTCTCCGTTAGATCCGCAGTGAGTGACGCAATGGAATCCTTGTTCTCAGCAATCCTGGACCTGGCGATCTCAAGCTCCGTTTGCAGTTCACTCTTGGCGAAGGACTCGTCGTGAAGGGACTTTTCGATCTCCGCAACTTTTTCGTCAGCCTTCCTCACGTATTCTGCAACCGACTGATCTGACATCATTTTGGCTACCTGAATGATGCTGGAGAAAGATTCGATGATAGCGAGTCGGTACTGATCCTCAATTCCTGACAGCTCCAGCGCTCTGCTCGCGGCACCGGACATCCTCTCTTTGTAGCTTCGAAGCTCCTCCGTAACCAAATTGGGGCTTGATCTGCGATTTGTACGATCGTAGATCATTTTCATGATTCTGCTTGATGTGGGATCAATGCCCTCTGCCGTCAACTCCGCGGCGTACAAGAACACCAAATCCCGGGTTTTCTGGTTTGCATCGCCTGAAACCTGGCTTTCTTTGGGATCGAGATCGTTCGACATGGGCATTCCTGATAAATAGATAATAATAATATTATCAATTATTTATTGGTTGTGAATATATTTTAACGATAACTCCAATTATCGGTATTATAGGTATGCCGGAGCGCTGAAAAATCGTCGCTCAATGTATGCAATCACGCTGGGCGCTCTGCCCCGCCCTTTCTGGGTTGGCGGCCTGAAATCGGTGGCAAATGGGAAATTGGGAGTTTTATGAATAAAGACCGGATTCTTGAAAAAATCCCGAATCGGGATGTCGTTTTTGAAGAAAACAGGGGGTTTCAGCCAGGAATGCTGGTGCGCGCCCGGGACGACCAGGAAATCACGCTGGAATTCCTCAGCAAATACTCGGAATCGGCCCAAACAGAGCGGGTGTTCAGAAAAGAGGTAGAAAGGTTTCTTTTGTGGAGCAGGCTTACCAATCGCCCTTATCGCTCAATCCTGAAAGATGACCTGGAGTCCTATATTTCATTTTGCAGGACAGTTGAGCAAAGCCACCCGGACCTCGTTGGGCCGTCGGTCAGCAAATTTAATAAGCAGGGCGAACTAAACCCCAAATGGAGGCCCTTCAAGGAAAACCTGTCCGATAAGGGCATTTCCTTTGCATGCACGGTACTGCAGACATTCTTCGCCTTCATGTGTGATGCCGGGTACCTCAATGGCAATGCCTGGAAAATGCTGTCCGCCCGAACGAAGCGCCCTACCCCCTCTGTGGCCACCCAAGATAGAAAATTACTCACGCTGGCCCAGAGCCTTCCAGAGGAGACTGTAAAACTGCTGCTTCAGGAAATCGACGATTTTAGATTTGGGGGTCCTGTGGAGCGCCGGCACGCATCACGGTCTTCCTTTTTGATTCGGTTCTTGTTGGGCACCGGTGCAAGACGCGAAGAGACGGCACTCGCAAAAATGGGAGATATCTTTGAGTTGAGGCCGGGGCAACACGTTTGGTCTGTGGTCGGGAAAGGAAACAAACAGGGCTGGGTAGCACTTGGCCCCAAGCTGATAGAAAGGTTTGACTCCTACAAGCGATCCCTTGGTTTCAATGCGACCGTACCCGCGCCGGGTGACTTCCCCTTGTTTGGACACATACACGAACAGGTAAACCTATGAGCAAAGACGCGATCTATTCGGTGGTCAACAGTACATTGAAGCGCGCCGCCGGCGGCCTCTCTCAAACTTACCCGGAGCACGCCAAAATTATAGAGGGAGCAACCACACACTGGTTAAGGCACACCTTTGGTACCAGGTTGGCCAAAGATAACCCGATCGAAGTCGTACGAGATCAAATGCGCCACTCGTCAATTGAAACGACCAGCATCTATGTGCACAGTGAGGTCGACCAACGGTTCAGGGCGGTGGTCGATTTTTAAGCCGTGTGTTCTTCTTGGGTCCACAATTGGATTCTTGAAACCCACGCATAAGCGGTATCAAAAACATTTAAACAAGTCCACGCTGTTGCCTTCAAGATATGCTTGTGTCAATATACTGATATATCAACATCTCAGTATATTAATCCAGCATGAAAAACTTAAGTATTCTTAAGAGTCGGATAGACGCCTTAAATCTTGAAAAGTCCTTGCGCAATGAACCTCCGCTGGTGGTCGCTGCGGCAAACCTACGAAATCATCGTCAAATGAGAAGCCTCACTGTTCGGGAAGCAGCCGAGATGTGTTCAATGGCAGTTGGGACATACACCTCGCTTGAAAAGGGAAACCCCGGAAGTGGAGCTGAAAACCTGCTAAAAGCTCTAGGTGTTATGGGCGTTGATTTACAGAAAGCCTTTGTGGAACTAGATCTTCCAAGCGGCGGCATGGTCACCAGAATTGTTGAGGGAAAGGCGCGAAGAAGCTTCCCTGAAACAAATTCTGTCAAACTTAGATCCATGGGGATGACCTCTTGAATAAAGACGAGCCATCTACCTTAACCGGGGGGAGCAAAATCGAAGTATGGATGAACCAAGATCACGTTGCTTCCGTCGAGTTTGTATCGGGAAAAGTTAAATCCTGGGAATACACTGCTGAATGGTTGGCGAATGGTTTTGAACTTTCCCCGGTGTTGGATTTTAGCGGCAAGATTAAATCGGAGGATGCCGTAGGCTATTTGGAAAATCTCTTCCCCGAAGGGAATGTTTTCGACTCTCTTGTTGAGATACTCGGCGTGTCCAAGGGTAACCAATATTCAATTCTGCGGGCCCTTGGTAAAGAGACATCAGGATGCTTGATGTTTCTCGCTCCAGGAGAGAAACCCAGCCTCATCTCTCCCTCCGTAAGAGTCATTGAGCCTCAAGAGTTTGAGAGGCGAGTCTCAAAATCTGACGACATACCTGTAGCAGTATGGGATGGAAGCGTGCGCTTATCAGTAGCGGGGCTCCAGAGCAAAATAAACATCATTCATACGAAAAACGGGGGGCTCATTGGCCTCCCGCAGGGATCCGCGAGCTCCACGCACATCCTAAAATTTGAAAAGAAGAACCAGGAAAATCTTGTATTAAACGAGAAATTAATGCTCGACACTGCAGGACTTCTGGGCATTCCAGTCTGCAATACTGAGGTCCTCAGTGTTGCTGGAAAGCGTCTACTTTTGGTTGAAAGATTTGACCGCAAAGTTGATGAATCGACGAAAATAAAAGCGGAATCAAGAACCCCCATATCTGGGGTCAAACCAGAAGAAGAACTCCAAGCTCTCGACTCCAATTACTCAATTGGGGAAATTGAAATACCCTCGGTCCAAAGAACTCATATTATTGATGGATGCCAAGCTCTCGGCCTCCAGTCAACAATGAAATACGAAAGATACCTTGGAGATGGCGTAGATGTCCGCAATCACAGACTTGGGGTATCTTTTGAAGATCTTGGCCAGCTTGCTTGGGTGGCCCGTGATTCTGAGAAGGCAAGGTGCACCATATTGAGGTGGGCTATCTTCAATCTTGCAGTCGGAAACTTCGATGCACACGGTAAAAACATTTCATTCTCATTGTCAAGGGATGGATTAGACCTTGCCCCTTTCTACGACCTGGTAAGTATTGAAGCTCTTAGCGGTAAGTTTAAAAACACCTTCGCGATGGGCTACGGCGACAATTTTGGAGAAACCGAATTTACCTGGGATGATCTCTGCAGACTAGCCTTGGACCTCAGAGTAGAGGATGACGAATTGCTTGAAAACGCCATCAGCGTGCTCCAAGATCTTCCTGACAAGCTTAGGCAGGCGGTGGTTGCTCTACCTCCAACTACAGCAGATGAAAATGTCTTTATCACTAGGCTGAGGGAGGTGTGTGGGAATCGATCAAGAGCATTACTTGAGATGATAGCCGAGGCGACCGACCACCCAAGCCTCAAAGACATGGCCAAGATCCCTCCACCCTGAGAAACCACGCGGCCGGCGGCCGGAGTGGCAGACAGGTAAGCAAGCCCTCCCCGCGCTGAAGGTTACATAGACGGTGTAGATGTCTTGGCGGCCGCTTTATTGATCACGGGGACCCGGGTTTCTAATTCATCTATTTTCTTGTCGATGAATTTGATCACCACGTCGTGTCGATGTTCCTGCTTTTGGGCTGTCTCAATTGCCGAGTATGCTTGAACGGCACCCTGGATAATGCCGGCGCCTTTCATGACTTTAATTGCATCCGCCTGATTTGCTTCGTGAAAACCGGTGCCTCTTACCTCAATCGCATTCTTTAGTTTTTTCAGAACCTCAGGATCTTTGTATTTATCGGCCATCGTCTGGATGGCATACACGTCACACGCTGATTGCTGGTAGCCGTAATCTTGACTTAAAGCACCCTTACCATTGGATTTGAATAATGCAAAATCCTTGATGTGCTTAATCTCATGTTCAAGAGTCATCTCCATTATCAGATCTCTTGATTGGCTCTCAAGTTCAGCCAATTTGTACATCGTTTCGAGAGAAGGATTGACAATAATCGGGGTGTGATGTGGGGCATACCCGCCTGAAAAATGAGCGGCCTGTGCTGAGAGGACGCCAAAGGAGCCGGCACTCGGGTCATCTTTTGATTCAGCTTTCAATGCATCAACATCCTCGCCGTACACCATAGTTAGGAAACCGTCGGACCACTCCCCTGTTTTAAGTGGAGTAATCACGTAGGCGCCTACACCGTTGTCGTGTCTTTCCAGCGAGCTGATTACGGGATGCCCCTTATAAGAACCCAGAACAATCCTATCCATAATGGCGCCGTGAACACCATCATCTTCGGCGACAACGCTGGACTTGAGACTTGCTGCAAGCTGAATCGATCTCTGGGCACCCATGTTTTGTAAGCACGATGAATTTAAGTCACCGGTAACGGACATCATGCTGGTTGAAACGGAGAATTGACAATTGTGATCAAGATTGGCTTGAATGGATTGGATGGCCAAATTCGACTCAAGACCTCCCAACAAACTCCGCGCCAGTTCCGTCCTTTTATCTGATTTCTCCTGCAATTCACTCACGTGAGGAACCATCGCGGAGGCGTTAATCCTTTCAAGATTAACGTCGGATAATTCAGGAAAGCTTCCCAATTCGTAGAGACTCTGCCATAGCGAATCCGGAGTTCCTCCGTTGAGAACCCACCGGTTCAAATAATTGCCTCGCTTCAAAGTTGCTGCAATCATTGATTCGCCATTGAGGTTAGAGATTTCACTTACATCACCCCTCGTCCTATGCTGAATCTCAATGGCCATACGTGCCAAGTCGAGCGCATTTGCTTCGCCTGCCAGGTTAGCGACCCTTTCTTTGAAATCTGCTGGGAAAGTCAAATGAGTCCGTGCCTCATAGTGCCCGCCAAATCTCATAACCTCATAGGAAGCATTCAGCTTCTCTCCGATCCCGTAGGTGTTAATACGGACGGCCTCAATACCGGCTCTGGGCTCAATCGAGCAGCCCAGGTAAGTCTCGCCCATTTCAGCAAGGTCTTTCGTGTAATGCGCATCGCGATTACAGGACAACTCATGCCGGTGTGCCAAGGCTTGCTTGATAAACGTGGCGTTGTCGTTTCGAAGTTCCGGCGGAAGCTTATCGAGCGACTGGTCGAAAAGCGATGTCGACTCAAGGTTAAATATGCTACTCCCATTTGAGTAAAGGGTAAGCTCCTGCTCCATAGAGAGAGCTTCCTTTAGTGTGCTGTGCTCCATGAATTGATAACCTGAGAGCGCGGCCAAGACAACCAACGAACTCAACACGCCAACCTTTCTCAGTGAGCCCTCCACCTCCGAAGATGTTGGGATCATCTCCGAGACGCTTTCTAAAGCGTAATCCACCGTAGAGTTGGTTTTCTTTGGTATTAAAGAGAGTTTCATAGTCGAGAAATGAGGGGGGGGCACCAGACAACGATAGAGCATATAAGTTGGGAAATACAGCATCCAAGATTTTGAAAATCAGAAATTAACGAGCATTCCCGAAGGCTAGAAAGCCGGCACACCAAAATCGTTGCTAAGGACTGCCGCACCTGTCCAACCCATAACCGACTAAAGTTTTGGAATGCCCGTTATTTTGAGAAGGACTGATCTCATCGTCTTCAGCAAGGGGTAGGCGATCCGTGAGAATACGGGTCGTCGTAGAAATATCGCCATGATCGATCCAACCCAACCCTGAAGGGATCCAACCTGGTTCAAGTATGAAAGCGCTTGGTGCCCAAAAAACAGGTTGCCGGCGTGGCTCACAAGTACGCCTTCATTTAAGTCAAAACCAGCCCTCTTACACACTTCGGCGACACAAGGTTGCTTGCGTGCATCCAAAAGCACAACAGGACCAAAGTGCTTCTCGATGCCATAACGCAGTGCCAACTGTGAGCACAAAGGACACGCCTGGTCGTATAACAGAACGAGCCTATCGTTTTTAGTCAGGTCAACGCCGTAAATCGACTCAATCGAACTAACGAGCAATTTCTCAGTGTCTTCTAGGTCGACCATTCAGACGTCACCCGCGGTGAACTTTTTCTCAATTGATAAAGTATTTTGTAGCCGCTAACGAAGCGCCCGATAAAATATGAAATACCCGAAAAACTGTTTATTTTAACGATTTTTCGCAATAAATGGGAATAAAAACGCATTTTTATTGGATAAATCAATGAAAAACTTCTTTTATATCGCAGCATTTTTTCTTACATTGCACTTCCCTGCGCAAGCAGAAAATTTCAACATTGACCCGGGCATACGGAATTACCTGCAGTCAAAGGCACTTTTTTCAGTCTGTCCAGCAACCAGACCGTTGATGGCGGTAGTCGACCGATTTGAGAAGGAAGCCTTTCCAGCGGGTTTGGATGCCAAGCAGGTCGCAGTGAAAAATGCAGTAGGCAAGGCGCTCTATGCACAGCGTGACCGTGCGGTAGCAGAGGGAAAGATTGCCTTTCGAAGGGACTGCGAAATAGTGGCCACAACAACAACAAAAATCATGGGCCCCGCTGAGGACTATACGAGGAAAACACTGGCGCGGCCGGAACGGATCACGGGGGAACCTTTGATCCTCAGACTGACCGGTGAAGTCCAGGACATCCTGGATCCAAGGGACGATATTTTCGTATTCAAAACGAGGCCATAGATTGCATACAGGCAGGAGCGTTCCGCTGATCGTGACCCGGGTTTCCTTTAGTCGCCTTTGCATACGCCCTAAAATCATTATGAACACCTTTTTTTCAAAGGCAGCACGACATGAAAGTGGAAAGACATCATAGCCATATCATTGTGGAACAATTAGGTGGAGACGGGTTTGTAAAAACTACGGGGGCCAGGAACTTCTTGTCAACTGACAATGGTGTTCAAATGAGGCTGCCCAGCGAAGTCGCCAAAGACAACGTTAACTGTGTAAGGATCTCCGTATCCAAAAAGGGGACCTACAACTTGGAGTATGGCGTGGTCATGAGAAAAAAAATCGAGGAATTAGGGGGATTTCTCCCGGAGTATCAAAAAGTGGGGGCAATCGAGGATCTGGATGGCGACCGATTAAAAAAAGCATTTACGCTGGCTACAGGTCTAAAAACCTCGGAGGATGAAACACCTTCGGATTCCGATTAAACACCAAGGGAGTGGGTTTGAAGCGTCTTTCGGATCAGAATGTAAGCACGGAATATCGTGGACAACATGAGGCACCATGCCCTGAGAGCGGTTGCCCTATTTTCGATCTATCAGGCGAAGCACAGATTTATCCGGATGACGTGTACGGCAGCGACGCCTTAAGAATGTACGGTGATGGCAATGACCGTGCATCAAGAGAAAGCCTGAACGTGCTTCACTCAGTCAAAGACAAGCCGGGCGCCAAAGTAACTATCTACAGGGCTTTCCCAAAACCAGAGAAAATCGAGGAAACCATTCAAAGGCTTCAGCGCGAAAGAACCAGTTACCTTAGAAGAAATCAAGCGCCCCAAAACCCACTCAGACTTACTGGAAGCGAGTGGTACAACTGGGCACATGACGAGGAACAAAGATTAAAATCCCTACTGGAATCAGATGACAATCCGAACCCACCGCCGTTGAGTCCATCGATAAAAAAGGGTGATTGGATCACACTGAGCCGGTTTTATGCAGAGAAACATGGAATCGAAAACCTTGGGAACCAATTCCAGATTTTAAGTGCGACAGTACGCGCTGACCAGGTATTTACGGACGGGAACTCCCTAAACGAAATGGGGTACTGGGGCAAAGACTTGGAGTTCACGCTGAACGGCCGGCTTAGGAAATCAAAGGAGCCCAAGATTTGAGACTGATTGAGCCAATCGCATCGGAATCCTCTGCCAAGGCACTCCCCGATGAAGTATTTCAGCTACAAACACAAGCAGGATTTGTGACCGGTGTTCTTTATCATGGGACCAACCAGCCCATCAATGAATTCTCCAGGGATAGGCTCGGGCAGTCGACCAGATCCTTCAGCTCATATAAGGCCTTCTTTTTTACCGACGATCCAGGCTGTGCCGCGGCGTATGCCATGCACGCCACCCGCTCAACTGTAGCCTCAGTCGAGGAATTCGAGTCAAAACGTGATGAACTCCAAAAAAACGCTGAAAGACTGGAAGCCATAGCCAGGCGCACTGGAGACTGGGATGCCTATGAAAAAGCATACGAGGCATACGAGAATTGTGAGATGGATGCCATCAGAGAACCGGAGGGCACCGGCGCTTGTGTCTACCCAGTCCGGCTGATCATGAAGAATCCCCTTGTTGTCGACATGGCCGATCGCATCGGATTTGACTCTGTTGACACCCTGGGGGTTGTTAACAAAGCCCAGGCCGACGGCCATGATGGGGTCGTGATCAAGAACATCAGCGACACCCCTGGCGACGTTGCATTCACCTGTACACACATCGCGGTATTCAACCCAAACCAGATCCAATCGATCTTCCATCAAGAATCCGCAAACCGGTTCGAGGCAAAGAAAAAGTTGGATCAACCAAAGAGTAAAGGGCCCACCTTTTAATGAGCGAACTTAACATGCAAGACGAGCTTGGGTGGGGACCTACAGGCTCAATAAATAATCGCTCCTTGTTGCGCCTGGTAATGTCGATCGCTCTTCTCTCCGGATTCTGGTTCGGATATGCGTTTTACCAGTTCAGTCAATCTCAAAGCCATATTCAGCACGGAGCGCGCGACCAACTGATTCAAGTTTTCGCGACTGAGGGCACTCCCCTAATTTTGCTTTTTGCATGTTTTCTCTTCGTTCTCTCCGCCCTAGCATGGCTGGGCCTATATACCCACTCAGATCTGAGATCCGTTGGGCGCGGCAAGAAACTTCTCCTAATCGCGATCCCTTTATTTATCGCGTTTTACACCTCAATTGCGATCCTGGGGAACGTGGTTAATTCGGTCAGGGAATCCATGCACGAATCCCTCGCCATTAGTGGATTCAAACAGTGCGTCGCTTTACCGGCGGTGGTTCTTCTTGACGAGGGGGCCAACGGCAAAAGACTGGATCCAGCATCTATAGTGGTCTATCAACCGGTATGTGACAAAGTAGATTTGGACTTGGGGTCAATTGCAGGGCTGCTAGCGGTCGACCTTGACCTTATGGAGCAGATGTCCACCGAAGAAAAAAGTCTCATGGGTTTTGAAATCTGCGCGCACGTGAGTCCAAAATGGCTTGACCTGGTTGACCAAGGCTCGATTCGCGACCACTACGCTTCTTTTATCAGGATTTCAAAAAAATGCGTACCGGATGAACCTGATACTTTTTACCAGACGGCCAGAAGTCAAGACATGCTCACCATTAAGCCGCTTCTCGTGACGACTTCTCTTTCAGGCTTTCCAGGTAGCGCTTTGCCATTTCTTTGATTCGAGCGCTGTCATAGTTCTTCTTCACCGGGCCCTCATTGGGATTCATAATTCCCAAAGCCTGGGAATCTTTTAAACCCAAGAGATCAGTAATCACAGGATCAGAGCCGTACTGAGTCACTAGGAAAACGACTTGCACGGGGTTCTCATCCATTTCTTCCAAATTCCCCAGGAAGCTTCCATCACGATCGACGCGGCCGATAATTTGCTCGTGAACTTGGGGACTCCAATCCAGCTCTCCAATTAAAACTGTGGAGCATCGCTTTTGCAAACCATCAATGCCGGCGCCCGACCGAAGGGACAGAATAAAAATATTGCTCTGCCCTGAAATAAATGCTGCTTTGGCTTTCCGTTTCTGAGAAATCGACTCACTTCCTGTGTACATCAATGGATTTAGATCGTGGAGCTCTTTGAGCCATATTTCATATACTTCACGGTGCCAGCCTGCCAGAATGATCGGGATACCCTGCTCTGCATAGATTCGTGCATAAGCCGCCACCGCCCGGGCTTTAGCAACACCGGTGACCTGCCTCATCCAAATATCAAACTCCCGTGCCGCTTGACCGCTTTCATGAAAGTTTCCACTGAGGGTTCTCAATGCCAGATCTTTGGCCAATGTTTCAATCTTTTCAACCTCGGCTTGCTCGTAGGGAACCTCAATGATGGTTCGATTCACCGGTGGATGCTTTTTGAGACGCCTCAAGACAATATGGTTCTCAGTGAGGTATGTACCCAACGCCTTGGGGTCGCGCACCACTTTTCCATCATCCTCGCACCACTCGCGGATGAACTCATGGCGCATTCCCAGGCAGCCCGGTCGAACATAGGTGTCCAGAATATTGAAGATCTCAATGCCATAGTTGAAAATCGGTGTGGCGGACATTGAAAGCTGGAAATGCGTGTGATCAACAAGAACCTTGGCCCCAGCGCCTTTGCTTGTGTCCTTGCCGTGTCTGAGCTCCTGGATTTCGTCAAAGCAACACATCTTGAAGAACTCTTTCGAAAAAACTTCTACCCAACCTGCCAACTGGCTGTACTTGAAAATGTACACATCCGCTTCTGGTAAGTTGTAGGGAGTCGTTCCCTTAATGAGGTGTGTCCTTAGATATGAGAACTCCTGAATTTTTTCTTCCCATTGATGCCCGGCGTTGGTTTGTACCACGACTGCAGCCGGCAGCGTGCCAGGCAGAAGCATCGCGCCAATGGCTTCATAGGTTTTTCCAAGACCGGTATCATCACCCAATAACAAGCTACGCGTTCTTCTGAACAATTCGACGAATTGAAGTTGATAGCCCCTTAGTTCGCAGCCGGGTCTTAACTCTCCATATTGCGGCGGCAAGTAGTCTGGCATCGTTATCCGGTGACGCTCTGACACCTCTTGATGGAACGTGGAGCTCTGTCTTTGCAACAGAGCTTCGTCTGCCGCGGTCATCAGCATTGGATAGCGCTGGGTGAACCAGAATAGATCTGCGCAAACATCAGGGTTTGTCGGGAAGGTGAAACTACCCACCTGGGTTTTGTTAAGCCTTGGAAATAAGGACTTCAGACGAAGGCTGACATGAGCCTCCAACTTCTCTACAACCCAATGTTGAGTCTTTGCGCAGTAGGACATGACGCCATAAGTTCTTGTGCCCAAAAAGCCGAGGTCAGTGAGGCTATTCATTGGATTACAGATGCGCGCGGCTTAACGAGAAGACCCGTACTGGCTTACCTTCGATCTCCTTGGGGGATCCCATGGAAATGCTGGTGGCCAGAATGAGCGACTGGATTTTGTCTGATTGACTGTAACGCCTCAGTTGCCTGTAAATCGCCAACTTTTGACCTTTGATTTTGACTTCCATTCCGACGCCGCCGTCAAACATGAAATCGATGATTTCCCCGCTACCAAGGGACACCTCACGGCGGTGGCCAATGCCCTCATTGTCAAGGACCTCTGATATTTCCGCCTGGAGAACCTTCTCATCAGACAATGAGAAGCTATAAGACGAGAGCACGGAGACAACCTTTTGAAGGGTTCCAGAATCTGCTGCCTGTATTTTTGCTCCATTCATATCGCGCATGCCCTTGTTAATATTGAAATTATCCACCAGGGAGATCCCAAAGGCTAAATCCAAGAGCCGGCCTGCCGCAGAACACAGGAGGACTGCGTTACTCAGTACCGCTGTTGGCTTGCCTTACGCCTTAGGTGCGCACTATGCCGACACATCTCACAACTATCCTGTTGATTTGCCGGATTCCTCAACGACTTCGTGACGCGAACAGCGTAGCGCCCGCAGACGCAACGACAAACCCATCGCATACCTCGTTTGGTACTTCCGCCCTGATAGATTCCGATGACGCTAAAAAACCCAAACTTCAACCCAGTCAGATCAACAAACGATTTGGTTTTTAATTCCAATGCATTCGGAGATCTAAAAGGGATTGGTAGATCAGAATCCAGGTTCGCAACCTTTTTATCGGGATCGTATTGAAAACCACGAGAAATCACTGAAGCGGCAATCCGGTCAACCGGCCTTGAAATAACTACGGAGTGCCCGGTACTGACATCTACAACCCGATTTTTATTTGACATTATGACCCCCGGAATATTCTAATATCCTACCCTATGACTGCGATTTTGTCCATTAATTATTAATTTTTGGACGATCTGCTTACACGGTCAAACTGAATCTTGCCAGCGAACCGGTTGCCAAAATGAAGCAAATCTAAAGAAAAAAGGGGGAGATCTTAGTTTCTGCAGCAAGGGCCGCCACTTTTGGAGATGGATTTTTCACATATTGAAGAACCATACTGTCTTTGTTCACGGCCTCAAGAATTACTGACTCAGCGGGCTCCCTAATCATCGCAAGTGTTCTCGGTTCGTTCTGGACAGCCAAAAGGCAAATTGACTCAGGAGGGCTATCGATATATGCGATGGCCCAGGGGTCCGCGGTTACTGCAAAGTGCATCTGATCGTAGGTGGGAGACCTGACGCATCGAATAGCATTTTTACTTGTCAAAGCAGCAGCCCTAAATCGTGCGTCGGTGACTTCACTGAGATGAAGAAGACCAGAGCCTCTTTTAGTGAGCGCCAAAAGAATCAGATCTTCCCTATCTTTAGGGAAGAATGCAATTGATCCAGTCTCTTGCTTGTAGGCAGTTAGGCACAACTCATCTGACTTCAGCGGTGAAAACGCAAGAAGTGGGGAGTAGTCCACGTGAACGAGGTTATCGAGTGCCGATAGAGACATCACACTAAACTCCCCGTTGTGCGGTTCCTCGGCAAGCTTTTTGAAAACCATTCGTGAAAGTTCATCGTCAATATGCTTTGCAAAACGGAAAGCCTGGGGATTTGCCATACACGCGATTTTGCATAATTCTGGAGTCTGAAATTTAACTAATGCCAAGCTAACCGGCGTCCTCTTGATTGCCTCATTGCACAGCAGGTCGTCCTGCCTTTCTACCCAATGGAGAGCCAGACCATCCGAACGGACTGCTTGTAGCAACATCTCATAATCCGGAGAATCAAGGTGCTGCAGGGAAAGGCCATTGGTTTTGAGCATTTCCAAACAGAACAACCTTTCTTGTGGACGACCAGCCCAAAACCAGGATTCATGGCAGAAATGCTTAAGAGCATCGGAGCGCAGGATCGCATAATTGGGAATCCTCCCGAAAAGCCTCGCTTTCTCTGCCTCAGCCGCCGGGGAGTCATATTGATCCATGAAGAAGCCGCATCGGGACATCTGAAATTTCGAACCGTTTGGCTCAATGAAAATTACAAGGGAGCCTTTCGGTCCATCATAGACCTCAAATTGGTTCAATGAGGGGTTCTGCTCGGCTGTGCACCATTGAGTGCCCCATCCCCAGTAAACGGATGCCATTTCGGATAGAGGGGACACAACCAAGAGGCTCTCGTCCTGATAAAGAACATGACTCTCTGAGTAAACCAGATCCAACTCATGGCCGGGTATACCGGGGTAAATCATGGCGTTAACAGAGTTGCCGAGGACCTTCGCAATTTCAGCAATTGACTCATATTTATTGATGTCAGAAGAGTAACCCTGCATAGCAAGGCGTCTTTTGCTTCTATCGAGACGCGAAAGCAGGTCGGGAACCTTGTACCAATCCTCTGATTTGAGGCGACCCTCAAGATACCTTCGCAGAATCCAATCAGTGTATTTTTTTTGAACTGTGGGATCGAGGACGCAAAGGCTGTCAAACAACACATCGGGATTTCCCGATTGTTCCAGTTGACTCCTGCATTGATTTCGTAAGTGCGCTAAACGCATCTGAACCCTCAACTTTTCGTTGTGCGTCTAATTTGGAATTCCAAGCTATTCACGTTAAACATTTTATCAGTTTTCAATAGTTGATGTTCTCATATTATTGTGTTACTGTTTGTTCGCAGTAAAAAAACATAACTTAAAATATTTGGAGTTTTTATGATGAAAAAAACCTTGTTGTCCTTGGCTGTAGCCTCTTCTCTCCTGGCCGCCGGCTGCTCAACAATCATGAGCGGGAAAGAGCAGCAGATTTCTGTTAACAGCAACGTCAAGGGTGCAACAGTGCTGATTAACGGCGCTGAAGTCGGCAAGACACCGTTTGTCGGAAAAATCAAAAAGCCAGAAGGCGGCAGTGGAAATACAATGACATTGCGAGCCGACGGCTATCAAGAAAAGACGATCGCAGTAGAAACCAATATCGAACCGACGTTCTTCGTCAACATTCTGAGTGGCGGCCCATTCGGGTCCACTACGGACTACGCTTCAGGCTCCATGTACAAGCTCGGTGAGGGCAACTTCAACATCGACCTCGAAAAAGCGGGAAAGTAATCTCGGAGGACTGCCGCTCCGGCTCGAATCACTGGATTCTCATGAATTTTGTGAACATCACGCCAGAGTGGCAGGCTGCAGATGGACCATATCTGAGAGCGCTGTTCGAAATGACCAAGGCCCAAGGGCAAAGCTACACAGCCTGGATCCAAAAGAAAAAAGAACTGCTCCAACAATACAAGCCGAAAACAATGGTCGACTTTGCCTGTTTGATGTCCTTTTGAAACCACGACTTCTGTTCCTTTCCAAGCCGGGATTTCCGGCTTTCTGACCCAAGAAACCACACTAATGAGCAGGATACTCTACTTCATCTTGATGGTTTTCCTCGCCCTTAAATCGGGGACGACATTGGCATCAGGTGGTGAAAACAGGATCGATTTTGAGAAGCTCAGGCAACATTCCAATATCAGCATAGTTTTTTCAGCCGCGGATCTCAACAATCCAGAAAGTGTCTTTGGCCACATTTTTCTCGTATTCCATTCTTC
>JAIXTE010000107.1 GCA_027484315.1 Burkholderiales bacterium | reverse complement strand
TGACTTGCGATGACTTGCGATGACTTGCGATGACTTGCGATGACTTGCGATGACTTGCGATGACTTGCGGCGTTCATTGAGTCACCAGTCCCTTCTCCGGTGCGAGTTCTCAGCCTGAGAGATATTCGTTGCGACCAACCCATGTCACCAGCGCGAGTTCGCAGCCTTGAAGGTGTTCGTTTGCTGCATCATCTTGCCGATTCAGGGCAAGGCTTCCCGGCTAATTCGCAGCGCGGGGCGATTGCGCAAGCAATCGATGCGAAGACGCGCTTCGCGTTTCGCATGCACCAAGCAAGAATCAACGAGCCGGGAAATCAGCCTTGTCCAAGGCAAGATGAGCAGCAACGAACATCAAACAAGGCTTGCGCAACGCAAGGCGGGATGAGCAGCAACGAACATCAAACAAGGCTTGCGCAACGCAAGGCGGGATGAGCAGCATCGAACACCGATTAAGACCTGCGCAAAAAGTCAGATGGTGCCCTCGTCCACCATGCGCTGTATGTCCTGCGCCGAGTATCCCAAGTCCGCCAACACCTGCGCATTGTGCTCCCCCAACTTGGGCCCAAGCCAACGGGTTTGGCCCGGCGTGTCACTCAGTTTAGGCACCACACCAGGCACTTTCAATGTGCGGTCATCGCCAAACGGATGTTCTTCAATCATGCCGCGCGCGGCAAATTGCGGGTCACGCACAATGTCTTCGATGCTGTAAATCTTGCTCACGGGCACATCGGCTTGTTCCAGTACCTGCAATGCGTCATCGATGCTACGTGCTTTGCACCACTTGGCGATCGTGTCGTCAATCAGTTCGGTGTGGCGCACGCGCCCGTCGTTGCTGGCCATGTCCGGGTTTTCAGCGAAATCGGGGCGATCAATCGCCAACATCAGGCGTTTGAAAATTGCATCGCCATTGCCACCAATCACGATGAAACCACCACAGCCGCAGGTGTAGGTGTTGGACGGCACAATGCCGGGCAAGCTTGCGCCCGAACGTTTGCGCACCACGCCTGCAAAATCATATTCCGGCAACAGGCTTTCCATCATGTTGAAGACCGACTCATACAAGGCCACGTCCACCACCTGGCCCTTGCCGGTTTTGTGGCGATGTTGAAGGGCCATCAGCGCACCAATGACCGCATGCAAACCAGCCAGCGAATCGCCAATTGAAATGCCCACACGCACCGGGGGCCTGTCAGTGTCACCACTCAGAAAACGCATGCCTCCGATGGATTCGGCAATGGCCCCAAAACCAGGTCTGTCTTTGTAGGGGCCGGTTTGTCCGTAGCCGCTGAGCCGAACCACGATCAAACCCGGATTCAACACCTGCAGTTCCGCCGGGCTCAAGCCCCATTTTTCAAGCTGACCGGGGCGAAAGTTTTCCACGAGAATGTCGGTGCTTTGAATCAGCTTGCGCAACACACCCAGCCCGGCCTGCGCTTTCAAATTCAAGGTCAGCGATTTCTTGTTGCGCGCCTGAACAGCCCACCACAATGAATTACCCTCGTGCAGCACACGCCATTTGCGAATGGGGTCGCCACTGCCGGGAGTTTCAACCTTGATCACCTCGGCGCCAAATTCGCCCAGCATGCGGCTGGCAAAAGGACCGGCAATCAATGTACCCAGTTCAAGCACGCGAATGCCCGCCAAGGGACCGTGATTGGCTGGTACTTCAGGAGCAGATGTTTCAGAGCTGTTGGAGGTGTTTTCAGTCATGGTGGCAAGGGGCAGTTCTTTGCGTAAAAATCATTCAGGGCGATGGCGGTCAAGGCGATGGTGTTCTAGGCAATGTGTTCAAACAATGTGTTCAAAACAATGGGTTCAGGACAATGGTGCTCAGTCGGTTTCTGTGCCCAACTGCCGGCGGTCCAGCAAAGCCCGGGCCACAGTACTGGGGTCGGTGTATTCCAGTTCGCCACCAATGGGCACGCCACGCGCCAGGCGGCTGACCTTCAAGGCCATGCGGCGGATGCGATCAGTGAGAAACACAGCTGTGGCTTCGCCCTCATTGGTGAAATTGGTGGCCAAAATCACTTCCTTGACTTCGCTGTCATCAAGGCGTTGGCTCAGCTTGGGCCAATCCAGTGACTCGGGGCGAACGCCATCCAGGGGCGAGGCACGCCCCATCAACACATAGTAGTAACCGCGATAGGTTTGGGTGGCTTCAATGGCAGCCAGGTCGGCAGGCGTTTCCACGACACACAACAAACTGGGCTGTCGGCGTGGGTCACTGCAAATCGAACAGACATCCGAATGACAGAAGTTGTTGCACATGCTGCAGTGGCGAATCTCCGTCACGGCCTTGAGCAAGGACTCGCCCAAAGCTGTGGCAGCCTGGCGGTCGTTTTGCAGCAAGTGAAAGGCAAGCCGTTGCGCCGATTTCGGGCCCACACCGGGCAAGCGTTTGAGTGCCTGCACCAAGTCAACCAGTGGATCCAGACCATCAAAGGCGTCAAACGCGGAACGGCTCATGGGTGTTGTTTAGAATGGCATTTTAAAGCCGGGTGGCATCGGGAAGCCGGAAGTGACAGAGGACATTTTCTCGGTCATTGTGGCCTCGGCCTTGCGCACGGCATCGTTGAATGCTGCAGCCACCAGGTCTTCGAGCATGTCTTTGTCTTCGCCCAACAAGGATGGGTCAATCGTGATGCGTTTGCAGTCGTGCTTGCAGGTCATGACCACTTTGACCATGCCGCCGCCAGACTGCCCTTCCACTTCCAGTGCACCAATTTCGGCCTGCATTTTGGCCATTTTTTCCTGCATTTGCTGGGCTTGCTTCATCAAGCCGGCCAATTGGCCTTTCATCATGTTCATCTCGGTATTTCTCCTTTCAAATGTCGGCCGGGCCAGTGTTGCTCAGCGTCCTCTCTGAACCTGAGACCACTGTTGCGCCCATCAAGTTCTGAATATCTTTTAAAAACGGGTCTTCCTGCAAGGCTTGCTTGGCCCCTTCAAGGGCCTGCCTGCGTGTTTCACTTTGTACGGCGTGGGCTGTTTGCTGGGCTTCGCCAAAATGCATCTGCAAACGCACGGTGCAACCATAATACTGCCCCAACGCCGTTTCAAGGCGGGTCACCATGCTGGCTTCCGTGTACGCCTTGATTGCCGTGCGCAAATTGATTTGTAACACATCGCCGTCGCGCACAGCCTCAACCAGTTCGGCCTGCACCAGGGCCTGGCGGGTCAAACCCTTGGCGGGTACTTCCTGCGAAACCTGTGGCCAATTGGCGGCACAGGGCAAATCTCCGCTGGTCGATTGAACCATGGCCGGTGCGGAAAATGGCACTGCACCTTGGGCAAGCGACGCGGTTGCAACGGAGGCCGGCGATGCATGAATTGCCTGCATTGATGAAGGCCCGGCTTTCGCAGCAGGTTCGTCATCAGCCGTGTCCCAAGGTGGCGACTCATCAAAATCATCCACTGGTGCGGAAACTGAAGCAGGCGATGATGATTCCGTCTCAGTGACTGGCACTGCGGATGCAGTTTGAACCTCGGCAGGGCGGTCATCAAAAAGCGCATTCACTGGCGAATTCATCAGCGCTTTTGTTGGCGTATTCGCTGGTGTTTTCGCCGGGTTATCCAATGGCAGGTTGACGGGCGCGGCCACACGGGGGACCGGCACTGCGACTTTCGCAGCAGGTGGCGCAAAGGCAGGTGTTGTTCCTGACATGGTTGAGGGCGTGGTTGCTGGCGTAGGTGCAGAACGCGCCACACTACCCTGCCCACCCGGTTTGAAAGCCAGCATGCGAACCAGGGCCATTGAAAACCCGATCGACTCTTCCGGCGCCAGGTGCAATTCTGCACGGGCATGGGTCGCGATCTGGTAAATCAACTGAAGGTCTTCGGCGCCAAACGCGCCTTGCAAGCTTTGCAAGGCCGCCTGGTCGGGATCATCAATGTCCAGTCCGCCTGCGAAATGGGCCACTGAAAGGCGGTACGCAATGGCGGCAAGTTCATCCAATATGGCACCGAATGGCGCGCTGGCGGCAGCCAGGGCATTGCCAAGTTCGAGCAATGCCTTGCCATCGCCTTGGGCCAGTGCCTGCAAAATTTGATGCACCACTTGCTGGTCGACGGCACCCAACATGGTTCGTACCGTGTCTTCGCCAACCTGGCCTGCGCTGTAGGCAATGGCTTGGTCGGTCAGTGACAAGGCATCGCGCACACTGCCACGTGCTGCTTTGGCCAGCAGGCGCAATGCGCCGGGCTCGAAAGCAATTTGTTCTTCAGTCAGGATGTGAGCCAGATGGTCAGCCAGTTGATCGGGCGGCAATTGGCGCAATGCAAATTGCAGGCAACGCGACAGCACCGTGGCGGGAATTTTCTGGGGGTCGGTGGTGGCCAGAATGAACAACACATGACCCGGTGGTTCTTCTAGCGTTTTCAGCATGGCATTGAATGCACTGGTGGACAGCATGTGTACTTCGTCGATGACGTACACCTTGTAGCGGCCTGCCGTGGGCGCGTACATCGCGTTTTCCAGCAAGGCACGCATTTCATCCACGCGGGTGTTGGTGGCAGCATCCACCTCGATCAAATCCACGAACCGGCCTTGGCTGATTTCAACGCACGCCTGACATTTTCCGCACGGGGTACGGCTGATACCCTGTTCGCAGTTGACAGCACGGGCCAGAATTCGGGCGATGGTGGTTTTGCCCACGCCGCGTGTGCCGGTGAACAGGTAAGCGTGATGGAGGCGCTGGTTGTCCAGCGCGTGAGAAAGGGCTTTCACCACATGCGCCTGGCCCACCAGAGAATCAAAGTCTCGGGGTCGCCATTTCCGGGCCAAAGCCTGAGAAACTGTTTGATTCATGCAGATTGGGTCCAGTAATTTGACCAAAACAAGAGGCGAGCCAGAACCCCGGCACTGACTTCACGGTTGTGGCTGCTTCCTTCCGGACCTGACCAGGTTGGCCGCTACGCCATGCGGGGAGGCCCGCCAAACTGAATTCTACACCGAAGTCAGCCAGTGAACCTCGCCGTGGCGGTCAATCAAGGCAGCTTGTGTGGGGGCCGGTTTGCTGCCGCGGTTGAGGGTTTGGTCTACTAAGCCCACGTATTCAAGCACTTGCCGGGTGTAATCGGGCAAATTCAATTCTGTCACAGCCCACTTGTAATCCAGCACGAGGAACCGATCTTGCAATTCAAGCACTCGATCGGCCCGAACGGAACGACCGTCACCCCGAACCCATTCCAGTTCATTGAACACACGGTGTTGGCTGGCTTGTGCACCCTGCATCCAGGGCTGCAGTTCAACTTTCTCCGCGAGCAGGCGGCAGGCCTGTTCCACGTGTATTAACTCGTCATCGCGCAAGGGGCGAAACATCATTTCGCATCGAAGTTGTACCTTCGACCACCAGTGCTCAAAATCCGTTTCAGCCAGTTCGTCGACCCATTCCAGCGCAGCATGCCAGGCCGTGCCCTTGCGCAACTCGGGAGAGTCAGGGCGCGGCACCTCTTTGCCCACAGGTTTGCTCAAGCCTTGCAGCACAGGAAATTGTGGCCTGACCCAAAGTGCGGGAGGATCAAACAGGCCTGTCAGTTCAAGTTGCTGTGCAAAGGGTTCGGCTGGTTTTTCAATATCCGGGGTCGACTTGTCGGCATCCACCCAGTTGTCGTGGATTTGTGTGGCAAAAGGCAGCAGGCGCTCATACCAGCCCTTGGCCGCCCCGCGCTTTTCACTGCCACTGAGGTGAATGGAATAGCGGGCACGGGTCAGTGCAACATACAGCAAGTGATCTTCTTCGTCGGCATAAGCCTGTTTTTCAATGTCTTGTGCAGCCGCGCGGCCAGGGCTGGTGTTGCCAAGGTTGGACATCACCGTGACTGAATCAGGATGCGATTCGCCCAGGGCCCAGTCAATCAGCAAACCCGCATTGCTGCCACCCGGTTTGGGCGAGGAATTCGCATCAAACAGCCAGACATGATCCGCCTCCAACCCCTTGGCAGAATGCACAGTCATGATGCGCAGAACGTCGGGGTTGGCAGGTGCCCCCTCGCTGTCCGAGCTGGCATAGATTTGCAGTTTCAGCGCCTCATCCAAAGCCTGTTGCAAATCCGGGAAACGCCCCTTGTTCAGCCCCAGTGCCCACGCCTGCAACCAATCCCAGTGTTCCGCCATCATCACGCGCTGGCGAGGTGACGCAGTGTCCAGGTATTTTTTCGAGGCCTGTGTGTCTTCCACCACGGTGGTCAGGGTTTCAAACAAGGGCAGTGCACGCGCCATGTTCAACCACCGTGACAACATGGCATGCAAACTGACCCACGCTGAATCGCCCTGCTCAGCCAAAGCCCCTAGCGTCGCCCATACGGTGGTGGTCTGCGTGCTGTGGGCTGCGCCGAGCAAGACCTGAAACCGGGCCGATGACAAGGCGATCAGCGGGCAGCGCAGCAATTGCAGTAAGTACAGATTCTGATTAGGGCCATTCAGAAAACCAAGCAAGGCAATGGTGTCCGACCACACCACCGAGGTGTAACGCTCGCCCTTGTCCTTGATGGTGTATGCCAGGCCCGCTTCACGCAAAGCCGCCATCAAGGGCAAGCCACTTTGGTGGGCGCGAATCAACACCATGACCTGGCTGAGGTGGTCGATGCTGCCCTGCTTCAACCAGTGTTGAAGTGTTTGCACCACCTGCCTGGCTTCATCCGGGCCGCTGTGTTCTTTGGCAATTTTCGGATACACATGAAGGCCGCCCATTTGCTGGACCGTGGTGCTGGCCGTTTGCGTTTGCGCCAGGCTGGTGTGGGCACGAAAAGCGGTTTGCCCTCTAGTATTGCCTGTTTCAAAAACCTGGTTCACCACGTCCACAACAGCCTGTGAGCAACGGCGGGTGGAATCCGATTCCAAGGTGCGGGCGCCAAAGTGTTCAATCAGCCATTGCCGGGCGTGGTTGAACAACCGGGCCTCGGCACGCCGAAATCGGTAAATAGACTGCTTGGGGTCGCCCACAAGAAACACGCTGGGCTTGTCATCGCCACTGTAATCCTGCAGCCATAGTTTCAGGATGTTCCATTGCACGGGGTTGGTGTCCTGAAACTCGTCCACCAGCAAATGGCGCACGCGCGTGTCCAGTTTTTGCTGCATGTAGGCGCGTTGTTCGTCGTCCATCAGCATGCGCAATGCGGTGGCTTCAAGGTCATCGAAATCGCACAGGCCCTGCTCTGCCTTGATGGTTTTATACGTGTCAAACAAGGGCTCGATCAACACCTGCAATGCGCGCGTGGCCAGCAGATCGCTTTGGTCTTTTTCAAGCTGCAAGGCCTGAACAAACTGCGTTGCCAAAGCTTCGAACAATTGCACGTAGGCGGTTTCATCCAGACCACTTTTCAACTGACCACCAGTGGGTTTACAAAACGCTTTGGCGGGCTCATTTTTGCCGGTCAGGCACACGGCTTTCAACTGTGCAAATACCTCTGGCAAACCGACTGTTTTGTTCTCCAGTGCAGTCAGTGCTTTTTCAATGGCACTGGCGTTTTCTTTCTGCTTGGGCGTACCCATGCCCAGCCATTGCGCAGCGGTCCACCACTGTTCAACAACTGCGGGTGATTTCAACGCCTCGACCGGCCATTGCTGGTGGTCTTCAATGCCGAAGACCTCGTTCAAAGGCGGCGCTTCGCGATTGCCCAGCCACAGGCTGCAAGCCACGCGGTTGCTCAATGCGATGCGTAGCACTTGCCGCATTACCGCGCGGTCCATGTGTGCGGCCAGCGTGTCGAATGCAGTCAGCAGCTCGGCGGGTTGCTTGCCCTCCAACAAGTCTTCGGTGAGTGCATCAATGGCGGCATCCATCCAGAATGCGGTTTGATCGGTCGGTTCGCTTTGCCTGGAAAATCCGCTGGCCAACGGAGCCATTTGGCAAAGCGATGCAAACCACCCGTGAAATGTGTCGATGGTCACGCCGCGGGAATTGGTCAACACCTCGCCTGCCAGTGCGCGGGCTTTTTGCAAATTGGCCTCTGTGGGCAAAGCCCCCCGTTCAGTCAACAGCTTGCGCAGTTGTACTTCATCGAGCAAAGCGCATTCGCGCAACAGGCTGAACAAACGTTCCTGCATCTCCTGCGCGGCTTTGCGCGTGAAAGTAATGGCCAGAATCTGATCGGGCCGCGCCCCATCGAGCAACAGGCGAAAGAGGCGTGCCGTGAGCAACCAGGTTTTTCCACTGCCCGCGCAGGCCTCAACTACTACGCTGTTTGCGGGGTTGCAGGCAATGCTGGTGAAGTCGGGCTTTGACTCAATGATTGGCTCACTCATCATCACCCCCCTCGCTCAGTGACTCACTTGATGATCCCGCCGCGAACTCGGGCAGGCTTTCCGGCCTGCACACACCGCGCACTGCACACCATTCGCACGCATCACCAGGGTTGGCCTGCCACACGGCTGTGCCTGAAAAAAACCGGTCCAGTTCATGAGTCAGTTCACCTAGCAACACATCACCCCAGGATTTGAAGCCCTGCTCCTGCCATTCATCAGCCAGGGGCGGGAAAGTAACCCAATCCACCTCGTCCTTGTGCAGCCCCAGAAAATCCAGTTGGGCGGAGGGGCTGTTCAGCATGGCCTGGTAGGCGGGCAATTGTGGCTGCGAAAGCGGCTCTTGCAATCGTTTTTTCAACACGGAAGGCTTGGTGAACTTGATGTCGGAAATGCCAAGTTCCTGACCGCGAACATCGAGACGGTCAACCCGCCCTTTCAAAGTGACTACAGCACCGCTGGGTTGAAGCATCAAGGGATGTTCAACCGTTTGCTCGGCGCCCTTGAATTGCCAGCCTTGAATTTTGCGTTCCATCAGTTTGCCGGCCACACGCGGCACAATCTGTTCGAAGAATTTCAGAAATGGATAAACCGTGGCACGGTCATTCAAATCGAGCTTGCCCCACACCGCCTGGGCCTGATTTAACAAGGCTTGTTTCCAGGATTCAAGCTGGTTTGCAGCGTTGCCGGCATTTGCCATGTGTTGCGCTGTTTTTTCCAGCACCTTGTGTACAAAAATACCGCGCAATTGCTCATAGCGCATGGCGCTGTCGTCGTACTGCGCAGGCCACGGCAACGCATGTTTCAAGCCAAAGCGCAGGCGGCAAGCCATCCAGTCGTCCAGTGCTGTCACGCGAAGCGACTCCGGCTTTGAACTTCCACCTGGTAGTGCCGCCAACTCCAGTGGCGGCTCAGCCTGCTCTTGCACATGAACTTCGTGATTTGGCAATTGCCTGTGCCAGCGGGAAGACCAGTGCGAATCCATTTGCTGCATGTCGTGGCGCGCGGTGTCGCGCAATACGATGTCCAGCCAGGTTAATTCGGGCAAGAGCATTTCCGGTTTGCCCGCAACTTGTGCGCTGTGCAGCAAGGTGATTTGCCCACTATTCAAAAGCAACTCATGAAGGGCGGATACCTTCTGGATGCGTGCAAGGCGCGGCCCGGCAAATCCCAACTCCTGCGCCACAGCGGGTGGAAGCAGACCTGGCGGGCTCTCCTGAAAATGAGACTGCGCGCAGCCCAGAACCAACACGCGCTTGAACTGCTGCATGCGCGTACTCAACAGGGGCACCATGCGAACAGGGCTTTCAATGTCCTGCGGCCTGAACCGTTGCGACTCAGCCCAACTTTGCCAGGCGGCCACAAACTCGCGCGCATCAAACCTGGTTTGTGCGGACACCTGGCGCATCAGGCCAAGTACGGTCAAAAGTTGTCGACCCGCTTCGTCCTGCTGCAAATCCAAATCAAGTTTGTATTTCGCAAACAGATCAGAAAATGCGGTGGCCCATTGGTTCAAGGTGTAGCTGATGCCTTCTTTTCCGAAAGCCCAGGGTTCAAGTTGCTCCAGCAGCGCGCCGGTGAAAGGCTGGGCAATGCATGTTAACTGGCCATGATCAAGATACTGCCGCAACAAACGATCAAACCAGCCGGCCACACTGGAAGTGGACAATCGCCAACCTGTGCGGTCATCCACCAGCACGCCAAACTGCGCCAGTAACCCCACCAGCCTGCGGGCTGCGAGACGATCCAGCACAGCCACGGCAATTTCGGTGCCAGGCTCATGACGCAACCAATCCAGAATTTGATGGGCCGCCTGCTGCGCCTGCGTGGTTTCATCGGGGGCGACCTGCAACACCACCCGGCTGGGCTGCTGCGCAAACCGCCTTGTACAGAGATCGTGCCAGGGCTTTGGCCCTTCAATGGCGGGCAGGCTGAACACTTGCACCGGGGCATCAGCGTAAAACAATTCAAGCCAAAGTCCCGGTATGGTTTCGCCGTCATCAAACCAGATAACCTGTTTGGGCTGGCGTTGTTCTGGCGCCGCGCGCCCCGGCAACAAAGCGGAAAGTTCAGCGTGGTAGGTTTCAGCCAGTGTCGCAACAACCTGCGCCTCTTCCGCCGCGAAGGCGTTATCCTCTGAGTACTGCGCCAAGGCATTTGTGTTGCGTTTTTGCACCAGCACCTGGCGCAAGGCCAGTTCAAGGTACTCTTGGGCCAAGGCCCACAATTGGGCGCGGGACGAGCCACCAGCCAGACGGGGCAGTTCGCGCAATACACCAACCAGGTCAGCCTGCAAGGCCAGCCAGGGACCCATCGCATTGGGCTGGCTCAGGCGGTCGGCAGTTTGAATCCAAGGCCCCAGCGTGGACTGGCCTTGGTGATGGCGGGCCCACTGGCGTTTGAAACCAGATACGGTTTCAATGCGCGGCATGACCCACAACACATCACTGGGTAAAATGTGGGATTGCTCAAGCCAGTCAAGTGCAGCTGCAAAAGGAGTGGCCTCAAAAGACGTGTCGGAGGTAATTTGTGGACTCAAAACGTGTGTTTGGTGTGCGTTTAGGCTGTGAAAACCAGCATCAGTTTGTGTTTCTGTTCAATTTCGCTGTACCATTCAGAATAGCATTTTCTTAAATAAAGAACTTTCATTGTCTGTGCGTGCGTTTCAACCACCCAGATGCGCTTTGTGAACACCTCCAAAGCAATTACCCACTTGAGGAATTAAATGAGCAGTGACCTGATCAAACACGTCAGTGACGCATCTTTCGACAGCGATGTTTTGAAAACTTCCGGCCCTGTGCTGGTGGATTACTGGGCTGAATGGTGTGGTCCTTGCAAAATGATCGCCCCGATTCTGGATGACCTGTCCTCTGAATACAAAGGCAAACTGCAAATTGCAAAAATGAACGTGGACGAGAATTCCGAAACGCCTGCCAAGTACGGCATCCGTGGAATTCCAACCTTGATGCTGTTCAAAGACGGCGCAGTTGTAGCGACGAAAGTGGGCGCATTGTCCAAGTCACAGCTGGCCGCGTTCATTGACAGCCACCTGTAAAATTAAAAGAATCGAGTAACCCGGCCATGTGCCGGGTTTCAAAACACCTCGCCTCAGTACTACCTCCATCCTTCGTTAACCTGATCACCTCGCGGCATTCGCCACCTACACACAGCAAAACAATATGTATCTATCTGAACTAAAAACGCAACACGTCTCTGCCCTGCTTGAAGTGGCTGGTGGCCTTGAAATCGAGAATGCCAACCGCATGCGCAAACAGGAATTGATGTTTGCAATCCTGAAAAAGCGTGCCAAGAACGGTGAACAAATTTTCGGTGATGGTGTGCTTGAAGTGCTGCCTGACGGGTTTGGCTTCCTGCGCTCGCCAGAAACTTCTTACCTGGCCAGCCCGGACGACATTTATATTTCTCCCAGCCAGATTCGCCGCTTCAACCTGCACACCGGTGACAGCATTGAAGGTGAGGTTCGCACCCCGAAAGACGGTGAGCGTTATTTCGCACTGGTGAAAGTGGACAAGGTCAACGGCGAAGCGCCGGAAGCCAGCAAACACAAAATCCTGTTTGAAAACCTGACACCGTTGCACCCGAACCAGCCTTTGAAGCTGGAACGCGACATGCGCGGCGAAGAAAACAACACCGGCCGAATTATCGACCTGGTGGCCCCGATCGGCAAAGGCCAGCGCGGCTTGCTTGTGGCCCCGCCCAAATCGGGTAAAACCGTGATGCTGCAGCACATTGCGCATGCCATCACCGCCAACCACCCCGACATCACCCTGATCGTGTTGCTGATCGACGAACGTCCGGAAGAAGTGACGGAAATGATGCGTTCAGTGCGCGGCGAAGTGATCGCGTCCACATTCGATGAGCCTGCCACACGCCACGTGCAAGTTGCTGAAATGGTGATCGAGAAGGCGAAACGCCTGGTTGAACACAAGCGCGACGTGGTCATTCTGCTCGACTCCATTACCCGCCTGGCCCGTGCTTACAACACAGTGGTGCCCTCTTCCGGCAAGGTACTGACTGGTGGTGTGGACGCCAACGCCCTGCACCGCCCCAAGCGTTTCTTTGGTGCGGCCCGTAACATTGAAGAAGGTGGCTCACTGACCATCATCGCCACGGCACTGGTGGACACCGGTTCCCGCATGGATGAAGTGATTTACGAAGAATTCAAGGGTACCGGTAACATGGAAATCCACATGGAACGCCGCATGGCGGAAAAGCGTGTGTACCCGGCCATTAACATCAACCGTTCGTCCACACGCCGCGAAGAATTGCTGATCAAGCCCGACTTGTTGCAAAAGATCTGGGTGCTGCGCCGCCTGCTGCACGATATGGACGAAATAGCAGCAATGGAGTTCCTGATGGACAAGATCCGGCAGACCAAGAACAACGCCGAATTCTTCGAAATGATGAAGAAGTAAGCAGCAAAGTGAGGCGAGGTGAATTTTTTCCCTCGCCTTATTTTTTTGTACCATGCCCCCAAGGCCACCGCCACCCTTTGCCCAGGAGCTTTCGAATGACCCGCGTACTTTCCAGTGTATTTTCCCGAGCAGTGCCTGTATTTGCCCTGCTGTTCACACTCACCCTGAGTGGTTGCGGTTACAACACCATTCAAACCAATGACGAACAGGTCAAAGCCGCCTGGGCTGAAGTACTGAACCAGTACCAGCGCCGCGCCGACCTGGTGCCCAACTTGGTGAATGTGGTCAAGGCCGAAGCGAACTTCGAACAGGAAACGCTGACACAGGTTGTGGAAGCACGTTCCAAAGCCACCTCCATTCAGGCCACACCCGAACTGATCAACGACCCGGAAGCCTTCAACAAATTCCAGCAGGCGCAGGGTGAACTGAAAGGTGCCTTGTCTCGCCTGCTATTGGTGACTGAAAACTATCCGAACCTCAAAGCCAACCAAGGCTTCAGGGACTTGCAGGCCCAATTGGAAGGGACAGAAAACCGCATTACAGTAGCGCGCAATCGCTACATTCAATCCGTTCAGGACTACAACATCACGGTGCGTTCTTTCCCGAACAACCTGACGGCCATGGCCATGGGATACGCGGTCAAACCCAGCTTCACTGTTGAAAACGAGGCTGCCATTTCAAAACCACCCACTGTTGATTTCGGAACGAAATAATGCGGGGCGTTGCGATGGGTTTCATCCGGCCGTTCATCCCATTCTGCCTGTGTTCGCTGATGCTTTTTCTGCCACTTGCGCTGAAAGCCCAGGTGCCAGTACCCGCATTGACTGCTCAGGTGGTGGACACCACAGGCACACTGAATGCGGCACAACAGGCTGAACTGATACAGAAACTGCAAGCTTTCGAGGCGGCCAAAGGCAGCCAGATCGCGGTGTTGCTGGTGCAAAGCACGAAGCCGGAAGAAATCGAACAGTATTCCCTGCGCGTGGCGGAAGCCTGGAAAATTGGCCGCAAGAAAATCGACGACGGTGCCATTCTGGTCGTGGCCCTGCAAGACCGGGCATTGCGCATTGAAGTGGGCTACGGCCTTGAAGGGGCGCTGACCGACATCACATCCAAACGAATCATCGAGGAAATCATCATTCCGCAGTTCCGTCAGGGTGATGTCGCGGGGGGTATCGCCGCCGGTGTGGACCAAATGATGAAGGTGATTGAAGGCGAACCCTTGCCCGAACCCGTTAAAACACCAGCCAAGTCCAAAGGAAGTGCTGTTGAAGAAATGGCTCCATTGCTGTTCATGCTGGCGATATTCCTGGGTGGTGGCCTGCGCAAGGCGATTGGCAAATTGCCCGCAGCCATGGCCACGGGTGGTGTGGTGTTCGTGGTGGCCTGGCTGTTTGCAGGCACAGTAATCATTGCCATTCTTGCGGCAATTGCGGCTGCTGTAATAACCCTGTTTGGAAATACAGGCGGCATGGGCAGGCTTGGCGGGCTGGGTGGTGGTTTTGGTGGAGGCGGTGGCCGACGAGGTGGTGGATTTGGCGGTGGCGGCTTCGGCGGAGGTGGGGGTGGCTTTGGTGGCGGCGGTGCGTCGGGAAGGTGGTGATGATGAACATTCAACGCATACTCAAGCACCTTGTGACAGCCGAAAAGCACGTGCGGCAAGTTTTTACGACGACTCACCTGGAGCACATCGCGCAAACCATCAAGGCCAGTGAAACCCGCCACTCGGGCGAAATTCGCTTTGCTGTGGAAAGTTCACTGGAGTTAAGGCCTTTGCTACAAGGGCAAACGCCGCGCCAACGGGCGATTGAAGTGTTCAGCGATTTGCACGTCTGGGACACTGAACTGAACAACGGCGTGTTGATTTACATCCTGCTGGCGGACCATGCCATTGAAATTGTGGCAGACCGTGGTATCAACGCAAAAGTCGGTTCGGAATACTGGGACGAACTGTGCCAGGGTATACAAGCTGCTTTTGCACAAGGCCAGTTCGAGGAAGGTGCAAAGACCTGCATTCAGGCAGTCAGCCAACAGTTGATTGCCCACTTCCCGCACAACGGGGGTGGCAAGAATGAACTCCCTGACACACCCGTGGTAATTGGCTGAACAATACGCTGTTACAAGGCTGTTACAAGGCTGCAATAAGCTTGTTACATGCCTATTAGTTGCCTATTAGTTGCCTGTTACATGGCCGCAACGGGGCAGCTTTTTGGCACCACATAGCCTTCAGGCAGGCTGCATTCCGAAGCTTTGCCGTCGATTGAACAACGCACTTTTTTCAGCAAACGCAATGCACAGCCATCGTACACCCCATCCTTGCTCAGGCTGATGCGTGCTTCACGCATCATCGTGGTGTATTCCGCCTTGTCAGCATCGGTCATTTTCAACCAGGCTTTGTCCGGAATCTGACGGTCAATTTTCTTGACAGCATCCAGGGCCTTGGGCATTTCCTGCGCAACATACGCGCGCAGCTTTTGGCCTGAACCCGGTTGGAATTTCGATTTCCGGAGAATGATCTGGTAGGTGACCATGGCGACAGGCAACTGGATGATGGCGCCTTTCTTGCCCAGCCCTTTGTAAAGTTCCAGCGGTGAATAGGCGATGGAAGGTGCCACAATGATGTCGACTGAACCGTTGTTGAACATGGATCCGTAATTGGACACGTCGGCAGAAATGGGCTGCGCGCCCACCTGTTCAATCAGCTTGCGCTGCGATTCATCGTGTGACAGGGCTGCTACTCGTTTGCCTGCAGCCTTGGACAGGGAATTGATTTCCCGATCGCGCACAAACACATAGGCCGTGCCAAATGGCAACACACCCCCCACTTCAAAATCACTTTGCTGCATGACGGGCTGCAACTGCGGGCTACCCATGGACTTCAAAGCGAGAAGTACCGCCTCGTAATTGGGCAAGCCGCCCACTGCGTCCAGGCTACCCGTGAAACTGTTGTACTTTCGTGTGCGAATGCCGGTGGCCACCAAGCCGTCACATTCTCCAATCTCGAAATCTTTCGCAGCCACCGATTCATTGGTGTAAACCACCGGGTTGAAGCCATAACCGTTTTTTCGACCATCCAAGGCGTACTCTTGGGCCAGATTAAAAATCGGCCCTTTGGCGCCCAGCAGGTCAAATACACAGATCCGGGGCTCCTTGCCATTTACTGTTTGAGCCAAAGCCACGCCTTGTACACTGAACATCAGCCCCAGCGTCAAGCCGAGAAAGGCCACAAGCTTCAATGTGGCATCAAGAAATGTATTCATGGATTGTTTCCATTTTGCAAGGCGCGCAGTGTGATGATCTGGGTGAGGTTCACCAGCGTTTTGGTCATCATGCGATGCCAGATCAAGTCCACCACCACTGCCTTGAAGATTGTTCGTTTGGGCACAAAGCCCAAGCCTGGGTTGAGATAAAACAGGTAGCGCCAGGTCACCAGGGTGCCGTCACCATCCTTTTCAAATTCAAAAGAGCCCTTGGCGTGATCCAGCCAGTTCAACAAGGGCTGGCTAAAGCCGGTGCCCTTGTAGACAAATTGCCGATTGGGCACGAAAGCCAACACCTCTTCATCAATCACCGCGCCACCCTTGAAGGTGATGCGCTGAATGTCCCCCACCTCGTTGAAGGCCTTGCCCCGAATCATTTCAATATTTGTGATCGGCGCAATGACCGCGTCGCTGTGGATGTATTCATCCGCCTTCAGGCGGGAATAAATCGCGAAACAATCGGTCAAAGGCACAGGAATACGGCATGAGCGCTGAATCATCAAGGGTGCTTGGGTCACAATAAGTCCTCTATTGAATGTTGGGTACTGCGCATGTTCACACGTTTTTTTCCAATTCTGACGAAACTTAAAGCCTTGAAAACCCATGGCCGAATGCTGTGGCACGCCTTTCGCCACGCTGACACGCCCAAATGGATCAAGGGCTTCATGCTGGCCGTGGTGGCTTACCTGTTCAGTCCGATCGACATGATTCCCGACTTTCTGGTCCTGTTCGGCATTACCGATGACCTGGTGGTGATTTCTGCGGCCATGTGGTTTTTAGGCAAGGTGGTTCCAGAAAGGGTCAAAAACAGCCTGCCGATGCCTGAAAACGTTCAAAACACGCAACAACCTGTTCCACAGTCACGCTCGAAATCGATTGCCCCACCCGTCAAGAAAAACCGTTTGAAACCGCTGGGACTGTTGCTGCTGGCCGCTCTGCTGGTGGCTGCGCTGGCCAGTCACCCTTGGGTTCACACACAATTCCAAAGCATTGGAGCATTTTTCCAAGGCTGGAAGTAAACGTTTTATTCTAGAAAACGCATACCAACAAACCTGAGACGAAAAAAAACCCGGCGATTGCTCATCGGGTTTTTAATGACTTCCATCCCCACCTTTTATTGAAGGTGGTGGTGTACAAACTTCAATCAGTGACCTGTCGCTGCACCTGCACCACGTGGCGTGCGCACATTTTCAACCAGGTGTTGAATGTGCTCTGGTGGTGGCGCCGTTACTTTACTGACGGCGTAAGCCACAGCGAAGTTGACCATGGCACCCACCGTACCAATTGCTTCCGGTGTGATACCGAACCAGCCGTTGGCACCACCCACCATGTCCACATATTCAGTACCCTTGATGAACAGGATACCCTTGTGTGCAAACACGTAGAACAGGGTCACAGCCAGGCCAGACAACATGCCGGCAACGGCGCCGCTTGAGTTCATTTTCTTGGAGAAAATGCCCATCATGATCACCGGGAACAGGGACGATGCGGCAATACCGAAGGCCAGGGCCACAGTACCGGCGGCAAAGCCCGGTGGGTTCAAGCCCAGGTAACCGGCCAGAACAATCGCACCTGCCATTGAAATCTTGCCGGCAAGCAGTTCGCTCTTTTCAGAAATGTTGGGGTTGAATACACCCTTGATCAAGTCATGGGACACAGCGGAAGAAATTGCCAACAACAAACCAGCAGCCGTGGACAAGGCAGCAGCCAAACCACCCGCAGCCACCAAGGCGATCACCCAGTTGGGCAACAGTGCAATTTCGGGGTTGGCCAGCACCATGATGTCGGCGTTCACTTCCATTTCACTGCCTTTCCAGCCCGCAGCTTCTGCCTTGGCCAGGAACGCTTCGTCTTTGGACTTGTCGTTGTAGTACTGAACTCGACCGTCGCCGTTCTTGTCTTCAAACTTCAACAGGCCGGTTTCAGCCCAGCGATCCATCCAGGCCGGCTTTTGTTCGTTCAACAATTGGGCTTCAGGCGCAAACAGGTCACCACCAGTGGCCACATTGGTATTTACAGTGGCATGCAGGTTGTAACGGGCCATTGCGCCAACAGCAGGGGCTGTGGTGTACAGAATTGCAATGAACACCAATGCCCAGCCAGCAGATGAACGCGCATCAGCCACTGTGGGAACAGTGAAGAAGCGGATGATCACGTGGGGCAAACCAGCGGTACCAATCATCAAGCTGATTGTGTAGAAGAAGGTGTTCAAGTAGCTACCCGCCGGTGTGGTGGTGTAGTTGTTGAAACCCAAGTCAGTGACAACCTTGTCCAGAGTGGCCAGCATGGGTTGGCCATTGGCCAACATGTCGGAACCCAGCCCCAGTTGCGGCAAGGGATTGCCAGTCAGGTTCAGGGAAATGAAGACTGCTGGAATGGTGTACGCGAAAATCAGCACAACATACTGTGCAATCTGCGTGTAGGTAATGCCCTTCATGCCGCCAAACACGGCATAAACAAACACAATGCCCATGCCCACGTAAATACCGACTTCAGAAGACACGCCCAGGAAACGGGAGAAGGCCACGCCCACACCGGTCATCTGCCCGATTACGTAGGTAATGGAAGCAACCAGCAAACAGATCACGGACACCGTACGGGCCGTGGTGGAGTAGTAACGGTCACCAATAAACTGAGGCACCGTGAACTTGCCGAACTTGCGCAGGTACGGGGCCAGCAACATCGCCAGCAACACGTAACCGCCTGTCCAGCCCATCAGGAACACTGAACCACCGTAGCCCATGTTGGCGATCAAGCCAGCCATGGAGATGAAGGACGCAGCGGACATCCAGTCGGCCGCTGTGGCCATGCCGTTGGCTACGGGGTGCACACCACCACCAGCCACATAAAATTCACCCGTGCTGCCTGCACGAGCCCAGAACGCGATACCAAGGTACAGCGCAAAACTCAACCCTACGATGACGTAGGTGATTGTTTGCAAATCCATTTGCAGGTCTCCTTACTGTTCGTCGACGTCGTGTTCACGGTCAATCTGCCCCATTTTCTTTGCGTAGTAGAAAATGAGAACAATGAACACGTAAATGGAACCTTGTTGGGCAAACCAGAAGCCCAGTGGATAACCACCGATGCTGAACTGATTGAGCTGCTCAACAAACAGAATGCCCGCACCATATGACACCAAAAACCAGACGATCATGATTTTGGTCAACAGGCCGAGTGTCGCTTTCCAGTAGGCTTCACCGCCTTTTGGGTTACTCATCGCTTGTCTCCTCTTTAAGGTTGTTGTTGGCCAGATGACGAAAACACGAGGTCAAGTCTGAATCCGCACTTTGGCTTGATGTCAAGTATCAAAATGTAAACTTACGTCAAACTTAACGACCAAAAGATTAATTTTTGTGAAATACAACCTGCCGAAGGCAGGTTTAAGGCCAAACAACCAACAGACATGGATTTACCTTAGTTTTCAATTGATGAGCCTGAATGGAAATCCACACAATTGTGATTACCCCAATTGAGTGAACCTTTTCCAACATCAAGGCAATCCATGACTCCACAGACCTCGCAGTTCAATTCCGAGCCCAATCACCGTGCGCGTATTTTTGACGCAGTGGCAGCCAGCCAGGCTTGCATTGAATTTGATTTGAACGGCAATGTTCTCTATGCGAATCCGCATTTCCTGAACATATTTGGTTACGCAGAAGACCAGGTGGCGGGCAAGCACCACAGCATGTTTTGCTCCCCAGGCACCCTGGGCTCCGATGACTATGAACTGTTCTGGGGCACGCTGCGCGAAGGCGGCAGCCAGTGTGGTGAGTTTCTTCGCCTGAATGCACAAGGCCATGAGATATACATTCAGTCCAGCTACAACCCGGTCCGGGATGAAAGCGGTCAAGTGGTATCAGTGATTGAAATGGCGCACAACATCACCGCGGCCAAGCTCAAAGCAATAGACAACGATGGCAAAGTCAGTGCGATCAATAAATCGCAAGGCCTTGTGGAGTTCGACCTTGCCGGCAACATTCTGCATGCGAATGATAATTTTCTGGCACTGACGGGCTATGAGCTTCAGGACATTGTGGGCCAACACCACAGCATCTTCGTGGACAAGGAAGAGCGGGCCAGCGTCGCTTACCGGGCATTCTGGCGCAAGCTTGGGCAAGGTGAATTTGACTCGGGCGAATACTTGCGGGTCGGTAGACAAGGCAAACGCATCTGGATTCAAGCGAGCTATAACCCGATTCTTGACCTGGAAGGCAGACCGCTGAAAGTCGTCAAGTTTTGCAGCGACGTCACCCAAACCAAGTTACAGGCCATTGAAACCCCGGCGAG
>JAIXTE010000099.1 GCA_027484315.1 Burkholderiales bacterium | reverse complement strand
GTCAGGCGCTTACATCTTAAGTTCGCAGTCTCGGGAAGATACTGGTGCCGGCGCCTGTGAAGTGGTAGAAGTTACTTCGGTCCGTATTGTAAAAATGCTATGAAAACTGTTGTTGCTACACAAACAGTTAAGGACACTTTTTAAGGATTGCCATGAAGGATTTGAAAATCAACGTTTCATTGAATTGCGAGATTTCGCTTTTAATCACCGAAGCTGAGATTACAAGATATGAAGGGCTCAAAAAATCACGGGGCCTGGCTGAGGTTTCTGCTGGTCTTTTAAAATTGGCACGCGCAATTCAAACGGAACCTGTTGACCAATGGGTTCCTCTTCACCGAGAATTTCAAAAAATAAAACCCAAAGGCCGATATGAGGATGACAAAGCAGATGCTTTTATCCACGACGGAGTGTATCGTGCCCTAAAGGTCGCATATGCTCTCCAGTCACAAGAAAATTCAGTTCGACTATTGTCCCTAATGGATGCCTTGCGGTCTGATGCTTTGCTTCCCTTGAATTACGAAGTCGCTCAGTTTCAGTGTTCTCTTTCCCAGTCTTAATCATTTCTTGATTTATCTCAAAGCCAAGTGCATTTTTGCGCTTGGCTTTTTGTTGCCCATAAAAAAGCACCTGGTTCAAAAGAACGCAGGTGCTTAGAGAGTGAATTAAACTAATTTCAGCCCTTGAACTCATCAGCATCGTTATAAAGCACTTCAATGTATTGGGGCTCAATTTGCACCGGACACTGGAGTTCAAATGCTTCCTGGTTGCATGCTTTCAGCAGACTTTCCGGAAGTCGGACCCGCAAAATGCACCAAACCCCCTCTTCTTCCTCCATGCACTCACCAAGCCAATTACTCATGGCACAGGCCATGTCTTCTTTTGAGGCAAATAAGTAAACTTGCGGTTTAGTTTCACCCAGTTCTTGTGCGAACCGGCCAATCAGGGGGATAAGCCCTCTTTCACGAATACTTTGAAGGTTACGAACCGGGGTGATGTGAAAAAATTCTTTTTCAATAACGGGAGTCATTTTTATGTCCTTAAAATTAACCACCCTTCGTATAGCTATTTGTTTTCCATCCCATTTTCTTGCGCCGGTGCAAGAATAGTTTACTTTAAAAAGAAAAAAGTCTGCAAACCACAAGGGTAGGCAGACTTTTTGGTGTCGCAACAGTTTAAGAATTAAGCTTTTAGCTGACATGTGGGCAGTCGTGTCATTGCTTCAAGGTGTTTCTTAACCAGGACAACTGAGCACGAAGACTCGTTGTCATGCAAGGGCCAATTTATTGGACGGACACTTGCGGGGGGGTTGCAACGTTGGCTCGGTGTGCACCGTGCTACGCCCTTCCCTTATTTACAGCGCTTGACTTAGAGTCCTAGGCGCTGCCTCTCGATGCGTTACTTCGTTTTTATATCTTAGAGTTAAGGTGTACTTCGTTTTACCGAAGCGTCGCAAGAAATGGGCACCTCTCCCTTCATCTTGCCCTCATCACCGAGTGTGTCCTTCGTATCCCTGGCCCGGTGGGTCGTCAAGGGGATGTAAAGTAAGTGCGCTGCCATTTTGGCGTCACCGGGGCTTATCGCAGATAGCTTGTCCCGGTCCCTCGACAGAATTTCCGTGTTCTTAGTACAGTTATTCTCCCGAGTTGATTAGCCGCTCTCTAATCGTGCTGCTATTTGCTCTTTACGAGCCGGCCACAGCGGGCGCTAACGCGGTTCGCATCTGGGTTTTACGACCGGGGCGAATCATGCACGGTCGAGGTGTTCTTCCCACCTACTTGCTACTCTCCCCTTCTGGGAATGACGGCAAGCGCGTTCTCGAGAAACCGAGCTTTCCCTTTCGGGAGGCTTCATATTTAATGACCGATTCGGGTATCGAGCGGTCAGTATTGCGGGACTACCGCTCCTGTTTAAAGGGGCGACGGTGCCTTTCGGCCAGATTATCAAACGATGTCTTTCGACCACGATGAGGATTTGAGTCCCGTACCCTTGCGGCTTTTAGGCGCCTGGGTTGCAATTGGGGTGAAGCCAAAGTAACGACTTCTGGTTCAAGTTTGTTAAGCGTCCAGTAATCTTCTGTGAAAACTTGACCCGCTTGGCTTGATTCAGTGGCCACTGTCCGGTGGCTTTTACTTTTCGTTACTGCTTCATTGCCTGTGTACAGGCATTTGAGAAATTAACCTCCGAGGAGGAGCTTGCGCTTTTAGGTAGGATGTTTCTCTCATTTTGCCCTACCTCTACTGTATAGAAAGCTTTTTTATACAAAAGTGAAAGTTTGATGTTTTTTTGAAAAATATTTTCAATAAACCTTTTTTTGGAAATAGCAACTTTAGCGAGTAATGCCTTTCATGCAGATGAACTACCGACAGCCGCTACGCGTCAATCGGAATTCCGCGCAATTTGTTAAACCTCTTTTCTACACGGTGCTTCATTCGTTGGAAAAGGACCTAGATGTGGCATCAGATTGGGCATACCGTTTAGAAGTTTTTGCAGATTTCTCCTTAAAGACCGTTCCTCAGATTGTTTTGCATTGGGTATTTCTTACCGAACTGGATGGCGCATTCGCTTGGCTATGTTGTATTGCAACTCTTTTGGTGTTCGCCAAGGGCTCGCTGCTGCTTGCTGCGGCTGTTGGCGCCGTATTAGGAACTCTCGCTCTTTTTCAGGGTTTGCCAATTCCCCACATTCAATTGGTTTGTATGGCCATTTTTTTCATGCTCTTAATACGTAAAGGTTTCACTGCCCTGGTGATGGTCGGAGAAGACTTAGAAGATGAAAGAAAACCGAATAAACGCCGCCAGTGAAAAAGCTGCAAACGCGATGGCAACGCACAACAGATACAAAATTGCGTAGGTGTGGCCGACTAGCGCATTTTTAACCATACCTGGAAAGTCCATTGCCCCTTCTACCGGGTGTTCTGCCGTGAAATTCAGGTCAATTAAACACATGGTTGCCAAGAATCCGCACACGATGACGAGGGTTGTGCAATAGCTCAATAATTGGTCTGCATTCATGGCTAAATTCCTTTGAGATGGTGAGGATTTCAGTGCCATATAGCGATGCATTTTGTGGAGATGACTTAGATGGATGTGCCTTCGTATGTATTGATGAGTTATGACGAAGAGCAAGAGTACTTGCAATCGGTGAATTCGTTTTGGAATCGATTTTCCAACAAAGCAGGAGCTTCTGACAAGTTGGTTTGGGGTGTCGAAGATTATTGGGCCACTCCTAAAGAAACTCTGGATAAGAAAGCCGGGGACTGCGACGATGTTGCAATCGGCAAAATGTGGAATTTAGTCCAAGCAGGCTTTCCTTCGGAAAACTTGGCCTTGGCTTATGCCTTGGTGTCGCCTAAAACATCCGGCCTTGAACGTCCTACTGAGCTGGCACACATGGTGACTTTTGTGGTCACAAAGAAAGGTGAGGTATGGGTTTTGGACAATATGTTAAAAAACGCGATGCCCTATTCCGAGGCTCAGCAGCTACAAAACTACTATGTCCACTATCGTTTGATGGGAATTCCCGATAACCCCCAAGTATTGAATTGGGCTGGTCGGAAAACGTCGATTCAGCCTAAATCTTTGCCTGAATTCAAATCTTTGTTGGAGCGTTGGTCTGAAATGCCGGAATTTGAAAAAACTCTTTCAAAATAAAAGAAAGCCGCTCAAACGTTTGAGGCAGCTTTCAGTAATCATGGTTTTCAGTGCTGTCGAACGCGAGTTCGACTAACGCGCCTACGACTGTAAAATTTCAATGCGGTTAGGCTTATTGCAAAGCTTACTACGCTCACTGTGTAAAACATGGAATATGAAACTTCCATATTTTTCTCCTTACATAACAAAATTGTTCTAATTTACAAGTCTCGGTGCGTT
>JAIXTE010000008.1 GCA_027484315.1 Burkholderiales bacterium | reverse complement strand
TGCAGGCAATCTCAACTCGCTCTATGACGGTGTAACAAGCACTTTCATCAACATGTCGGGCAGCCTGGAATCTGCGGGCGACTTCCTCGCCAAGACGTTTTACAACTCCTCTGATGCCGTGGCTGACTTTGGCCTGCAGATTGGGGATTTTGCCAGCACGAATGCCTCTGCGATCAATACAGTGGGTTCCGCCTTGGGTGCGTTGGGTTCCGTGTATGCCGGTTACAAGATCGGCCGAACCATTTCTGGCGGCTACTCGCTAAATGGCGGTACCGGCAACGGTACTGTTAACACTGGGGCTGCGGTTGGTGCGGTGGTGGGGTCCATTGTTCCTGGTATTGGAACCGCGATTGGCGCGGCCATTGGTGCCGCATTGGGTGGTGTTGTTAACCGCCTGTTTGGACGAAAGCAGGTGCTAGGCGCATCTGGCATTCAGGGTGAATTCACTCAAGACGGATTTGCTGGCCAAGCCTTCCAGGATGTGACCCTCAAGGGTGGGCTGTTCCGTTCCAGCAAGTCGTTTACCCAATTTTCCGGTATCGCCCAGGAAGCGCTGGATTTGCTGGCCGAGTCCACTCAGGCGCTGGGCCGGCAGGTTACCAACGTGGCTCGCACCGTGGGTGTTGATGCCACTGCCGCCCTCGATGGGTTCGTGCTTGCAGGCCGATTCAGTGTCAGCACCAACGAGCAGGTAACGGAAACGCTGAAGGCTGTGGCTGATGCCATGGTGGGCGCTGCCATTCCTGCCCTGAAAGAGTTTCAGCGAGAGGGTGAGGCACTTCTGGATACCGCAGTACGTGTCAGTTCTGCGATAACCTCAGCCAACCAGGCGGCGCTTTCACTAGGCCGCGTGGCTGTATTCGCACTGAACAATGCGCAAGCGGCTGAGTCGCTGCTCGTTAATTTGGGCGAGTCAGGCCTGGCCAACCTCCAATTCTTCTTTGACAACTTTGTGCCCGAGGCCGAAAAAACCGCTCGCCAGGCAGCAATTCTGGGCATGACGATTCGGCAGTTGGGTTTGGAATCAAAGGTATCCACCGAGACCACCAGGGAGCAATTCCAGGCATTGATTCAGGGTTTGAGCTTTACCACCGAAGCGGGTCAACGCGAGCTGGCGACGTTGTTGAGTATCGCTCCAGCGCTGGATGCATTGATTGAACGCCGTGAGCAGGAGGCCAATGCGGTGGACGCTTTGTCCCTTTCCTTGGGCAACCTGGTCAAGCAGATTTCCGACAGTGCTGTCGAGGCCATTGGCAAGCAGATCAGCTTGTCCAAAAAAGCGGCAGATCAAGCGCGCGACGGTGCGAATTCTTACAAGCTGCTGTCTGAATCCCTGCGCACTGCCGCACGCGGTGTGCTGGGCATGGCTGCGTCCGACCAGGTGGGCGTTTTACGTCAGCAATACCAAGCAACCTTTGCCCAGGCTGGTACTGGGGACCAAAAGGCGCTTGGCCGGTTGGGTTCGGAAGCAACGGCGTATCTGAATGCATTCAAGGAAACCGCGGCTTCTGGCTTTGAATTTTCTATGGAAGCAGCCAAGATTGCCAACCAGCTTGACCAGTCTGCCGCCGTAGCTGAAGTGCTTGGGGTGGGTGCCGACTACCAGGCCAAGCTTTTCGATGTTCAAACAGCAGCGCTTGAGTTGGTTCAGGAGCAATTGCAGGCGGGCAACCTGACAGTTGAAACTCTGCAGCAGCACACAGCCTTGCTGGAAAACATCGGGCAGCAGATCATTGCCAGCGGGCAATTGACTGTTGGTGCCACAACCAACGCAGCCGGTCAGACCGTTGGGGCATTGTTTGATTCCAGTGGTTTGGTGGTGGGACAGCTGGCCAATGAGACCGTGTTGAATCTTCAAGGCTTAGTGAACCAGGCGGGGTTGATCTCCGGTGCTTTCAACAATTCAATCACCGGTCAAACTGCACAACTGGGCGGCTTGACTCAGGAGCAGATCAACAAGCTCCAAAGTTTGAACAGCACCCAGTCCCAGGCACTTGGCTTGACTGACGTGGTGGCCAGTGCAACGGATGGGTCGGAAACACTGTTGCAAGCCGTGCTGGGCAAGTTGGGCCAGCAAGACATGGGTTCGGTGAACATTGTTGCTTCGCTCAAAGCAGGCAATATTGAGATCACAAACTACCTGGCTGAGATTTCAGCGGCAATTAAACAGCAGTCAGAGGTTGCGGCAGCGGAGGCCAAGCGTGTCCAGGATTTGGCAAAGGCTCAGACTGACCTTGCGTCAATCAATGATCAGCGCAACGCCGCGATTCAGGCTGTGCAATCTGCATCGGATGATATTTTCAAACTCGCGTCGCAACTTGGTGTTTACTTAAATGACCAATATACGGGCAGCCCTGTGTTGTCACAAACTGCAAAGTTTGGTGTTAACTCTGAAGGTTTGTTTGAGGCTCTTTTTAATGGATTTAGTACTGAGGATCTAAGTTTTTCAAATGTGAAGGCTTTTAAGGATGCTTTTTATTCATCCAATAACGGGCTGTATTTGCAAACCTACGGCCAAGCTAACACTTTGCAATCACTGAAAGACGAGATTGAAGCGCAGCGTCAACTGGTCATTTCACTTGGCGGTATTCCCCAGTTCGCCACAGGTGGCTTTGTATCAGGACCAGGAACCGGCACATCGGACTCAATCATGGCCAGGCTGAGCAACGGTGAATACGTAATGCCTGCTGAAACGGTAAATCGTTTTGGTGTCGACACCATGGATTCGATTCGGGCAGGACGCATGCCGATGGCCATGGGTTCGGATCGAAGTTCGGATGCTGTTCTAGCTGAGCTGAGAATGCTTCGTCAGCAAATGGCATCACTGGAGGAACGCTACAAGATCATCGCAGGCCAGACCCTGGAGTACACCAAGCGCACTTCCGAAAACGTCGAGGATATTGCAGATGGTGATGTAAGCATTCGCACCACAACCACCATGGTGACAGCATGAGCGCCCGTCCTGCCACCCTAACGGTGTTAACTCCGATTGATGACATGAATTTTGTGTCTTCAACCCTGCCCGAGAATGATCACCCCGTCTATGACCCACTGCAGCCCTACCTGGCAAACGAGCGCGTGATCGTCACCGAGGGCTTTCACAAGGTCTACGCGGCCCTGCGCAACAGCACGGGAGCTTTCCCGCCCGAAAGCCCTTTGGATTGGGTTGAGGTTGGCCCAACCAATCGATGGGCGGCCTTTGATATGGACGGCGGAACTTTCTCTACTGGCCTGAATTCTTTTGAATTTGCTGTCACTGGCTCGAGGCTCGACACCTTTGGTTTTTTGGAGCTCAAAGCCCTGCGTATTCGTCTTCGGGCAAGTTCCATGGCTTACCCAGACTACTTTGACAAGACCATTGTGTTGCGGGATACGGCCGTGGTGAATTCTTGGTGGTCTTACACCAATGAGCCGATTCAAAGGCAGCGCCAGCATGTCGAGTTCGAGGTGCCGTGTATACCCAACAGCACCTACACGGTGACCATAGAAGGAGAGGGGCCGATTTCGATCGGCTCTTTTCTTATGGGGAAAAAGAAGGAAATTGGATTTGCTCAGTATGGCGTAACAGTGGGCAGGCGCACCCTGGGCGAAATCCTGGAGGACCGCCTGACAGGTCGACGTAAAAGAATTCGACGGGGCTTTCGCCGGCAAATCAATTTGCAAATTTTTCTTGAGCCTGACGTGACTGATGCCGTGCAAAACCAGCTTGATGAGCTGCAAGAGGTCCCGGTTTTGTTCGTGGGGACGCCCGGCGTCTATGAGTGCACCACCGTTTTTGGCGACATCACCAGGTCTTCGACCACCCTGGTGGGCCCCAATGAGAACCAGCTAACCCTTGAGATTG
>JAIXTE010000032.1 GCA_027484315.1 Burkholderiales bacterium | reverse complement strand
TCCAGACTTAAATCCAAAAGATGGTGATTATGAGTCTCTTCCGGGAAAATGGCTATATGCAGGATTCTTAAGAACTCATTTTGGACATTTCCTAGTTGAAAGTTTAGGCCGATTGTGGGGCATTGACCAAATTAAAAACTTAGATGGAATAATATTCAATTCCTTTGGTTTGGAAAAAAATCAGGATGAAAAGATAATCCAAAAAAAAGTTGCTGCAGCTTTGAAAATGCCGCACATACAACAAATAATGAATAGCTTGGCGCCTAATCTTCGCATTAAAATTGTCACTAAGCCTATTGTTGTTGATGTTCTAAATATTCCCTCGCAGGCTTCAGGATATGTCACAGCCAATAACATGATTGTTGGAAATTCTGTTTTTTGTGATTTTATTAAAAAATCATTATCAGGATTGTATTCAAATATAGAGGCAGAGAAAAAAATTTATATAAGCCGTTCTGGGCTAAGTTATGGAAACTCAAAATTCATTCAAGAGAATATCATAGAGAGGGTTTTAAGAAATAACGGTTATGAAGTTATCTATCCAGAGAAGCTCAGCGTCATTGATCAACTAAAAACATACAGGGCTGCTCGTAAAGTTATTGTTGCCACAGGCTCCGCAATCCATCTACTTGCGTTTGCTGCGCATCCTGCAATGGAAATTTGCGTTATCAACCGTGAATACAACAGCCCCGCCTCTTTTTTATCTCAACTTGCTGTTTTTAATGCAGGTGCTGTGTATCCCATTTCCTGCGTAAATGGTGTTTTAGTTCCTGACGAAATAAGTTCTTTATCCCGTCAGTGGAAAAAACAAAATTCAATTTTTTCTATAAATTTGAAAGCTTTGTTTGATGGTTTGTTTAGCTTGGGTTTTATTTCTAGTGTGGATTACAGCTTTTCAGAAGAAATAAATACTGTTTTGGATGTGATCAAATCAGTCGAGCATTATTATGCTGGTTCTAAGTTCTCATTGCATGACTCTTTTGAAAATTTCGATGGAAATGGATTTAAAGTTACATCACCTAGATATTTTCACAGCTTACCGTTAATTGATTACTTGAAAAGTTAATTTTCAAGAATAGAAGTATTGGTTTTTCTTAATAATTTGGAAATTTTATGACAATATTAATTACAGGTGGTGCTGGTTTTATAGGGTCCAACTTTGTAATGGAGTGGATGGATCATATCGATGAGTTAGTTATAAATATTGATCTGTTAACTTATGCAGGTAATTTAAGCAATCTTGAAAATTTATCTTCATCCTCAAAATATCATTTCGTTCACGGAGATATTGCTGATTTAGATTTAATGCGTTCTGTTTTTTTTAATTATAAACCTAGGGCAGTTATCAATTTTGCAGCTGAAAGTCATGTGGACAGATCTATTGCTGGACCAACGGATTTTATAAACACCAATATTGTAGGTACTTTTAATTTTCTTCAATCTGCCAAATATTATTATGATTCGTTGCCTGATGCTTCGAAAGATCAGTTCAGATTTATACATGTCTCAACTGACGAAGTTTATGGTTCTTTAATGCCTCAGGATCCTCCGTTCACTGAACAAAATCGGTACGCGCCAAATAGCCCATACAGTGCAAGTAAAGCTGCAAGCGATCATCTTGTTCGGGCTTGGTATCATACATACGGCTTACCTGTTATTACCACAAATTGTTCCAATAACTACGGCCCATACCATTTTCCAGAAAAGCTGATCCCTTTGGTTATTGTTAATGCTTTGGCTGAGCGTACCTTGCCAATATACGGTGATGGTTTGCAAATTCGTGATTGGCTTTATGTTAAGGATCATTGCAGCGCAATTCGTCGTGTATTAGCAAGTGGGCGTTTAGGTGAAACATACAACATTGGTGGTTGGAATGAAATTACAAATATTGATATTGTTAAAACTATTTGTTTAATACTTGATGAGCTAAGGCCAAGGTCAAACGGCTCTTCTTACACTTCATTGATTACTTTTGTTGAAGATCGCCCAGGCCATGATCGCCGCTATGCAATTGATGCGAGGAAAATTGAAAGTGAGTTGGGTTGGAAGCCGACTGAAACTTTTTCTACCGGTATTCGAAAAACAGTTCAATGGTACTTAGACAATCAAGACTGGGTGCAAAATGTTCAGAGCGGTGCATATCGTGATTGGGTAGACCAGCAATATGGAGTGTCTCAATGAAAATTCTTCTTACAGGCAAAGATGGTCAAGTAGGATTTGAGCTTTCTCGTTCTTTAGCAATACTTGGACAAGTTGTCGCTGTTGATCAAGCTGAGTGTGACTTTGCTGATGAAGCATCAGTTCGCTCCTTGATTAGAGAAATCAGGCCTGATGTGATTGTTAACCCCGCCGCTTACACTGCAGTTGACCGCGCTGAGGGAGATGCTGAGTTGGCACGCTTGGTCAATGCCGTTGCACCAACCATCATGGCCGAAGAAGCCAATAAACTAGGCTCTTTGTTCGTTCATTTTTCGACTGACTACGTTTTTGATGGCAACAAACGGGGCGCATATACTGAGCTTGATGCGCCCAATCCACTCAGTGTTTATGGTGCAACCAAATACGCTGGTGAACTGGGTGTACAGGAGGCATGTTCTCGACATCTAATATTGCGTACAAGCTGGGTTGTTGGTGCACATGGGAATAATTTCCCGAAAACAATGCTTCGACTGGCTCAAGAACGTGATTCGCTCAGCGTAGTTTCTGATCAGTTCGGTGCGCCAACTTCTGCATCTTTTCTAGCTGACTTAACCGCTCACCTCGTAAGACAAGCCAGCACTGGAAATGCATCTTTTCCTTATGGTCTGTACCACTCAACTGCTGCTGGTAAAACAAACTGGCACGAATATGCTTGTTATGTAATTAAGCAGGCTTTGCTCCTTGGTAAGCCAATTCGCGTTCTACCTGACTCAATTAAATCAATTGCTACTGCTGATTACCCTACTGCAGCTAAACGGCCATTAAATTCTCTTCTGGATTGTAGTAAATTATCAAAAACATTCGGATTTAATTTGCCATCTTGGCAGTCTGGTTTAGACCATATTCTTGATCAAATACTGTGAGTCCTTTAATGATGAGTGATCGTAAAGGTATTATTTTGGCGGGTGGCTCTGGTACTCGTCTCTACCCTGTTACACAGGCTGTTAGCAAACAGCTTATGCCAGTCTATGATAAGCCAATGGTTTATTATCCATTGAGCACATTGATGCTTAGCGGAATTCGTGATGTGCTTTTAATTAGTACTCCTCAAGATACTCCTAGATTTTCAGAGTTACTTGGAGATGGGTCACGTTGGGGTATGAATATTAGCTATGCTGTGCAGCCGAATCCTGACGGTTTAGCTCAAGCTTTTATTATTGGCAAAGACTTTGTGGGTAATCATCCAAGTGCACTTGTACTGGGCGATAACATTTTTCATGGCCATGATCTTGTTAAACAGTTACATAGTGCAAACGATCGCATATCTGGAGCAAGCGTTTTTGCATACCATGTAAACGATCCTGAACGTTATGGCGTAGTTGAGTTCGATGGTCAACAAAGAGCCATAAGCATTGAAGAAAAACCGATAGTTCCAAAAAGTAGTTACGCTGTTACAGGTCTTTATTTCTATGACCAAATGGTGTGCGATATTGCAGCTGACATTAAGCCATCTGCCAGGGGTGAACTCGAAATTACTGATGTTAATAAGCGATATCTTGAACTGGATTTATTGTCGGTAGAGATAATGGGGCGAGGTTATGCCTGGTTGGACACAGGAACCCATGACAGTTTGCTTGAAGCATCTAGTTTTATTTCCACCTTGCAAAAGCGTCAAGGTCTTCAAGTCGCCTGTCCTGAAGAGATTGCCTACCGACAAGGGTGGATTACGGATGAGCAGTTGCTTAGGTTAGCCACCCCGTTGAAGAAAAACGGGTATGGGCAATATCTATTGAGTTTGTTGAAGTGAGAATCAGATGCCATTTAGAGTAATACCTACACAGATACCGGAAGTACTCATTCTAGAGCCTACCGTTTTCGGTGACGACCGGGGTTTTTTCTACGAAAGTTTTAATCACCGAGATTTTATTGAGTTGACTGGTCTTAATGTGGAGTTTGTTCAAGACAATCACAGTAAGTCCGCCAAAAATGTTCTTAGGGGTTTGCATTATCAAATTAAAAACCCACAGGGTAAGTTGGTTAGAGTAACGCAGGGCACAGTTTTTGATGTGGCTGTGGATTTACGTCGTACTTCAACAAATTTCGGACATTGGGTTGGTATTGAACTTTCTGCTGAGAATAAACGACAGCTGTGGATACCGCCAGGTTTTGCCCATGGGTTCATTGTTCTTAGTGAAACAGCGGAGTTTCTTTACAAAACCACTGATTACTGGTTTCCTGAGCACGAACGTAGTTTAATTTGGAACGATCAGGACGTAGGTATCATTTGGCCAATCAATGAAGGTGAACCGGTACTTGCTTTGAAAGATACTTTGGGTAAAAGGTTATCTGAAGCTGAAGTATTTGATTAAACACACTTTGCCCTTCAGAAGTTAAATGCTTCTTTTTTATACAATGTGATTAATTTGATCAATTGCAACTTTCCAACGTCGCGTTACTTTATCTCGTAAATCAGTATTATCAAACTCACCAAAAACCTCTACGTAGGGGTGTCCGCAAGATGAATACACTCTTCCATGCTGGCGAATGCACCAGGTAAAGCTTTCTAGTTCAATCACCTTGGTGCCCGCTGGAGCAAAAATGCTGTTGAGCAACCCACTGCCCGAAGGTCCGGCAATTGTTTTGGCACCTTTCATGACGGAAATTTGTTCGATCAGGCTAAGGTTCTCCATTTCCACTATGGTGAAATCTTTGGATTTGGCCAGTTCAATCAACTCGTCCTCATTCATCAGGGGGCGATAGTTCGGTGCCTGTTTGGCTCGGAATCTCCTTGATACCCACACTTTGTCACTTTCGCCCGCGGGAATGGGTTCGATCAATTCTCGCAAGGCTGCAAGGCTGGCCCTTGAAATGAAGCCTTCGTTGTAACTCGATGTGACAAGCAACCCATGTTCAAGGGTGATTTTTAAAGGACTACGGGGCAAATTGACGATATTTGCCTTGATTCCCAATAAATTGATGAACTGCGCAACCCAAGCGTGATCGGTGCTGAGCAACAAGTTGTCTTCAGCTGTGATTGTGTTGCGGATGTGAAGCAGCTTCGGTAAGGTTCTCAACAGGAACGAGCCGTAATTGGATGGTTCCAAGCTGCCTACAAAGTAGGTTTTTCCCGGCAAATGTATCGATGACTCGGTTTTTTGAATAACCACATTGTAGTTTTCTACCGGTTCACCTACTGGTTCCAGCATGAAGCCTTCAAAATATCCCGAGGTGCCTTCAGTGGCGATTCGTTTAAGTGCTTCAGCACCGCTGAATTCATCATTGAAAAAGTTCTTGGCGTTAACCAATGTTCTCCAGCCAGCAACACAACTGCTGCCAACATCAACAATTTGGTGAATGTAATCTTGTTGAGCTGTTCGGGGCGGGTATTTGAAGCGATTCTCGTCACCCAGTATCAAGGTCGGTCTTTCGAAAAAACAGCCTGATGGTTGAGTTTGGCGTTGAAAAGCAGGTAGCAGATTTGATGGAAAGTTCAGCCGGTCATAGGCTTCTTCGTCTTCTCGTTTTTGATATTTTTCTATGTCTAACCAATCAAACACTGTGCTTTCCGCCTACATCTAGTTGAATTTTTGCTTATTTGAATTTTATGCCGTGATCTTGCAGTATTTTTCGAAGCAACTGCCTGCCTGGGTCGCCCAAGAATGAAGTTTCTATCAGCATGTCATGTTCTTGAACCCATTCCCGTTTTAATTTTAATGGTTCCAGCATGATCGCCATTTTGAACACCTCATGGTAGTTCGAAACAAGATTTTTGCGGTCAAGCGACTGAAAAAAGTTGACAGGAGTTGCCCATAAATCATGTCTGCCTAGCATTTGGTTCATCGCGCTTAGCAGCGTAAAGACCTGTGCGGGGTTTGATTTCACCAGCGCCAATGCACCAAGAATCATCGCCATTTTAAAAAAATTCGGCACAGACTCAATTGCGAAATTGGGGCTGATCTTCGTGTGTTCAGCCAGAATGAATTCTTCTGCTTTGGATGTAGATTCATGTTTCATCAACCAATAGAAATTGGCAATCCGAAGCGAGTAACCCCACCTGGAATCAATTCCCATTTTGGCGTTTGATTCAAGTGCCAAATTTTCTCGAACTGCATTTTCAACCCAGGTTCTCTCGGGTGCTGGCAGTGGTACTTCAAGTTCCAGCCAGCGGTACATGACCACAATAAGAGCAGACAGCCTGTCGGGGCCAGGGTTGGGCAGCCAATTGTAAGCCTCTTTGGCCAAATAAAGAGTCGTCTCCCGGTCGAAGCGCCTTGCCCCAGGGCTTCGCACTTTGTGAACAAAAAAGTCGAGTTTTCTGCGGTCTTGGCGAATCAAGCTGTCGGTGGGTATGTGCACCAACACAGGTTGGGTGCGAGGGCTTGTTTCAACTGTGAGATACGAGTCGTTACAAAAAAGTGTCTCTGCCTGTGGCCAGTTGATTTCAAATTGCAGGCAGTGTGCATCATTTTGGCGGGCTTGTACTTTTGGAACAACAGTAAGAGCAAACGCTTCAGAGTCTCGATGCAAGGTTAATTTACTATTCAAGGCTGGTGCGCTTTGATTGATCGTGTCCGAAGCAGCAAGCTGAATTGTAAGTAGGGTACCTGTGCCGTTTAACGAAACAGTGGTCAATATGGCGTTCAACAGCTAAGGCTCCATCGGGGTTTTTCGGTCGTTCAGCGCAGTGTAGCTAGACTTTTAACAAAAAGTAAACAATTTCAGAATGTTCCGACCACAAGTTTAAACTCGCTATGTTGGATGCAAAATCGGGAGAAAAAGTTGCAATTTTCGTTGGTAGTGCCCTGCTTTAACAATTTGGCAATTACTCAGCAGTTTCTGCGCAGTCTGTTGGCTTACGGTCCACTGGGTTCAGATGTCGAGTTGATTTTTGTGGATGACGCCTCGATTGATGGCACGGCACAGTGGATGGATAGTGTAGCGAGCCCGTTTGTTCGGGTTGTAAAACAACCCACCAATGCTGGATTCGCCTGCGCCATGAATTCTGGAGCAGCGGTTGCTCGTGGCGAATTTGTTGTGCTTCTCAATAACGATTTGGTCTTGACCAAAGGCTGGTTTGATCCCTTTTCCAACTTGGCCAACAATTGGCAGAGCGATTTTGGTGTTATCGGCAATGTCCAGTTGAGGGTTGAAGACAGCACGCTTGACCACGCCGGAATTGAGCTGACAAAGGAAGGGCGTTTTCAACACAGGCGTGAATTGCCTGATATTGCCCAGCCAGTCACTTGTCCACTTCTGACGGGAGCCTGCATGATGTTGACCCAAAACGATTTTTTGAAACACAGCGGGTTTGACACAGCCTACCTGAATGGAGTGGAAGACTTGGAACTGTGCCTTCAATTGCGAGCAGCCGGAAAAACAAACTATTTGTTACCGAACAGTGTGATTTATCACCATGTCAGTGCATCCCGGCGCAGTGTGAACCAGAATATTCGAGATGTGAATAATCTGATCCGTCTCTATACACGCTGGCAAGATGCACTGGTTGATTTGCATCAGGACTCATTTCCGGGATCAAGTTCCTGCCAAATTATCTTGAATGAGCAGCAACGATTGAAAACCACCTTAGATCAAAGCATTTCACAGGCCTGATTTTTGCTAAAGTTTTCAACGTAACTTGAGTTTTATTGATTTATTCATGACATTTCATTCCGCATTATCACTTTTGTACTTGGAAGTAGCCTCCACTGCAATATCTCCTGAAGTGTCTACCTTTGAAGCACCCGCCTGCCCTGGTCTTCAATGCGTCAGTGCTGCCAGCCCTTTAGTGGCCAACAAGGCTGCGCTTGCCTGTAAATCGGAATGGATTTTGCTGATGCAAAATGGGGCAGTGCCTCATCCTGCTTCCCTTGACAGGGTTAGCAGATTATCAAAAGCTCATCCCGACGTAGATGTATTTGTGCCATTGCACCAGCCAAATGATGTGTTGGAACTTGGTCCCCAAAGCATTTGCCTGCACACCCTGTGTTCTTCAGGCTTGCTGATTCGAAAGTCTTTTTTAATTGAAATTGAAGGGTTCAACGAGAGTTGCGCAGGGTACGTGGATGCAGAGTTTCTGGCACGTTGCCTGAAAGGCCATGCAAGCCGAATGCGTGCCTACCCGGTAAACAGGCTGGTTCGTATCACAGATCCAACCTACGCTTTCCTGGGGGGCGTGGACAGGGTACTGAAAGCCACACATTTGTTTAAAAGGGAGTTGGGGGAATCTCCCCCTGTCTGGTTTGTCGACTATGCCAGCGCAGTGATGCAACGGGTTGGTGTAACCGAAGGGTCCACTATCTCTTTAACGATGGCACAAGATCACTTGTGCAAGCTTGCCTCTCGCATCGATTATTGGGTTTCACATTCGGGGCAAGTCGCTTTAGGGTCTTATCTGAATCGAAGCGTATACGAAGGCAATAGCCCCTTGGGTACCAGGCAAATTGACAGAGCTGTGTCCCGAATATTTCCAAACAAGCAAAAAGGTTGCGCTTTGCCGAATACTTTCAAGGCTTTCTCTGTGGGCAGTTTTTGTCACTCAGCGCAAGTGTTGAAGGAATTGACCTTGCGTCGTCAAACAGGTCCGCTGGATTGGATTTTCACAAACTTGAGGGCTACAACTCACATGTTTGAAACAAACTTTGATATGTTGCTTGATCCACGCAATTGTGAAACTGCGAGAGAAGAGGACAAAGTTGACCCTCACAGCAATGTGGCTCACAACGTATTTTATCGTGACCAGTTTGGTGTGAAGTTCATGTACAACCACCACGATTTGAACAGGCCAGACCATTTGCGCCTTTTTCAGCAAGGCGCAGCAGATTTGTTGGCTGCGCTCAACTCAAGCGACCCAACTTTTCTGTTGCTTGTGACTTTGCATAAAAAGGACTGCGACAACATTAAAGACTTGGCAGACAATATTCACAAACGTGGGAAGAACAACCTACTGCTGGTGGTCTGCCTGGAGCATCAGGAGTCTGATGAGGAAGAGTCGGGCTTGGCACTTCAGCATCATCCTGAACTCAATACCTATGTGGCTGTTTTGAAAACTGCGTCCCGTTCCAACGGCATGGAATTCCCTCTTGAAGTTGACAATCTTCGATTGCGTCGCTTGGTGCATGGTGTTGCATTCGGTTGCTTTGCTTCAAAGTTTCAACAGGTAACAATTTAATTTTGTAAGGATTTTAAAGTGAGCAAAAGGATATTGGTGGCTGGCGGCGCGGGCTATATTGGGTCGCACATGGTAAAAATGTTGGCCAAACAAGGGCATGAAGTGATTGTGTTAGACAAC
>JAIXTE010000108.1 GCA_027484315.1 Burkholderiales bacterium | reverse complement strand
GTTTTGGTCATTTTATTCTCCATCATTCTTGTGTGTGGGAAAGGACATCATAGGCTTAAACAAAGTTTGACGCATATCTAATGCGAGTCAACCAAACGCCGGGGGCCGCGTTTTAGTTGACATCACACCAAGGAGGATCTGTGATGAGAACGCGACTTTTCAAGATTTTTTCAGTCACCTGCGCCATGTTCATGGGTTTGGCCTTGGCGCCGGGGCAGGCCAATGCAGTCAATGTGTCAATTGGCGTGGGCGGTGAAGTACTACCCGGCGTGTATGGCTCAGTGAACATCGACAATGGTCGCTACCCGGCCTTGGTGTACGCTGAACCCCTGATTGTGACTCGCCCTTCACGAATTCTTGCCCCTGTTTACCTGCATGTGCCGCCTGGGCATTTGCGGAAATGGGGTCGATACTGCGGGGATTATGGTGCCTGCTCCCGCCCGGTCTACTTTGCAAAATCACGCGACTACTATGACTTCAGCCCGCGCTACATTGAGCAGCGCTACGTATATCGAGATCGCATCACCTATGTCAATCGCGGTGGTTATGACCGCCGTGACTATGATCGCCGCGACTACGATCGGCGTGATTATGGCCGAAAAGATTATGACCGCCGCGATTATCGGCGTGATGATCGCTGGAGCGACGGCGACCGTAACTGGAAGTACGATGACAACCAGGGGCGCGGGTATGGCAGACCAGGCTGGGGTCGCGACGACTAACCACCGGGTTTATATACGAGTTATCTGATTGTTTTCGACAAAAGGCCAGACCGTCATGTCTGGCCTTTTTTATTGCCTTTCTTTTTTCTTCCCATATTCAAACTGTCCAATTGTGTAAAAATACCGATTCAGATTAGTCATTTGTAGGTAAAGAACTGCCACAATGCTGACTTGGTAATACCATCTTTTCTTTGAATTCCAAAGGTGTGCAGTGACCATGCTTTCATTTTTTATCTAATTGAAATTTCTGAAAAAAACCGATGTTCACACAATAACAAGGGTAAAATTTCCCGTGTTTGCGGCATGTGTTGGCTGGTTTTGCTGGCAAAGTGAAGTCCTGTCCCCCGGGTTAACGCAAATTAATTAATCAAATGGCTATGAAAAATGCAGGCGCCGCACAAGGCAATTCAGGTTTTCGTCAAAAAGGCGCCCTGTTGGTCGAATTGGTGTTGACCCTTCCCATCCTGCTTGCCGTGGTTTTTGCCATCGTTGAGTATTCGGTACTGCTGGGGGCTTTGTTGATCATGAACAACACCACCAGTGAGGCGGCCCGACAAGTGACTGTATTCCGGTCTGGTTTCTCCCAGGCCGATTACGAGGAGTTTGCCCGGGATTCCCTCGATAGCCTCTTGCCACAGTACGTAGGCAGTTTCCGGCAGCGCGTTGTGCCTTCCGTAAATGCCACACCTTGCGGTGACTCGATTTGTTTGCGTCTACGCCTCGTCTATCCCGATTATCAAAACAACCCGATTGTGGGCAATTCATTCTTCATTCCCCTGCCTGCCAATTTGTCAGCAGAGGCCACAACGCGCGTGGAGCCAAACAATGACTAAACCGGCCAAGGCGGCCCAGCAACAGGGGGCGTACACCTTGCTGACCGTGTTCGTGCTGTTGATGAGCATTGGCGCCTTGGGTGTGTTGGCCGTGGGGCATTTGGCTTGGGAAAAGTCGCGAATTCAGGGTGTGGCAGACCTGGTCGCCTTGACTGCAGCGCGTCAAATGGCCGATGGGCCTGCCTTTCCCGAAGCCATGGCCATTGCCCAGGCCAATGGGATTCAGATTGAAGATGAAATTACGATTGTCTGTGTCATCAACAATGCGGTGACTGCTGATTGCCCCAACGCCATTACGGCGCGGGTCACGATTAACCGTTCACTCAATGGCTTGTTGGCTTTCCTGCCCAACCAGCAAATCAATGCACTGGCTGAGGCCACCGTGGCTCCGACCGTGGTGGGTACCGTGGCCTCCTCACTGGCCTCGGTGGACACCAATCAATCTGCCTTGCTCAATGGTTTGTTGACAGCGCTGGGCGGCGGAGCAATTAACTTGTCGGTTGCCCAGTGGGGCGCTTTGCTGGGTAGTGACATTGCAGTGGACCTGCTTGCATTGAGTACAGAGCTCGGTGTGGCGAGCTTGAATGAGTTGTTGGCCTTGAATGTATCGGCTCTGGGTTTGCTGCAAGATGCACTGCTGGTGGGCGACGCCGACCAGGCCGACAAAATGCAGATTCAAGGCTTGCTCAGTGCATTGAGCGGCCCTTTGAATAAAACCAATCTCAAGGTGGGCGACCTGCTGGCCGCAGATTTGTCGGGCAGAACAGACACGCCACTCAATGTGAATCTGGGTCAATTGGCGCAAGTCACCTTGCTGAACGCTGTGAAGGGCGTGGGGTATACCTTGCCGGTCATGTCCGGTTTGCTGCGGCTTGATGTGGGTGTCAACATCCTCGAGGCACCACAGGTTTTCGTGGGTCGTAAAACGCCGTACAAAGATCCCATCACCTCCGCACGTACCGCGCAGGTTGCCTTGAATGTGCGCGTGCGCCAACCGTTGAACATCAATATTGCGCTGGTCAGTTTGAGTGCGCTTGATCTGGCTTTGCAACTTCGGGTGGCCGGCGGCCTGGCCGAAGTCAATGACCTGACCTGCCGTTTTCCGCGTGCCAACAACAACATGGAAATGACCGTAGTGCCCGCAGTGGCCGAGGTGTGCATTTCGCAAAGTGCGGGCAATTTGAACACCACGGTGGGCGGATTGACCTGTGGTGCACCAGCGCGGATCCTGAATGTGACTTTGCTGGGTTTGGTCAATGCAGGCGTCACTTTGGGGGCGGGGGCCAGTTTGCGTGCTGACCCGGTTCAGCTCAGTTTTGATGGCGTTGCACCCTTCCAGGAAACGGTGGATCTGAGTCTTGGCCAAACACTCGGGGGCTTGCTGTCCAACACGAATTTGAACTTGAAAGTGGATCTGCCAATTGTGGGGCCGTTGATCAGGGCCACTGTCAATGGTTTGGTCAGCACGCTACTTGTAGTACTTGAACCTGTGTTGCGTCCCATCCTGGGTACGGTGGGCAATATACTGGACGGGCTGTTGCAGGTGTTGGGCGTGGATTTGAATAACGTGACCGTGGATGTGAGCGCCATGGACTGTCAAAGCGTGGTCTTGACGCGATAGGCTTCATTTCGAGGCTGTGGTTATTGCAGCCAGCCCTGTGCCAGCCAATACCACCATGCCACCAATCAATGTGTGCCAACCCACTGTTTCACCGAGAAACAGGTAGC
>JAIXTE010000025.1 GCA_027484315.1 Burkholderiales bacterium | reverse complement strand
GCAACCTGCAACCTGCAACCTGCAACCTGCAACCTGCAACCTGCAACCTGCAACCTGCGGCGTTGATTGAATCACCGTCCCCTTCTCCAGCGCAAGTTCGCAGCCTCGCGAGGTGTTCGTTTGCTGCATCATCTTGCCGATTCAGGACAAGGCTTCCCGGCTGATTCGCTGCGCGGGGCGATTGCGAAAGCAATCGATGCGAAGACGCGTCTCGCGTTTCGCATGCCCCAAGCAAGGATCAACAAGACGGGAAATGAGCCTTGTCCAAGGCTAGATGAGTAGCAACTAACCCCGACACGAAGGCCTGCGAATTCAAGGTTTCGCAATCCGGCATTCCGCCTCGAACCCGTATTTCCGCGCAAACGGACAATCGAGCACCGGCAAGATTTTCGGTATTTGGTAGTACTTGTCCACAGCCTCCCGAAGCACAACATCCCGGAATCGCTGGTAATTGAAATCACTGCCATCCACGATGGTAAATGGAACTCCTTGCACCACCACATTTTGTACCCGGGTGTTACTCAGGTATTCCGTATACAAAACTGGGTCAATCGGCTTGGCCTTGGCCACAATCCGGATCGATTTTCCATCCATTTGGCGCCAGTCCACGAAGGTGTCGTCATTGCGGGCGTGGTACTTGCCTGGCCCAAATACGGGCACCACCTGACCATAGTGGTAGGTCATCAGGGCAGCGGGAGAATATGCCACCGTGGTCAACACGCCGTCGCTGGGCATGTCACGCGTCAACTCCGCAAGAATTGCAGGCATTTCCCGGTGAAACAACACATCTTCCTGAAAATCTTTCTTGGGCCATACAGACACACCTGCATGCATCAGCAAACCAAACACCACGAGGTGTGGCACCGACAACACCGCATTCAAACCCACAAACCGCTTTAACCAGACACCCGACGTACACAGGGCCAGCAACACAAATGCGACCGGTAAAAACCCGAGTACCCAGTGGAGGCCCACGGTTTTTTGAAGAGAAACAAGCAAAAACAGGAACAGGGGCACCACCAGCGCGAAGGCTAACGCGCCTTCCCGAACCCAGATCTTTACCCCCTTGGCCAAGTGCCACAAAGCCCAAGGTGTGATCAGATAGACCATCATGCCCAAGTAGGTCAGCACAGTTCCCCAACCCAGCCGTGCATCCTCATGCCGATTGACCAGATTGAACATGATGTTGTTCCAGCAGTTAGTCAGGTTGTACCCAATGTTGATGCCGGCAAAAGGCATGACCCCCGCCAACAACAGGAACAAATATTTGAAACGCTGCTTGTGGAACAGCAAGTGAAAGCCAAAGGCGAAGCCAAGCAGCACCGCAAAATACTTGGACAGAAAAGCCAGCCCCAAAAAACAACCCGCCAGAAAGATACCCGTCCCGGAATCCGCCCGAATTGCCCGGGTATAAGTGAAAATGGCCAGGCCCATGAAGAAAATCAGAGGTGTGTCGGTGGTCACAAATACAGCAAACCACGACACGGGCATTGACAGGTACACCGCGCCAGCCAGCCAGGCGCGCGCCTCCTGTTCTTTCGGCAACAAATCCCGGGCGAGCAACACGATGCCAAGGGCAATGACGGTGGTCAACAACAGCGTCAGGCTGCGAACTATGATTGGGGAATTACCGAGATGACTGAGTGCCCAGAGCCACCAGCCGATCATGGGTGGGTGGTCGTAATAGCCCCAATTCAGGTCCGTCGACCACAGGTGGAAAAATGCCTCATCCCCGGTCATTGGAAAAAACCAGGCCAACCAAAGTTTGATGGCTGCTGTCACCAACACGGAGAAAACAAAAAATTTCTTCGCCTGGTTCAGCGGCAACTCCAGCTTTTCAGCGGACATTGAAAGAATGTTCTGCATCATGTGATTCCGGTTCAGGAGGCCAAGAACACCAACACAGCCACAGCAATCACGAAACCCCAACTGATGCGGTCATGAATGGCAAAGTGAACCGGGTCATCAATCATTTCCTTTCGGGAAGTCAGGATCCAGATTCGCATTAGCCAGTAAAGAAACAGGGGGCAAACTCCCCACAGGTATTCCGGCGTGTTGTACAACATATTGCCGTTCTGGCTGTCCACGTAAAGCGCAAGCACCAGCACAGCCACAAAACCGCTGGATATGCCCATCGACACCAAGTAGCTGAGATCGCTCATCCGGTAACCTCGCCCTTGCGGTTGCGCGCCCTCCAACTGCAGAAACTCCAACTCCGCACAGCGCTTGACCAAAGCGAGACTCAGAAACACGAACAGCGAAATGGCCAGCAACCAGCTCGACAGCGCAATGCCCGTACCGACTCCGCCTGCTATCACCCGAACCGTGTACAACAAGGCCAGCAACAACACATCCACAAAAGCGGTGCGTTTGAACACGAAGGTGTACAGCAGGGTCACCACCGTGTAGATCAAAAGAACCAAGATAAACTGCCAGCCCACCGCCCAGAAGGCTACGGCAAAGCCGAGCAAACCGAGCGCTTTCATGAACAGGAAAGCTTTGACAATTGACAAAACACCGCTGGCCATGGGCCTGTGGCGTTTGCGCGGGTGTTGCCGATCCGCATTCAGATCCATCAAATCATTCCAGATGTAGGTGGCTGAAGCCACCAATCCGAATGCGACAAAGCCCCACAGCATGCTGACCCACAGTGCAGGATCCAACTTATGGGCAGCAATCAACGGCAAAAACAACAAGCCATTTTTGGCCCATTGCTGTATGCGCATGGCTTTCAGCCAAACCCTGAAGCCGGCGCGTCTCGAATCAATGCGATTCAATGACACACCAGCAGCCGTTGCTTTGGCACGGGTGCTCACCGAAGTATTCACACCGAAAGCCACAGCAGCATGCTTCCACACCGGAATATCGACTGCCGAGTCGCCAAAGTACAAAAATGGCTGCCCGAGGCTGTCCGCCTGAATGGCCTGCAGCTTGCGAAGCCCTTTCAAGTTGGAGTCCCGACTGGCAATCACTCGATCAAACAAGCCCAGGCGATCAGCCACCTTTTGAACGTCGCGATGCACACTGGCGCTGGCAAGCACCAGTACGTGCCCGGCTGATTTCAGCTGATTCAAGCGCTCAAGTACAAGGGAATTGATGGGCAAATGGTCCAAAACAGGATCAATACGCCTGCTGATTTCGGTCTTGAAGACCCAAGCACCCCGAAAGGCCCACCACAACATCGGAAACAGGTAAAAAATGTTCTTCTTGAGCAAGAGCAAACAGCACTCCAGCAAGATGTCCGATGGACTCAGCGTGCCGTCCAGATCGACATAGACAATCGGCTTGCTCATTTGGGCTTGGACAGGCCACTGAGTAGCGACTTGGTGGGCTCTTCTTCCCAGTGCGCAGCCCCCAGAAATACCATCACGATCTGCTTCACAAAATTGTCAAGCATTTCTCGTTCAATCTGGGGCTGGTCCGCACGGGCATCAAGAAAGTCAGTGGCCGAGTTCATCATCAGCGTCACCACCAGGCTGCAAATCAGGGTCAAGGTGTGGGTAGACAAACCAGGGAAAATATTCAGCAAACGCAAATCGCTGGCCATTTCATTGGTGAAATGGGCAATTTCGTTTCGAATGGCATTGCGCAACAATTGCGATCCCCCAGAACGTTCCGAACTGATGAAGCGCCACTCGAGGTGATGTTGCTTGAGGTAAGTCACAAAGACGCTGACCGAATGCCGGATCATGTCCTCACCAGGCAGGCTGGCCTGCCTGGCTTCGCGCAGCAACCGTCGAAGCGTGATGCCCCCATCTTCAACAAGGGCAAGCCCCAACTCGTCAGTGGTTTTAAAGTGCCGGTAGAAGGCGGTCGGCACCACGCCGGCTTCACGGGTAATTTCGCGAATGCCAAGTGCGGTAAAACTGCTGCCGTTGCCTACCAAAGTCAGGGCGGCCTGCATCAGGTTCTGGCGGGTTTGTTCCTTGCGGCGAACCCGGGCTTGGGTTTCCTCTGCCGGCTTGGAGGCACCACTTAATCTTGATCTCATTTAATCTGCTCGAACCTTGTGTTCGCACCGTTCAATCGTATGCTCTCTGGGGTTATTGTAATGAAAAGCGACGCAGTCGACGCCGGTTTGTCTTCAACCAGGTCAATTTGACTGGTGGAATCTGAGTAATTGAGCAGACAGAACGAAGGTACATGAGCATGAACGAAAACATTTGCGGACAATGCCTATTGACTGGGTGGGCTCAAAGCGATTAACTCCCCCTAAAGAGGGTTGGAAAAAAGTGTTAATCCAATAAAGATGTTCATATGCTCACATCTGGTGACACCTTTTAAACTAGCAATTCCTCGGGAGGAGACACAATGCCGTCCAATCAAATACTGGTGATCGAAGATCATCCGCTTTTTGCCACAGGCATTAAAGACCTGGTTGAATTTGTGGCCACCAATGCGGACATACTCTGCGCAGCCAGTGTGGCCCATGCCAAAGACCTGTGGAACAAAAACTCCCCTGCCCTGATCATCACGGATCTGCGCCTGCCCGACGCCCAAGGTCAGGAGGTTATTGACACCCTGAGCCAGTTAAATCCCAACTTGCCCATGCTCATCATGAGCGGGGACGACAACTTGCTCGCCTCCATCGTACCGAATCAACAAGCCCCCTCCTGGACTTTGTCCAAATCGGAAGGCTTTGAGCAAACTTCCTCCGTACTGCTTGAAGCCCTAACTCGAGCAGGTGTTCAGGTTCAATGGAGACCCAACGCCCTGTCCAATCGCCAAACCAACGGCGAACACATCACCGGGCGCCTGGGCCAGAACAACGGAATTCAGCTGACCCACAAGCAACAGCAGGTCATGCATTACCTGGCTTCCGGTCTTTCCAACAAGGAAATTGCAAGAAAGCTGGATTTGTCTCCAGAAACAATCAAGACCCACTTGCGCGAAATTTTCACCCGAATGAATGTCAAGAATAGAACTCAAGCAGTCAGTCTTTATCGGAAAATTCCCCGCCTGAATGCGGCGGCTTTGGTTTAACGACCTAACCCGTTGGCTTGTCCAGCGGGCCTCACAACAACCAGATGATGCCCTACTCATTTACAGCGCTTGCCATGTTATTGGGTATTGCAACCTACCCATTTTTTGCCAACCACTTGCCCAATCAGCGCCAGAATGCCTGCGCGGTGATTGGTATTTTGCTACTGGGCTTTTTGGTTTTCGGGCATGAGAACTTTGCTGAACTTGCGCCCAACACACCGTTACACGCAGGCTTGAAGCTGCTGTCATTTCTGTTTTTTGCCTGCGCATTTCTGGGGCGACGGCGGGGAAAAGTAGGCGCCGAGAAATCTGCCTTTATGCCATTCGGAGTCGGCTGTCTGGCAGCTTTGGCCAGTGCGCCGGGGGAAGTTCCGGGGTTTTCCCTGTGCATGATTGCACTGCAAACATTTTGCCTGTTGGCCATCACAAAAAGCTACAGCAACCTGCCGAAAATCACCCTTGTCAAGGCAGTCTATTTCAGCTTGATTTACGGCTTCGTCAGTTTTGCATTTCATCTCCACATTTATGACCTTGCGCCAGATTGGATCAGTCATTCCTCGGTGAACGGTTTGTACAACTTTCTGCTCGCCACCTGTGTGTTTCACATGGGCTTTCAAGACTTCTCACGAACCCGAACCAGAAGACGAAAGAATGCCCAGCAGAAAGTGGACCAGGAGGTCATGAAACTCGCCTTCAAAGGGCGACGCGTTTTAAAGGATTTTCGCCATGATTTGCGTCAACCCCTTAGCACGCTTGGAATTCTCGCCAGTGTGGGCAAAGCCATCTCCAAAGACCCGGAAGTCACGGCACGTTACCAGCACATTCAAACAGCTCAGAAAGCATTGAAAAATATGCTGGAAGACTTCTTTGACCAGTTGGGCAATGCGATTAGATACCCAACGGAAGACAACAGCACCGCACTGCAAAGCGTGTCACTGAACGAAATTCTCACACCCTTGATTGAAGAATACCGAATGCTGGCTGAAGTCAAACAGCTACAAATACGCTACGTACCCAGTGAATTGACCGTATTCAGCAACAAAGAGGCCCTGTCGAAAATCATTCGCAACGGATTGGACAATGCGATCAAATACACCGACAAAGGGGGTGTGGTGGTTGGCGTTCGCCGACGAAACGGCAAGATGTGCCTGCAAATTGCAGACACCGGATCAGGCATTGAAAATGACAAGGTGGCGTTACACAACAAGGGTTGGGGCCATGGCTCAAGTATTGTCCGGGATTTGAGCGAACAGATTCTCGCCAACACCGAGTGTCGCAACAGGTATTACAACGGCAAGCTGGCGGGTTCAGTTTTCGAGGTGATTTTGCCCTGCGAAGCAGAGGTATCCCAGCGCTGGAAGCTGCCCAGTTACCGCAAGGAAAGTGTCTTTGATGTGCAGGTTATGGCGATGACGCCCGAGCATTTGCTTGAAATCCAGCGAAGACTGCCAACCAACGGATTCGACAAAGTGGACTTTAACCTGCATGGTGCTTACCGCGCCTACCTATGTGCCTTGCGCAGGGGAATGTCACCGGTCTATATCTTGTATGCGGGTGATTCAAGCCAAAAAGCCAACGCAATTGACCAACTCAAACTGCTTGGGTCGCTCCTGGATTACGAGCCCTGTTGTATCCTGATTTACAACGCAAGTCAGGAAACCAATGCCCAGATCGAGTTTTTCAAGGAAATGATCCGCATTCCGATGAACCCCAACCTGCAAGATGCCGGGCTTCATGTCATCACAGAACTTTTCCCTGCGCGTGAAAACGGCCTGACAGGCGAACCTTCATCCGTGCAATTTGGTGCGGCCAGTGCCCCCCATGTCAACACAGCCATGTCGATCTGAATTCCTGCAGGATGGTTTATTGACTAGCTGGCTTGGTGAAATGCACCCAGTACTGCAAAGCGATCAGCCCCGGTGACAGCCGGACAGTTGCCATACTGCCCAGTCACATTCTGAGCTGCCAGCCACGCAAAAGCAGCTGCTTCAACCGCCTGGGCCGGAAGACCCAGATTCTCGATGGGCAAAAACTCCACAGGGGCACACTCAAATCGCAGCTGATTGATCAAAGTGGTGTTCTTGGCACCCCCTCCGCACACGTACACCTGGTCAATGTCTTGGGGCAGGGTCAACTTGATGACTTTCACCGCAAAGGCCAAAAGTGTGGACATGACATCTTCGTCAGACAAACCCGCGCAGGCGTCAAGACAACCATCAAACCATTTTTCGTTGAAGTCATCTCGGCCGGTGCTTTTGGGCCACGACTGAGCAAAAAAGGAATGTGACAACAACAGATCGAGCAAAGACTCACAAGGCTGACCTGAGGAAGCAATCAGCCCGTCTTCGTCCATTGGCAAGCGGAATGCACGCTGCGCCCACAAATCCATCAGGCAATTGGCTGGCCCACAATCGCCCCCAGTGACCGGCAAATCACGTCCATTGAGTACTGTGAGATTGGAAAAGCCGCCCAGATTCAATACGCCTGTACGGCAAAAAACACCTTTTGCATTTAGCCAGGCCTGGTGAAAAGCGGGTACCAAAGGCGCCCCTTGCCCACCCAAGGCAACATCCTTGGAACGCAAATCAGTGACCACATCAATTCCAAGCCGGGTAGCGAGCAGAGCCCCGTCCAGCATCTGGTAGGTATATCCGAGCTCGGGGCGATGCCGAAGTGTCTGGCCATGGGCACCGACAACCCGAACATCATGGGCTTCCAGCCCAAGTAAATCCAGCAACTCTATGCAGGCATCGGTATACAGCAGCGTTAGCTGGAGACGTGCCTGCAGCAGCAGAGAAATGGGATCGGAACCGGTAGGAAACTTGGGAGGGATTTGCTGCAAAGCGAGCAAATCATCCCGAAGAGAAGAGGAAAATCCCAGGCTGGACACGCCCAGAAAGCGCATCCCGGCATGCTCCGGGTCTATCTGAATGGCCGCAACATCTACACCATCAGTACTGGTGCCAGACATTGCGCCAAAAACAATCATTGTTTACTGTGCACGTGCCAGGCTTTGGGCCGTGGCCAATTCCATGCGGCGGTCCAAAGCCAGTTGTACACGCTTGAATTCTGAAATTGCAGCGCGATCCAGCGGCTCAGCCTGCGCAACAGTGATGCTCAAGGGATTCTGGGGAATCCGATTCACGCGGAACTCATAGTGCAAATGGGGGCCAGTGGCCCAACCTGTCGCCCCGACATATCCAATCACATCGCCTTGCTGCACTTTTTGACCAACCCTGACGCCACTGGCAAAACGTGACAAGTGCGCATAGGCGGTGCTGTAACCACTGTGGTGTTGAATTTCCACAAAATTGCCGTAACCATTTTGCACACCAGAAAACTTCACTGTGCCGCTGGCAGTCGCCATGATGGGTGTGCCGGTTGGTGCTGCATAATCAACGCCATTGTGCGCTTTCCAGCGTTGTTGAATGGGGTGGAAGCGGCGCGTGGTAAACCCGGAGGAAATTCTGGAAAAAGCCAAAGGGGAACGAAGGAATGACTTCTTGAGACTACGGCCGTTCTGGTCATAATAGGCGGCCGGCTGATTGCCGTTGGATGCAAACCAGTATGCTTTGTAGGGCTTGTTGTTGTTCACAAACTCAACAGCCAATACACGACCTGCACGCGCTGAACGCCCTTCCAGGGTCATGTCCTCGTAGACCACCTTGAACTCGTCACCCTTGCGCAATTCGCGGTGGAAATCGATGTCGGAGGAGAAAATTTCTGTCAGCTGAATGGCCACGCCATCGGGCAAACCTGCCTTGTCGGCTGCTGCAAACAGGGAGGATTCAATTCGTCCTGCCCGAAACACCACCTGCTTTTCAAAATTAACCGCCTCCAGCTTGGCGCTGAACTGACCATTCACCTTCTGAACCAGAATCGACTCTTGCTTATCCTCATCCAGATCGCTTTTGTAACGCAACCACTTCAGATCGCCGTCGGCGGATTGCTGCACGCTCAGCACACGCCCTGCGCGCAGGTTAACCAGGCTTTTTGCGATTTTGTCTTGCGCCATGAATGGGCCTAAGCCCTGAGTATTGACGCCCATTCGTTCCAAGAGGCTCACCAAGGTGTCACCGCGGCGAATGCGCTCTTCTGCAACCAGCGGTTCGAAGGTGAATACACCTTGATCGGCCAGATTCAGCTCAACGGCCTCAATGACCACGTCGGAATTCGACAAAGCAGAATCAACGGGAGAATTTTGAACTGAGCCCGCGATTGCAACCACTGCGCCAAGAACAGGGAAAGAAAAAAACCCTACAATGACCCACTTTCTGTGGTTGTGTGATTCAGGTAACGCGTCGTCTGCGTATTGCAGGCCCGACTGAACCAAGCGTCTGGAAACGGCAAAACCCTGTCCACACGCGGCGATTGCTCGCTCTAAAAATTTCTGAAGCATCATGTTTTAGTTTTAAAGGTGTGAAATTTCACGTTGCCGATCGCCCACAATCAGCACTATTTTCAAAAATACAACACTGTGACCAGCCAGAGTGTAACAAAGGATTGCAATATGAACCAGTCACCTGATAGAACGCCCCCCATTAATGCGGGAAATACCGACAATTTGTCAGAATCCGTTCAACACGCTCTGGCCGTAACCAAACGCGGGTGTGAAGAACTGCTGATTGAATCGGAATGGATCAAAAAGCTGGTTCAAAGCGAAACAAGTGGCAAACCCCTTCGTATCAAACTGGGCCTCGACCCCACAGCCCCTGATATTCATTTGGGCCACACAGTCGTGCTCAACAAGCTACGTCAGCTGCAAGATTTGGGCCATCAAGTCATTTTTTTGATCGGTGACTTCACGTCGATGATCGGCGACCCATCGGGCCGGAACAGCACCCGCCCGCCCTTGACCCGTGAACAGATTCAAGACAACGCCAAAACCTATCACCAGCAGGCCGTAAAAATTCTGGATGCCGAGAAAACCGAAATTCGCTTCAACAGCGAATGGTGCATGCCTTTGGGCGCGGACGGAATGATCAAACTGGCGTCCAGCTACACAGTGGCCAGGATGCTGGAAAGGGAAGATTTTACAAAGCGTTACCAGGGCGGCGTGCCCATTGCAATTCATGAATTTCTGTATCCCTTGATGCAGGGTTACGATTCCGTCGCGCTTAAGTCCGACCTGGAAATTGGTGGTACAGACCAAAAATTCAACCTGCTGGTGGGCCGCGAATTGCAGAAACAACATGGTCAAGCGCAGCAGTGCGTGCTCACCATGCCCCTTTTGGTGGGTACAGACGGCGTGGACAAGATGTCCAAGTCCAAGAACAACTATGTGGGCGTTACAGAAACTCCTTCTAATATGTTCGGCAAGGTAATGTCCATTTCCGATGAGTTGATGTGGAACTGGTACACCCTGCTCAGCTTCAAATCCACGGCAGACATTGAGGCATTGAAAGCCGCCTGCGCCAACGGTGAAAACCCGCGCAACGCCAAGGTGGCCTTGGCGCAGGAACTGGTGGCACGCTTCCATGATCAGCAGGCCGCAAGTGGTGCATTGGCCGAGTTCGAAGCCCGCTTCAAGCAGGGGGCCTTGCCCGATGACATGCCCGAGGTGAACCTGGAATTGCCCGCAGGAGAACCCGATGCCGGCGTGGCCTGGGTACTGAAAGCAGCAGGCCTGTGCGACAGCAGCAGCGACGCCAACCGCAACATCCAGCAAGGCGGAGTCAAAATTGAGGGCGAAAAAGTATCTGACAAGGCAATTCGATTGCCCAAAGGCACGTATGTGATACAGGTCGGCAAACGCCGCTTTGCCAAGGTGCACTTGAATTGAACACCCAAGCCCCTGATTTTGGTGCAGTTGTCGGTAAAAAACCGGTGAGCACCCGCTTTATTTTGGTGCGCCATGGCGAGACAGACTGGAACCGCGAAAAACGGTTTCAGGGCCATACTGACATTGCATTGAACGCACATGGCTTGCGCCAGGCATCACTCATCAGACGCTACTTCGACCAACTGGAATTGGCGAACATTGCCCTTTACCAGCACTGTGTCAGCAGCGACCTGAACCGGGCCCACACCACTGCCAAAGCCATCCATGGCGAGAAGATTCCCCCCATTGAGCTGAACGCCAGTTTGAGAGAGCGTCATTACGGACATTTGTCAGGACTGACAGCCGATGAAATGCAGGCCAAAAGCCCCGTGGAATACCGGGGTCTTCGTGAACGTACGCCCGAAGCACCTCTTGTCGAAGGTGAAAGCCTTGCCGGGTTTTATCATCGAGTAACGGCAGCTTTTGAACAAATTGCACACGAAAGGCATGGCGAGTCAGTTCTGCTGGTGGCCCATGGCGGTGTACTCGATTGTATTTACCGCCATTGCCTAGGGGAACTCCTCCAAAAGCCCCGTGACTGGCAATTGCCCAATTGTGCGCTGAACGTGATAGAGCTTGATTCTCAGGGTGTTTGGAACATCCCGGTCTGGGCCTGGACGGGGCATTTGAACCTTGACGCCTCGGGCCAAAACATGGACGAAGTCGATGGTCGAATCGCTTGAAATCAATTAGAATAATGGGCTTGTCTTGAACCCAATCCTTTCCGGAAATCGTTATGTTTGACCGCCAAAAGGGCATCGCCCAAACCGACCCCGAATTGTGGACTGCCATGCAGCAGGAAACAACCCGCCAGGAAGACCACATCGAGCTGATCGCGTCTGAAAACTACGCCAGCCCAGCCGTGATGGAAGCACAGGGTTCACAACTGACCAACAAATATGCAGAAGGCTACCCCGGCAAGCGCTACTACGGTGGCTGCGAATACGTGGACGTGGTGGAAGATCTGGCCATTGAACGCCTCAAAAAGCTGTTTGGCGCAGAAGCGGCCAACGTGCAGCCCAACTCCGGCTCACAGGCCAACCAGGCCGTGTTTTTTGCCCTGCTCCAACCCGGCGACACCATCATGGGGTTGTCATTGGCTGAAGGGGGTCACCTGACCCACGGCATGCCACTGAACATGTCTGGCAAGTGGTTCAACGTGGTGTCCTACGGTTTGAACGAAGACGAAGCCATCGACTATGACAAGATGGAAGCCTTGGCTCGTGAACACAAGCCAAAGATCATCATCGCGGGTGCTTCGGCCTACTCCCTTCACATCGACTTTGAGCGTTTTGCAAAAATCGCCAAGGAAGTGGGTGCCTACTACATGGTGGACATGGCCCACTACTCCGGCCTGATTGCTGCGGGTGTATATCCCAACCCAGTGCCGCACGCTGATGTATGCACATCCACGACCCACAAATCACTGCGTGGCCCACGTGGCGGCATCATTTTGATGAAAGAAGAGCTGGCCAAGAAAATCAACAGCGCGATTTTCCCCGGTATTCAGGGTGGCCCCTTGATGCATGTCATCGCCGGCAAGGCTGTTGCCTTCCACGAAGCACTGCAGCCTGAATTCAAGGCCTACCAGCAGCAAGTGGTGGCCAACGCCAAGGCTCTGGCCGAAACACTGGTTGAACGCGGACTGCGCATTGTGTCCGGCCGTACGGAAAGCCACGTCATGCTGGTGGATCTTCGTGCCAAAGGCATCACTGGCAAGGCTGCTGAAGCCGTGTTGGGCAGTGCACACATCACCGTGAACAAGAACGCAATTCCAAATGATCCTGAAAAGCCATTTGTCACCAGCGGTATCCGCTTGGGCAGCCCGGCCATGACAACACGCGGTTTCAAGGAAGAACAGGCCCGTGCAGTGGGTCACCTGATTGCCGACGCGTTGGAAAACCACGACAACGAAGCCGCATTGGCTGAGGTTCGAGCCAAGGTCAAGGAATTGACCAGCCAGTTCCCTGTTTACAAGTAAGTCAGGAAACGCGGCGTTATGAAATGCCCGTTCTGCAGCAACGCCGATACCCAAGTGGTCGATTCGCGTACTTCTGAAGAAGGAGACGCGATTCGCCGCCGTCGGCAATGCGGCAGTTGCGGCAAACGGTTCACTACCTATGAGCGGGCTGAATTGTTTCTGCCCGCCATTGTCAAAAAAGACGGCTCACGGGTCGATTACTCCAGAGACAAATTGCGTGGAAGCCTGATGTTGGCTCTGCGCAAGCGGCCTGTTCCGGCAGAGGCCATTGACGAAGCCCTGTCCAGCATCGAAGAAAAACTGCTGATCAGTGCGGTCCGCGAAGTCAGCACCAAGTTCCTCGGCGAACTGGTAATGCAACAACTCAAGCAACTCGATACCGTGGCCTACATTCGTTTTGCATCGGTTTACAAAAGCTTTGAAGACTTGCAAAGCTTTTCCGAAGAAATTGCCCACCTGACTGCACCTGCGGAAAATGCCAAAGGTCACACCAAGCCCAAAGCCAGCACCGCCAAAAAAGGCGCTTGAGACCATGGGTACTCCACACCCCAACGATGAACACTGGATGCGCCATGCATTGAACCTGGCCTGGAAAGGCCAGTACAGCACCACACCCAATCCGCGTGTGGGTTGCGTGTTTGTGCGCGATGGTGTTGCCATTGCAGAAGGCTTCCATGTTCGTGCCGGTGAGGGCCATGCCGAGGTGCAAGCCATTGCCCAAGCCCGTGCACAAGGCGTGTCGCTTCAGGGCAGCACGGCCTATGTGACCCTGGAACCCTGCGCCCACCATGGCCGCACAGGCCCATGCACCGAGGCCCTGGTGGCAACTGGTGTTGCACGCGTGGTGGCTGCGGTGCTTGATCCCAACCCCCTGGTTGCAGGCAAAGGCATGGCGATACTGCAGGCTGCAGGCATTTCAACGGAAAGTGGCGTTCTGCTTGAACAGGCACGCTGGATCAACCGTGGTTTTTTCAGCCGCATGGAGCGCAAACGCCCTTGGGTACGCCTGAAAGTAGCCAGCAGTGCGGATGGCGTCACCGCGCTGAACAACGGCACAAGCCAATGGATCACTGGCCCCGAAGCACGGCTGGACGGGCATCACCTGCGCGCCCAAGCCTGCGCAGTGCTCAGTGGTATCGGCACGGTAAAGGCAGACAACCCGCAACTGAATGTGCGTGACATCGAGACAGACCGCCAACCACTGAAAGTGATTGTGGACAGCAAACTGGAAATTTCACCCGATGCGCAGTTGCTTCAAACAGGAAGAGTGCTGATTGCGCACACCGAACCGCAAGTACCGACCTGGCTAAGCACCCACCCCAACGCAGCCAATGTCGAGGTGCTCAATGTTGCACCGGTCGCGGCAGGCCTGCATGCTGGCAAGGTAAAAACCGACCTGCTCCGCCTGCTTCAGGAGTTGGCGCAGCGCGGCATCAATGAGCTGCACCTTGAAGCAGGTTATGGCCTAAACGGGTCATTCATGCAAGCCGGGCTGGTGGATGAGGTTGTGCAGTACATTGCCCCCCGTTTTCTGGGCGCAGGTCTTGGCCTGTTTCGTCTGCCTGAACAGGAAGCATTGCCAGCCACCCTGGACTGGGCAATCCAATCATTTGAACAAAAAGGACGAGACCTGCGCATTGTGTGGGTCCGCAACAATCGGGAGTAGTAGCACACATGTTCACTGGCATCATTGAATCCATCGGCAAGATTGAATCCGTAGAACCCCTTCAGAACTCCGCCTACGCGGGCGTTCGCCTCGCCGTGCATGCCCCCACCCTTGATTTCTCGGATGTCAAACTGGGCGACAGCATTGCCATTCAGGGCGCGTGCATGACCGTGGTGGCCATGGGCAACCACACTTTTCACGTAGATGTGTCGCATGAAAGCCTGTCAAAAACTGTGGGCCTGAGCCAGCCCGGCGAGGTCAACCTGGAAAAGGCGATGCGCTTGTCCGACCGCGTGGGTGGTCACCTGGTCAGCGGTCATGTGGACGGGTTGGGCAGCGTGGTTGAATTCGAGCCTGTTGGCGAAAGCTGGCACCTGCAAATTCGCGCACCACAAATGCTGGCCGCTTTTTTTGCCTACAAAGGCTCAGTGACTGTCAATGGCGTCAGCCTGACGGTGAACAAGGTTGATGACCACGCCAGTGGTGAATGCGACATTCACATCAACCTGATTCCACACACCGTGCAAATGACCACATTGAAGCATTTGAAAGCCGGAAGTCCTGTGAACCTGGAAATCGATCAGATCGCCCGCTACTGCGAGCGTATTGTGAAGACCATGAATTTGAGTCAGTAACAACTCGACACTGACTTGGTATTCATTTGGCACTAACTTTACCAAACAACGCCCTGGCCTTGGACTTGGTGTTGTCTGAGTCAGTGCCCAGCGCAATGCCGGTGAACTTCACCGGCCCATCTGGCAACTCCTTGCCGAACGCCTTGCGTGCGTCGGCTTGCAAATCCCGGTTCTCGGAAATCAATTCGCTGGCTGTGGCCGTGTCACGAACAACAATGTTTTTCACCCGGTCAGTGTAAGGGTTGTCAAACACCTGCCCTACCTTCTCGCCCGGCACGCCCCACACGTAGCACAGGGTTGCTGCAGGCAACCGCTCACCGGATACAGTGCGGGCAGTCGCCAAGGCCAAGCGTGTACCCAGCCCCAACCGGGATTCATCAATTTGAAGGAACGCACACAACTTGGCGCCCGCGTCGTCTCCAGACTTGGTTTGCAAGTTGGCCCGCGCCGGCTGGGTCAGAACCTGCCATTCCCAGTGGAGCGTTTTTAATTCAAGGGGCTTGGCAAAGGCATGAACCAGCGTGCCGTAAGCACTATCGGCATCCGCTTGCAGCAGGGTTTTGTCGCCCTGCCTGATGAATTTGAATTCAGTGTGGGCCGCAATGTCCGGGTGGTATTGCGGCTTCCATGCAGAAGGCATGTTTGCGGCCGGGTCAGCAGGCCACTGGGCCAAAGCCTCGGCAGCATGAGCAGAAGCCAAACCGGGAAGAGACGATACGGCAGCCAATAAAGCAGGCAATACGATAGCCAACGCAACAGCCAACGTATTAACCAACACAATCCGTGTACTTTCAATCAGGGTGGTCATTACAGCCCCTTCCTCTTGTTGTCGCGCAGTGCATCCCATACAACACGCCTGATGGTTCAAGAATAACGTGTGGCCCAATCTTCGGGCACAAACCCATGTTGTATTGCGGTTTTCAGATCCTCGGGCTCATCAATGTCCATCTGGGTTTCAAACCACTGTGCCGAAATTCGCCGCGAGCTCAATGCTGCCCTGGTTTGTTCCGCCACACTGGCCGTACCCCAGCGAATGGTTTCTGAAAATACTGCAGGCACGCAGCGGGTGCTGGCCAGGGCCACGTAACCTCCATCCAGCGCAGGAACAAAAGCCATGCTGTGGGTCTGGGCGGCACGTTCCAGTTGTTGAAGATCAGTCTTGCTGAATTGCACTGCATCGGGCCCCAGCAACACCACCACACGGGATTCTTTCAAATGCGTTTGCACCGCGCATTCCATGCGTAGGCCCAAATGCCCAGCGGGTTGAACATGCCGCTGAACATGGCCGGGAAATTGAAGCCTTTGAAGCAAAGCGTCCCATTCTGTCTCGGTGCCGCCATCGGTCCACAAAGCGACATTCACACCATGCAGCTTGTCCAGTGTGCTCAACAACAGGTAACGGGCAAATTCGGCGCACTGATCAGCACCCAGCAGCGGCTCCAGGCGGGTCTTGACCCGTCCGGCCTGCGGGTACTTGGCAAACACCGCCACAGTCAGAGGACGCTTTTCTCGCGTATCTGCATATTGCCGGGCCAGTTCTTGTGCGGATACACCCCGCCAGTATTGATATCGAAACCGCCACATCAGCACAATGGTTTTCCAGGCTCCGTGAATATCCCAACGCCGCCCGGAAGTCACAAGCGGCTTGCGAATGGCTACAAATTGCCGCGGAGCAATGCGTTTCAAGCGCTTGCAGAACTCAATGTCCTCCATCAGGGGCTGTTCTGGAAATCCACCCATGCGGGCAAAGATTTCACGCCCGACAAACAGGCCCTGGTCACCCGTGCCAATCTTGCTTAGTCGCGATCGCTGGTTCATGAACCAGGCCACCACGGGCAACCATTTGCTTTTGCCACAGATGCTCACATCAAAGCGGCCCCACAACGCAGCATTGGAATTCCCAGCCAGTTTTTGCAGAAACTCCTGCCAAGCCTCCAGACTTAACACTGTGTCTGCATGCAAAAAAAGCAGCACATCACCGCAGGCTTTCGCTGCCCCGGCGTTCATTTGGAACGCACGGCCTTTGGTACTTTGAATTGCTGAAACTTGAGGATGGGATGCCAATGTTTGAATGCTTGACCAGCTGAAATCGCTTGATCCCCCGTCCACCAGCACCAACTCGTCACAGGGTCGAAGTAAAGCCAACAACTGTTGAATGCGCAAACGCAAGGAGTCATCGCACTGGTCTGGAACCTCGTTGTAAACGGGTACGACAATGGAAACAGTCAGCCGCTGCATTGAACGTGTGCTTTAGAAAAACAAGGAGGCAAGCCCCAGGAAAATGAAGAAACCCATGCTGTCGGTGGTGAACGTCAACAACACCGAAGAACCCATGGCCGGGTCACGCCCCATTTTCTCCAGCCCCAGAGGCACCATGACCCCCACCAGAGAGCCCACCAACAAGTTGAGCATCACCGCCAAAGTCATGAGCAAGCCCAGCATAACTGCATTCGGTGAGCCAAAGTACAAACCAAAAGCAGCCAAGCCTGCCAAACTTCCCCACACCAGGCCATTCAAACCGGCAATGGCCAATTCCTTTTTCAGCAGTAACTTGAAGTTGGCTGCAGTCACCTGGCCCAAGGCCAACGAGCGAATCATCAAGGTCATTGTCTGGTTGCCGGAATTGCCTGCAATGCCCGCCACAATCGGCATCAAGGTGGCCAGCGCCACCACCTTGGCAATGGTGCCTTCAAAAGTATCAATCACCCGGCTGGCAAAAAACGCCGTGCACAAATTCAGACCCAGCCAAAGCCAGCGGTTCTTGGCCGACTCCCACACCGAGGCGAACAAATCCTCTTCTTCGCGCAAACCAGCACTTGAAAGCAGGTCAGCCTCGCTTTCTTCGCGGATCACGTCCACCACTTCATTCACCGTCAACCGCCCGATCAACTTGCCCGATGGGTCGAGCACCGGTGCAGACACCAGGTCGTACCGCTCGAAGGCCTGCGCGGCTTCATAGGCATCGTCAAGCGCTGACAACATCAGCACTTCCCGGCTCATGACTTCGCTCACCAGCGTTTCCGGTTCGTTCACCAGCAAGCGATCCAGCGGCAAGCTGCCCTTGAAGTGATCCAGGCGGTCAACCACAAACACCTGGTCCGTCTGATCGGGCAATTCATCAAATCGACGCAGGTAGCGCAGCACCACCTCCAGGGACACATCGTCACGGATGGTCACCATGTCGAAGTCCATGCGCGCACCCACCGTGTCATCCGGGTAGCTCATGGCTGCGCGAAGTTGCTCGCGCTCTTCCAGACTCAGGCTGCTGGCCAGCTTTTCCACCACGTCACGTGGAAGATCGGGCGCCAGTTCCGCAATTTCATCGGCGTCCAGCGATTCCGTGGCGGCGAACAGCTCTTCGCTGTCCATGGACTTGATCAGTGTTTCGCGAACCGCATCACTCAGCTCAAGAAGAATGTCGCCGTCGCGATCGGATCGAACCAAGCCCCACACCAGCATCCGCTCTTCCTGCGGCAGGCTTTCCAGCACATAGGCCACGTCAGCCGGGTGGAGCAAGTACAGCTTGTTGCCCAGTTCAGTGAGGTGCTGGCGATGGACCAGCTCCTCGACCAGGCTTTGACGCTCGGGATTTACGGTGGTTTGGTGGTTGTGAACAACGCTTTCAATGACCTTCTGTTTGCGCAACAAGGCCTGCACTTCGGCCAAAGCCCGCTGTGCATCGTCGAGATCATGAGGCAGCTCAACCGCTGGCTCATGATCGCTGTAATTGACGTCTTGTTCGCTCAAACCGATTGTCCCGAAAGCTGATTACAAAAACTGGAAGGCCACAACTGCCACCAGTGTTGGTCCCAAGGCGGCTATAAAGAGCTTGCCCGGATTGATGGCGCCATCATTAAAAAACCTTTGCAAGATTGCAAACCCTGCCGGGTTGGGTGCATTGGCAATCACGGTCAAGCCACCGCCAGTGACTGCACCTGCCACCAAAGCGTATTTGAACTGGTCATCAACCCCCTCAACCAAAGACCCCAGGTAGGTCAGCGCGGCGTTGTCAGTAATCGCAGTCAAGGCAGTGGCACCATAGTACAACGCCGTTGGGCTCATTTCTTTCAGTACGTCTTGCAACCACCAGGCCTGCATCCCGCCAAGCACCACCAAACCGGCCAGGAAAAAGGCAACCATCAGGCCTTCCTTCAAAATCAGTTTGTCCTGGTAACGGCTATATGCGCTGGTATAGCCCAGGAAAAACAGGAACAGCCCCATGAACACTGCGGGGTGGTGCGCAAACACAACCACCGCCACCAAAAACAGCAGATGCGTTCCAATAACCCAGAAAGGCATGTCTTCCTTGGGACCATTTTCCGAGGGCTTTTTCATCGCAGTCAATTCCTTGGCAAACAGGAAGGTCAGTGCTGCCGCGTTGACAAACACTGCCGTTGCCGCCTTCCAGCCAAAGGTGGTCAACATGAACTGCATGTCAAAGCCCCACTTCGCGGCCACCATCAACACAGGGGGAGCTGCAAACGGTGTCAACGTTCCACCAATTGAAATGTTTACAAACAGCACACCCAGGGTGCCGTACATCAACTTGTTGCTGATGCCTTGCGAATAAAACCGGTCGCGCAACAAAAAGGCGGCCAGGGTCATGGCTGCCGGCTCGGTGATGAATGAGCCCAGCAGGGGCACAATCGACAGGGTGGTGAAAAAGTAAGCCACCTGCCGATCAATCGGAATGACCGATGCCACAACCCGCACGATTCTGCCCGCCAGCACCAGGATCGGCTTGCTGGCCGCAATGACCATGATGGCAAACACGAAAAGTGGCTCCGTGTAGTTTCGGGTGTCCACGTAATCAATGGCGCTGTCTTTGCCCATCACAAAAAACATGAACACCACCAGTACCATGGCCCAGAAACCAAACACAGCCTCGACTTCACCCAGCAAGTGCCAAAGCCCGGAGTGATTGGGCTGGGAGTGGGCCAGGCGCTCAAAAAATTTCGTTGAAAACGTGTGGATCACCGCAATGGCGAACAAGCTTGCGCCGATGATTTCGATGGTAGTCGGGTTCATGTCAAGTCCCTTGGATTTTTGTTTATTGTGTATTGTTTGAAAAAACCAGCCTGCCGTCACAGTTCAATACAGCAGAAACCGGAATCCAGCCACGCAGGCTGTTGATCAGCCAGACCTCCTCTGCGCGCTTCAAATCCTCCAGAGTCAATGTGGCCTGCTGAATGGCATTTTCTCTTAAAAGCTGCGCACGTAACACCCCGGGCAACAAATAAGTCTCTGTACTTTCAGAAATTTGAGGTGTCAATAGTTCGCCATTCACTTTGAGGACAACGTTACAACGGCAAGTCTCAGTCAGGTTGCCTTGCGGATTGAACAGCAACACATCGAATGCGCCGTTGGCTTCACGCTGGTAAGCATCGTACTCAGGTCTGTACGTGGTTTTGTGAAGTACAAATTCGGGTAAAGCGCCCATGGGTTTTGAAGCCATGCGTAACTGCACCGGCGTGTTCGCTTGCTCAAAAGCATGCAACTCCAATTCAAACCCGCCAGTTGCACTCAACAAGCAACGCGCGCGGTACAGCCCTTCTCTATTGGCATGGGCAGCCGTCATTAAAGCCTGTCGAACAGCTTGTTCATCCCATAGATATGAAAAATGATTGGCCGTATTCGACATGCGCTGCAAATGCGCGTCGAGATTACGCCACTGCCCATTCTCCAGCCGCAAGGTTTCAAGCACGCGAAAGTCCGCAGTGGATTCCCGAAGAAAAACTGTTTTCTGCCACCATTCCTTTTTCTCATCAACCAGCGTGGAATACCAGGTAATGCCGCTGCCAACGCCATATTCCAGCGTGCCCTTGTGCTCGATTACGGTGCGAATGGGTACATTGAAATGGGCAACACCAGCAGGGCTGACCACACCCAACGCCCCACAATAAAATTGGCGTGGTGCTTTTTCCCATTGCGCAATACGCAACATGGCTTGCGACTTCGGCGCGCCTGTGACGCTGCCACAAGGAAACAATGCGGCAAACACGTCCTTCAAGCCAGTGCCAGGCAGGGTTTGTCCAACGATAGTGGATGTCATCTGGTCCACGGTGGGCAAATGCATCACGTCAAACAGCGAACGCACCTGAACAGACCTGGGCTGACACACCTTGGCCATGTCATTGCGCAAGAGGTCAACAATCATCACATTTTCAGCACGGTCTTTTTCACTGTCACTCAACACATCAAAACTGCCAGCGTGTGGCTGACGTGTGCCTTTCATGGGTGCGGTGGTCAATGATTTGCCATCCCAGTGAAAAAACAGTTCGGGCGACAGGCTGATTACATTGAATACACTGCCCCGCAAAAACACGCTTTGTGGGGCGGGCTGAGTCAAATACAAATGTTGAAACAACTGCCATGCATCAAGCTGACCGCTTTTCGCTTTCAGCCGTGTGGTCAGATTGATCTGATAAAACTCGCCCACTTCAATCGCCTTCCGAACCTTCTCGAATGATTCAACGTATTCGGCATGGGTTTGCTCATCGCACCAAGGATGAAAAGCGAGGCTGGGGGGGAAAACTTGCAGCTGATTCAACGGCAAAAAGTAAATTTGATCGACGCCGAATGCATGAAACTCCAGCAATGGAAAACTGTCGTTGGGCTGAATGGCCAGAGAACTGTCAAATGCCGGTGCTGCTTCGTATGTAAGCCCCCCCACCACAGTCATGCCCTGCAGAGCCAATGCTTGGACTTGCTCAATTTTTGCAGCCACTTCATTCAAATCAAATGTACTGATGACTTTTGCTGGAAGCCCGCATGCTACGTACAAGCCGTCTGGCCCATCTGCATGGGTCATTCTGGCGTGCCAGGCTGCAGAGACAATTGGTGAAGACATGAACGAAATGCGCCCGAACTACAATGGAAGATCCATTGTAACGTGGCTGAACTGCCGAGTTAGCTGCCAGACTTTCCCAAGTGAAAGAACGCGTAGACCTCTTCGCGCTTGGCGATGGTGTCAGCAATTCCCATGCGAATCAACTCGCGGGTGTAGTTGGCTTCAAAAAGCAAATAACTGGCCAATGAAGAACCGCTTGCCTCCGTGGCCCCAAGGGCTGACATCAGCGTGCGCACGGGGCGTGGCAAGTCTTGCGTGTGGCGCGCCGCGATTTCATCAATGCGCTCTGAGGGTGAAATCACCAACAACTCAATTGGCTTGAGCGTGGTGCGGGTTGCCATTTCCGGTGGCAACAAGCCAAGTGTCTTGTTCACCCGGCTCAAGCGTTCAATATCAATCGACAAGCTGTCCAGAAATATGGAGGCCATTGCATGCCCAGCAATTTGCGCCAGGCTTGGGTAAGCATTCTGCATTTCAATGGCAGCAGTGTGATCTTTCTCGGATTGACTGGAACCGATCACCATGACCCGGTTGGCCCCAAGGTGAATCGCCGGGCTGATCGGTGCCAATTGGCGAATTGAACCGTCACCGAAGTATTCCATTTTTCCTTCAATGTCCAACTTGATTGATGGAAACACGAATGGAATGGCGGCGGATGCCAGCAGGTGCTCGACGGTAATGCGATCGGGCAAAGCAACGCGCTGCGTTCTGACCCAAGATTCAATCACTTTTTGAGTTTGAAAAAATGTGACGCTTCGACCCGAGCTGTAACTGGACGCAGTCACCGCCAAGGCGTGTATTGTGCCGTTTTCAAGGGCTTCATCCAATCGCCTGAAATGCAGCAACTGGTTCAGCAAACTCGACAGAGGCGAGTTGTCCAGCAAACATTTTGGACGCTTGCGCAGCATCCAGCCAATCGACAGGGCGGACAACCATCGGGCACCAGTTCGGATTATGCCCAGTGAGTCTGACCTGAATACCTGGTCGGAACTGAAGTTCTCCCAGACACGCATCATGCGCTCAGTAGACTGGTAAAAATTGCGCCCGGCACAAGCCAAAGCAGCAGCATTGATAGCCCCAGCAGACGTTCCACACAAAATCTTGAACGGAAAATCGAATTCGCGTTTGTTCTCTTGCTCAAACCACTTGGCCAGTTGGTGCAACACGCCGACTTGGTAGGCTGCGCGTGCACCACCACCTGACAATACCAATCCGGTGATGTCTTCGTCTTCTTCAATCTGGAATTGGTTTGGGTCGCTCATGTCATGATTCTGCGACACGAACTTCAAATCTCAAAATAAAAAAAGGCGTGCCTTGCACGCCCTTTTTGTGCTTTAAACAGCCGCTTAAATTGAACTGACTCGCTCTGAATTCGCATCCAGAACTGCAAGTGCTGTCATGTTGACAATACGGCGAACCGTGGCAGATGCGGTGAGAATGTGCACAGGCTTGTCAGATCCCAACAAGATCGGCCCCACCGCAATACCGTTACCAGCCGCTGATTTCAACAGATTGTATGAAATGTTGGCCGCATCAATATTCGGGCAAACCAGCAGGTTGGCTTCACCGGTCAAGGTAGAGCCCGAGAAGATGGTGTTGCGCACCGCCTCATCGATTGCGCAGTCGCCGTGCATTTCGCCGTCCACTTCAAGCCAAGGGGCAATGTCACGAAGAATTTGCAAAGCCTCGCGCATTTTCACAGCGGATGGCTGGTTGCTTGAACCAAAATTGGAATGTGACAGCAAAGCCGCCTTGGGCTGCACGCCCAAGCGCAGCATTTCCTCAGCTGCCATCAGGGTGATTTCGGCAACCTGTTCAGCAGTAGGATCATAATTCACATGCGTATCAACCAGGAACACCTGTCGATTGGTCAGCATCAAGCCATTCATTGCACCGTAAGTGTTGCATCCTGCACGCAATCCCAACACTTGGTTCACATAATGCAAATGCAGGGAATGGGTTCCAAATGTACCGCAAATCATGCCATCCGCATTGCCCTTGTGGATCAGCATGGAACCGATCAAGGTGTTGCGGCGACGCATTTCGATTTTTGCATAGGCTTCAGTCACGCCCTTGCGCTTGGTCAGGTCGTGGTAGGTGCGCCAGTAGTCTTTGTAGCGCTCATCGTATTCGGGGTTGATCAATTCAAAATCAACGCCGGGCTTGATGCGCAAACCAAACCGCTCCAACCTGCGTTCAATCACTGCAGGGCGACCGATCATGATGGGCTTGGCAATGGCTTCATCCACCACAACCTGCACAGCACGCATCACGCGTTCGTCTTCGCCTTCTGCAAATACGATGCGCGATGTTTGGGGCGTTTCTGCCACACAGCGTTTGGCCACTGCAAAAATCGGCTTCATGAAAGTGCCGGAGTGATACACAAATTGCTGCAACTGGTCTTTGTACGCTTCCAGGTCAGCAATGGGCCGCGTGGCCACGCCGCTTTCCATGGCTGCCTTGGCCACGGCCGGGGCAATGTGCACAATCAGGCGTGGGTCAAACGGCTTTGGAATCAGATATTCAGGGCCAAAACTCAAATTCTGGGTGCGGTAGGCTGAAGCCACCACATCGGACTGTTCCTTGCGGGCCAGTTCAGCCACTGCACGAACTGCTGCGATTTCCATTTCCTTGGTAATGGTTGTGGCACCCACATCCAGCGCGCCCCTGAAAATGAAGGGGAAACACAGCACGTTGTTCACTTGGTTCGGGTAATCCGTGCGCCCGGTACACATGATCACGTCGTCACGTACTTCCTTCACCAACTCGGGAAGAATTTCAGGGGTTGGGTTGGCCAGTGCCAGGATCAGGGGTTTGGGGGCCATGGCACGCACCATGTCCTGTTTCAGTACGCCACCGGCAGACAGACCCAAAAATACATCTGCATCCTTGATGACATCGGCCAATGTGCGGGCAGTGGTGTCCTGGGCAAACAGGTCTTTGTCCGGGTCCATATTGACCGGGCGGCCCTTGTAAACCACGCCATCAATGTCGGTCACCCACACGTGCTCGCGGGGCAAGCCCAACTCAACCAGCAATTCCAGACAGGCCAGCGCAGCGGCACCCGCGCCCGACACCACAAACTTCACCTCATTGAGCTTTTTGCCGATCACTTCCAGACCGTTCAGGATGGCTGCACCCACCACAATGGCGGTACCGTGCTGATCATCGTGAAACACGGGAATGTTCATACGGCCACGCAAGGCACGTTCAACCTTGAAACAGTCAGGGGCTTTGATGTCTTCGAGGTTGATGCCACCGAAGG